>JAFGXW010000122.1 GCA_016936415.1 Bacilli bacterium | reverse complement strand
CCAATTCAAAAGCATAGGTTTGATACAATTGTATCAAGCCTTTTTTTGCTTTAATAAGGCTTTTTTTTCATCTTCATGAGTTGTTTTTGATGTGAAAAATTGTTAGAATCTAGAACAAAACTTTATGTATGAATAGATGCTTACACGATTACAAGCCAGTTTACACGATTTGTCTTCGATTTACACGATTACACCAGGGAATACACGATTTGAGGGTAAATTACTCGTTTATAGCTAGTAATACATATTTTTATCTAAGAAATTGATATTAATTGGAATGTTTTGATGATATTAATTGGAATATACGCTTTACAATTATTGGAATTGGTGTATACTATAAGTGGAGGTAATAGCTATGATACCTGATAATTATAAGAAAAGAATTATTGAGAAAGAGATTGAAAGTAAAATGAAATATAGTGGTGCAGTAGTCATCGAAGGACCAAAGTGGACGGGAAAATCAACTACTGCTGAACTTTATTCAAAAACAATTGTTAAATTGCAAAATCCAATAACTAAAAGGCAATACCAAACCTTAGCAACTATATCAAAAGATGAAGTTCTTTCTGGTGAAAAACCGATTCTTTTTGACGAGTGGCAAGAAGTACCAGAAATTTGGGATTTTATCAGACTGGATATAGATGATCATAAATATAAAGGTGCTTATTTACTAACAGGATCTACAAAGAAACAAAATATTAATATATCACACACAGGAACCGGAAGAATTAATTCTATTTGTATGCGACCTATGAGTTTGTTTGAAAGTGGAGATTCTATAGGAACTGTCTCATTGCTTGATTTATTTGAAGGCAAAAAAATTAGTGTAACAAAATCTAAAATCAGTATTAATGATATAGCACATTATATTTGTCGAGGTGGATGGCCAGGTAGTCTAGAATTGCCACTAAAAGAACAGCTTGCTATACCGAAAGACTTACTTGAAAGTATAATATCAAAGGATGTAGATGAAGTAGATGGCACGAAGAAAGACAAAGAAAAAATAAGGAAACTGATACGAAGTTATGCAAGAAATATATCTACATTAGCAACCAGCAAAACCATTTATAAAGATCAAGAAAACGAAGACATTTCTATTGATTATAAAACATATGAATCATATACAAATGCACTTCAAAGATTATATATTATTGAAAATATCAAAGCTTGGTCACCAGCAATTAGAAGTGCAAGTACGATAAGAACATCTGACAAAAAGCAGTTTGTTGATCCCAGTATTGCTGTAGCGGCACTCGGTTTGTCCGTAGAAAAATTGAAACAAGACTTTGAAACATTTGGATTCTTTTTTGAGTCTATTTGTTCCAGAGATGTTAGAGTGTATGCACAATCTATCGATGGCGAAGTATATCATTACAATGACTCATCTGGATTAGAAGTTGATTTAATCATAGAGTTAAGAGATGGAAGATGGGCTGGCATTGAAGTGAAATTAGGCGAGAATGAAGTTGAAAAAGCTGCATCAAATCTTACAAAACTAGCTAGAATTCATAAAACTAAGAAACCTTCATTTCTAATGGTAATTACAAACACTGAACTTGGATATCAAAGAGAAGATGGTGTTTACGTTATCCCTTTGGGATTACTTAGAGATTAGATTATTTTCGTTTTATAGAGGACATTTTAATGAAAATTGGATTAGCATCAGTTGAATGTAGAAATAAAGACATTCAACATAACAAAAATAAAATCATAGAATATATGCAAAAGGCAAATAAACTGAGTATAGATTATTTGTTTTTTGGTGAAGCATTTTTTCAAGGATTTGATAGTTTAAGTTGGTGTTTTGACATAGATAGAAATATTGCTATTCCAAGTCATGGTTCTGTGATGAAATCTATGATGCAAGCATGTAGAGCATATCAAATAGGTTTAGGATTTGGTTATTTTGAACTACATAAGGAACATATTTATAGCAGTTATATCATTTTATCAAAAAATGGTGATAAAATAATAAACTATAGGCGCATATCAGAGGGATGGAAAGATCCTAAAGTAACAAATTCGCGATACAAAGAAGGAATGGAATCACCAATATTTAAAATAGATGATAATTTTTTTCATATAGCTTTATGTGGTGACTTATGGGATGAGAAAACAATACATCATTTTAAGCAAAAAAAGAATATTCTTTGGCCAGTTCATGTAGACTATACGCTTGAAGAATGGGCTCAAGAATTGAAGAATTATCATCAACAAGCGTTGAAATATTCGTCACAGGTACTTATGGTAAATAATATTTTAAAACCTAATACACAAGGTGGCGCATTTCTCTTCAGTCACAAAACGATTTTGAGACATTCATTTGATTTTGAAGGGATATTAATTATAGAAAGTTTCAAATGAAATGGAGATTAAATATATTGATATCAGTTTGTCAAATTAAAAGTATGTAGAAATTCTAAAAAATGTCATTCGATTTTGGACTGTTTAGTGTATTTTGAACAGTAACTAGCGAAAATTATTAACACCTCTAGTGCACTAGTCAAGATAAATTGGACACGTATCAAACCTTCTTTCATAGCAGTGCAGAACTTCTTTTACAAGGTTTACTCAGGGAACTAAAAATAATTATTGGGTTATTGCTGTTTTCTTAGAACAATATCTTCTTAGGTTGTTAGCATATGATTTACACCTGTAAAGCAGGTGTTTTTTTGTGTTTGAAATAAGGTCAAATAGCTCAAGAAAGCCTTATATCATTATAGTTACTTAAAGAACAGTGAAGTTTCTATTTATCATTAGAATTTATCTCAAACAATTTTCTTTATAAAATATTTATACATATAGATAGGATTAGCAATTTATACTTTACACAAGTTTTTATAGAATTAGGGTGTAAAGGAGTGATGAATATATGAAACAATTAATGATTGGAAAACGAATCAAAATTTATTTAAATTCAACGCATGGGTTTACTACTTTAACTGGGATCTTAATGAATATTGAAGAAGATTTTTTTGTTTTAGATACATATAAGGGAATCGAGTATATAAATACTATGTTTATAGTTTCTTATACAGAAGAAAAGAGTGGTGATTGAAATGAAAAGAGAAAAAGCAATAATCATTGGATCAGGTAGATTGGGATCGTATATTGCATCAGAGTTATCGGTGAAGGGTCATGAAGTTGTAATTATTGATAAGGATGGAGATGCTTTCAGAAAATTGAATGATCAATATTCAGGCTATCGTTATATTGGAGATGCAGTTGATTCTGAAGTTCTTGAACAAGCAGGGATAGAAGATGCTGATATTTTGATAGCTACAACAAACAATGACAATACAAATATCTTCGTGTCGCATATTGCTAGTATGATTTATTTTGTTGATAAAGTATATCTTAGATTGGGTGATATTGAAAAAAGCACTTTGATAGAAAACACTAGTATTCATGCAATTTATCCATTTAAGTTATCAATGGATGAGTTTAACCGCAATTTTGGAGGTGGGAATAATGAAAATAGTAATCAGTGAAGGTAGCTCTCAAGCAGACTTTCTACTTAAAATATTTAAGAATAAGAAGTGCAAACTTATCGTAATCAATAGCAATCGCAATACTTGTGAGTATTTAAAAAATCACTCTGATATTCCAATATTTTATGGTGACCCAACAAAAAAATATGTGCTTGAAGAGGCGGATATTAAAAATGCAGACATATTTATTTCATTGAGTGAGCGAGATGAAATAAACTATGTGTCTTGTCAAATAGCAAAAAAATTATTCAATGTAAAAAAGACGATTTCATCTGTGAGCAATCCTAAGGATGTAGATATCTTTGAAAAATTAGGTGTGGATTCTGCATTGTCATCAACTTATCTAGTCGCAAAAGTAATTGAAAAAGAATCACTTTCAAATGACATCTATCAGTTACTTAACATAGATAATGATGATGTTTCTTTGAGCAAAATCAAATTGCAAGATAATAGTGAGTATATCGAAAAACAATTAAAAGAAATTAATCTACCAATTAATATCAACATATCTTGTCTTCTTCGTGAAGACGAAATAATTATACCAAACGGAAATACAACATTATTGAGTGGAGATGTTTTATATATTGTGTCTAAATCAGAATCTCTAGAACAGTTAAACATGTTATTCCGCATAAGTTAAGGAGGTAATGATATGAACTCAAAAGCACGATCAATTTACTCATATATAGGAATATTTATGATGATTATAGGATCGATCATCATAATACCAATTGTTACAGTGCTTTTTTTTCCTGAAGAATCTGAACAAATTAAGTATTTTGCCTTACCAGGTATACTTACCATATTTATTGGATACATCTTGTTATACTTTAATAAAGAGTATCATAATGCAATAAAATTTGATCGTAACTCATTATGGTTAATTGTATTAATATGGCTTATGGCAATTGTAATAGCTTCTTTTCCCATAGCTTTATTGAATAATTATAGTTTCACACAAGCTATATTTGAGTCAGCTAGTGGTTTATCCACAACGGGACTTAGCGTGATGGATGTTTCAGTAACCCCCAAAATTTTTTTACTGTATAGGAGTGAATTGCAATTTTTTGGTGGTGTTGGGTTGGTATTGGTCTTTGTTTCGATATTATCAAAACAAAATACTTATGCAATTTATGCTGCAGAAGGACATGATGATCAATTAAGCCCGAATTTAGTAAAGTCAGCTAGGAGAATCATAGGGATTTATTTTATATATATCACGATTGGGACAATATTTTTAGCGGTTTTTGGAATGTCAATATTTGATGCTATCAACCATTCGATTGCAGCTATTTCTACAGGTGGTTTTTCAACTAAAGTAGATAGTATATACCATTATCAGAGTCTTATGATAGAGATTATCATTATTGTTTTGATGCTTTTGGGTGGTACTAACTTTTTAATCCACCACTATATTATTACTGGAAAGTTTAATAAAGTGAGAAAGCACTCAGAACTTAAATACATAATTGTTGTTATTTTGATATTTGTGCCATTATTCGCATTGATTGTTTCTAAATTTCAAAATATGAGTTATGTTAGTTCATTCCGTATTACATTGTTTCAATTCGTCTCAGCTGCAACCACTACTGGATTCAGTTCAGTACCTACCTTTGCAGTATTTTCTTCCATTTTTCTTTTAATGATGATATTATTAATGATAATTGGTGGGGGTATCGGATCTACTGCAGGAGGTATTAAGCAGTTTCGAACTATCCTTATTCTTAAATCTATTTTTTGGTATTTTAGAGATTCAGTTTCTAGTAAACGTTTGGTTTATAAGAAAACCGTTTATAAGATTAATAAAAGAGAGGAAATATCCGATAAAATGATAAATAGCACATATGTATTCGTGCTAATCTATTTCTCGTTTTTGTTTCTTGGAGCATTGATTTTTGTTGGTCATGGTTACACATTGGAACAAAGTTTGTTCGAGACAGCTTCAGCACTTGGAACAGTAGGACTATCAGTTGGATTATTTACATATTATTCACCTAATATAATCTTGTGGATGGGTTCAATCTTAATGTTTATCGGTAGATTGGAAATTCTAATTGTAATGATTTCAATTGTGAATGTTATAAATAAATTTAGAAAGTAGGTGCTTGATGAAATTGATAAATAAATTCTTTAAATTATGGAAAATCTATGCAATTTTCATACTTTCAATTTTATTGAGCTTTACATTTGAAGCTTTTTCGTTTGGATATGAAAATATTCTATTGCTGTTCATTATTTCTGTAGTGCTTGTTATTATGGAATCTCGCAGCTATATTTTCGGATTTATTACTGCGATTGTTCTAGTGTTGTTTTTTAATTTTTTCTTCACAGATCCAAAATATACTTTCATGATCGAAAACTCCAAGTACATTATTACTTTAGTCATATTTTTGATTGTCTCATTTTTAATTTCCTCACTCATGCAAAAGTTACATAAAGAGGCTACTAGAGCACAAGAGGGGGAGCAAAAAACAGATGCACTATATAATGTAGCCAAAGGACTATTATCTATAAGTAGTACGAAAAGAATTAATACCTTTTTCATTGAAATTATTCAAAAGAACACTGGGTTTAGTAATTATCTATATATGGATGGAAAAATATATTCAGCGTACAACAATCATTTTGAATTTAGTAAGTATATTAAGCATATTGAGTTTGCAATCAAGACTGGATCACATATTGGGGCGGGAACATCATATAAACCAGATTTACCTTTTAGAATTATAGGAATTTCTGTGATAACCGGACATAAAATTGCATTACTAGTTGAAATTACCGAGAACCTAAAAAAATATGAAAATGATTTTTTAAATGCAATTATCAACTTATACAAAATTGTCATGCAAAAGGAATTTGCCAAAGCTGATGAAGAAAACAGTAGATTTATGGCGGAAAATGAGCGGTTTAAAAATCAAATTTTGCGAAGTATCTCACATGACTTAAGAACTCCTCTAACAAGCATTTTAACAGGATCTACTCTTTTGTATAATGAAATTGACATTGATGAAGAAACAAGAAGAGTAGTTTTGTCAGAAATAATTGATGAAGTTGATTCGATGGCTTTGTTAATGGAAAATATACTTCAGATGACCAAGTTTCAAAATGAAGAAGTACAGCTTCAAAAAACAAAAGAATCTGTGGATGAGATTGTATCACAAGCAACAAATAACATAAAGAAAAGACTCCTAAAGCACAAACTTTTCATTGAAAAAAGCGATGAAGTTATTATTATGAATATTGATGCTAAACTATTGATTCAAGTTATCACAAACCTACTGGATAATGCGATACAACATACAAATGAAGATTCTGAAATTCAAGTTCAGTATTATCTTCACGATAATAAAGTTCATATTTTGGTTTCAGACAATGGAGGCGGGATTAATGAGGATGATCTTGCCCGAATTTTTGATAGTGATTATTTTACCAATGAAAAAAAGGATAATCGAAGAGGGTTCGGACTTGGATTAACCATCTGTCAGGCAATTGTTGAAAAACATGGAGGAAATATTAAGGCATACAATAATAAAGATAATGGGGCAACATTTGACATTGTGTTGCCGTTATAGGTGGTGTAATTATGTACCAAAATATTTTATTAGTGGAAGACGATAAAGGAATTGTTAAAATGGTCTCTATTGCACTTGAATCAAACAAGTACTCAGTTGTAAAAACGAAATCTGGAATGGAAGCAATTAATTCTATTCAAAATGGGAGTTTTGATTTGGTTTTATTAGATTTAGGATTACCCGATATTGATGGTGTTGAAGTTCTTAAAAAAATAAGAGAATATTCAGATGTTCCAATAATCATTATTTCTGCAAGATTTAAAGAAGAAGAAAAGGTGGAGGCACTTGAACTGGGAGCTGATGATTTTTTAACAAAGCCTTTTGGAGTGAATGAACTTCTAGCAAGAATAAAGGTAGTAATGAGGCGCTACAATATTAACTTGATTGAATCTGAGATTGTCTGTTTTGGTGAGTTATTGATAGACTTTGATAGACGAATTGTTCAAATCAATGATGCTGAATCCCATCTTACACCAATTGAATTTAACATTATAAAATATCTTGTATCTAACCATGGAAAAGTGTGCACACATAAAATGATTCATGAAAAAGTATGGGGTTATGATTCGAACGATGATTATCAATCATTACGAGTTTTCATGGGTAATATTAGACGAAAAATTAAAGATGATGTAGCCAATCCAAAGTATATTGTAACTGAATCTGGAGTGGGATACAGATTTATTGCTGATATCGTCTAAATTGAATTTCGGTAAATCTATTTATATCTTCTGAAAAAACTAATCTAATATCAATATAACGCAATCAGTGTTGTAGTAATATTGAAAATAATTCAAACAAGATTGAAAAAGCATATGGATTTCAAAATAAAATCTCTATTTAAGTTCTTGTGAAATACTCAATAGAAAAAAGCGCTTAATTAAGCGCTTTTATTTTGTAATGTTATCATTAATCAGAATGTGTGTAAGGCGTATAGATAAAATAATCCGATATTAATTAATAAATTGACAACTATGTCATTCAACATAATATTCTTTTTGATAATTGAATAATTCGTAATACTTACCCTGATGATTTTTTATTAGATTTTTATGAGAGTCAATCGCTTCAATTTTCTTATTATTTAAAACAATAATTCGGTCACAGAACACTGAGCTACTCATTCGATGTGATATGTATAATGTAGTTGTTCCTTCCACTAATTTTGCAAAATTATCATATACTTCTGCCTCGCTTAATGGATCTAATGCACTGGTAGGCTCATCTAATATATTTAATGATGATTTTTTATACATTGCTCTCGCGATTGCGACCTTTTGTAGTTCTCCTCCAGAGAGTTCTGTTCCATCAACATAATATTGTTTTGATAAGTACGTGTTTATACCATTTGGTAGGCGATTGATTTTTTCTTTTAAACCAACCTTATCAAAACATTCGTTTACTTTTTTTTCATCTATTTGACTCATATCAACATTTTCAAATAGTGTTAGTGCAAATAATTTAAAATCTTGAAACACAGCTGCGATTTGATTAATATATGATTCAAATTGATAGTTATTGATATCAACACCATTCCATAAAATCTGCCCTTTTGTAGGTGTGTAAAATCGACAAATCAACTTTACTAACGTCGTTTTTCCAGCTCCATTTAATCCAACAATAGAGACTTTCTCTCCCTGCGTTATGGTGAATGAAACATCATCTAATATTATCGTGTCATTGGAAGGGTATGAAAATGAAACGTTTTTGAACTCCAAAGAATGCAAAGGTTCAGCCAAAATTCCTTCATTGGATCTTGTAATTGCATCTTCAAAAGAATCTACCTCGATGATAGGAGCAAGAAGTTGTGTGTTTTCTCTTATTCTTACAAAACCATTTATAAATAGGTTCACTGAACTACTTACTTTAATTGCAGAAGTAGTTACAAAAACATAACTGGAAATACCAAAACCTTGAGAAATTGAAAGATACCCAATTGCTAAATATAGTAATGCAACTTGCAAACTATTTACAATTGTCGCATATGATTGATACTTTGCAATAATCAAATAGAATTTGGTCATGAATTTGGATGTTTCTTCTAAGTAAGTAATAGAATTCTCATAAATTAAATCTGACAGTGGATAAAATGCAAACTCCTTTGCATACTTTATATCCGAAACAGCCCGACTATAATAAGTATATTTACGATTAATAGGACCAAGTTCATCAAACTTTTTAATTTGTTTTTTTGAACTCCTCTTTAAAATGATTCTATTGAATAAGACTGCTATAGTAATGATAATGAGTATAAGAGGATTGAAATAAATAAGAATACTTAAAAGTGTTAATACGATTAAAAAATTACTAAATAATTCAATGGTTGCATTCAAGTAATTATCTAGTGCACCAAAATTCTCAATTGCAAAAATTGATTTATCTGCAATGTCCAAATATTTTGGATCTTCTAAATATTTAAATTCGGTATTCATTAGTTTTTTTGATAAATGTTCTTTCACTCTTCTGATTAAATATTCAGTTCGATTAATCAAACTAATATCAAATGTTAGAAATAACATATGGCAAATAATTTCTAGTGAAATTACAATCCCAACCGAAATTAGTGCCTGATTGTAATCGGCTTTCAGGAGTGAATCAATAATTAATTTTAAACCATATACACCAACGAATGCCTTTGCAGTTTGTGCAAGTGCGCGAAGTATTGCAAAAATATAAAATGACTTGGATAAAGAAAATGTCAGTTTGTATAATTTTAACGCTTTTTGTCTATAACTCATCATTGTTTTCCTCCTGATAGTATTTCCCTTGTGTGACAAACATCTCTCGATATTTCCCATGTTCAATATTCATTAATTGTTCATGAGTACCACTTTCTATTGCCTTTCCATTTTCTAAGAATAAGATACTATCACAAAAACGAGTAGAGGCCAAACGATGGGAAATTACAATTGAAGTGCGATCATCTATTAACTGATAAAAATTATTGTAAATCTCACGTTCACTTGCTGCATCTAATGAGGCTGTTGGCTCATCTAAAATAATGATATTTGTATTTTGTTTATAAATTGCTCTTGCAATAGAAAGTCTTTGTGCTTCTCCTCCAGATAAATCTGTTCCAGTTTCGTCAATTACTTTTAATAAACTTTGTTGAAAACCATTTGGATATGATAATACTTTGTCAAGTAAACCAACCTTTTCTAATGAGGTCTTTGCTCTATCAATATCTTTATCACTTGGATTTGGTCCAGTAATGTTTTCTAATACACTGGCAGCATATATGTTTACATCTTGAAACACAATAGCTAGTTTTTCTCGATAACTGAAAATATCATATTCTTTCATATCAACACCGTTGATTAGGATATTACCTTTTAAAGGTTGATAGAAACCGCATAATAGCTTAACTATCGTCGTTTTTCCAGCACCATTTATTCCGACTAGTGCCATAACCCCTTTTGCTTTAATTTTAAAATTGAGGCCTTTTAGTACATACTCTTCGGAATTTGGGTATTTGAAATAAACATCTTTAAATTCTATTGAAATATCTGAAGTATTGATTTGTTTAGAACCCCATGTTTCATTGGAAAAATCTTTGTCTAAAAATTGTAAGAATTTATCTGTATAATTTGTATCTTCTTGTAGTTTTGCAAGATTCTTAAAGACAAACTGAAGATCGAGAGTAATCGCCAAGATTGTCCATATGGTCATGGCAACAGTTCCAACAGTGATTTGATTAGAAAAATATGCAACTACTACTAAGTAATAAATTAGGCCATTGATTGAAATGATAAATACAATGTCAAATAGATTCATCCTGTATTTGAAAAAGGAAATCTCTTTGAATACTTTCATAACTCTTTTGTTTTGTTTTGATAATCGATTGATGATTTGACCTTCTATTTGTTCCACACGAATGTCTTTTCCATAGGAGAAGTCTGTACTAACTTCTATAAAATAATCTGCTTTTCTTTTTTCTTCTTGTAATTCATCATTACGCGCTAAAGCATATTTGCTACCTCTTAATGAAATACGATATTGAATAAAACAAACAACGATTGTTATTGGAATAATATAAACATTGAATAGACCAAGAATAATTGAGAAACCTATAATAGAAATAATCTTAGGTAAAATCCTACTAACATCATCAAAGGTACCTTCAAATCCTGAACTACCCATTGTGAGAGTTGCTTGAGCGGCTTTCTTTTCGGATTGAAACTGTGCACTTTCTAAAAATGAAAATGGGATACTTTTTAATTTTTTATTAAAAAGTTTAGTTTGATTCATACGACCTGCTAAGCCTTGAGCTCTTAAATATGTGAAAATAAAATTGGAGATTGTTGACAAAAAGGTGATTAGGACTGCAAATACTATCATGACTTGCACTAAATAATCATAATCCTTTAAACTTACAGCATCAATAATTAGTTTAGGAAGTATAACCATTAGCAATGGTAATACACCAGAAATAATCATGTTGAGAATAAAAAGAAAAATCACATGGACCTTTTTTTCAATAATTAGTTGACTAATATGGTAGTTCAAAATTGTTATTGTACTCTTTTTTCGTTTATGTATCATTTTATCAATCCTTTCAATATAATTGTAAATTCATTTACCTACTTCAGCAAGCAACCCTTAGTTGAGTGGATTAGTGCTTTAGTAAAAATGGGATAATATCGAGAATAAGAATTGCATATATTAAAAAATACAATTTGTCTCTTTTCACGAGGAAATGTCATTTGTGCTATGAAATATATGAGTGGCAGGTGAAAAATAGAGATTTTTGTACAAAAAAAGTCATCGTCTGATGACTTTTTGATTACATGCATTTAATTTCTAATAGCCCAACGTAATTTTGCAGAACGAGCACGACTGTTTGAACTTTGTTCTTCCATAGATGGACGGATTGGTTCTGGAGAAATGACCTTGTATATTCCTTCCTTGTAGCCTTGCTTAAAGGCTTTTTTTACAAGGCGATCTTCACCAGAGTGAAAAGATAAAATTGCAACTTTACCATTCTCAGCCAATACTTCTGGGAGTTTTTCAAGAAAATCAAATAGAGAATGGAATTCATGATTGATGTCGATTCGAATCGCTTGAAATGTACGCTGGCATGACTTTTTAATATCATCAGACTTTGTGCTCTTTGGAATAAAATCCAATGCTTTTTCGATTATATTTCTCAATTGAGTGGTGGTTGTAATTTCATTTCCATTTTGATAATGCTGAGTTATTTCTTCTGCAATTTCTCTAGCATAAGGTTCATCAGCATTTTCGATTAACATTCCTTCGATTTCTTCTGAATTCATACTTCGTAATCTTTGGTAGGCTGGAATTCCCTGTTTGGGGTTCATTCTCAAATCAAGTGGCCCATCTATTTTGTATGAAAACCCTCTTTCAGGGTTATCAATCTGCATGGAAGATACACCAAGATCAGCAAGAACAAAATTGAATTTCCCAGATACTGCACAAACAATGTCAATATCGGAAAAATCGATATTTTCTACAGTGAGTATCCTTGAATCATAACCCAAGTTGTTTAAACGTTCTTGAGTTTTTCTCATCTCGATTGGGTCTTTATCCACAGCGTATAAATGGCCGTTATTATTCAAACGTTTTAACATTTCTTGACTGTGTCCGCCATATCCAAGTGTTGCATCAAATCCAATTTGACCTGATTTGATATCGAGAAAGTTCATGATTTCATCCACACAAATAGAACGATGCATCCCTGCTGGGGTATTTCCTTTCTTTATAATCTTATCGATTGTTTCTTTGTATCTTTCAGGTTGAAGTTCCTTGTACTTTGCACGAAATGTTTTTGGATGAGTTCCTTTATAACGAACTCTTCTTTGATGTTTTGGTTCTGAACTATCCATCGTCATACCACCTTTTCATATAAATATCGGTTTAACTCTATTGTATCATACTCTACCCATTTCATAAATGCAAGGTGATTTAAGACATAGAAAAAGATAAATACAAAAAGAGATAGAATTAATTTTTTGAGAATGATATAATCATGATTATAATTGCGAGTAAAAGGAACTGTGAATAGTAATTAATGAGAAAAAATGGTGAAACAATGAAGAAATTATTGTATTTAATGATCGCAGTTGTTGGAAATGCATTGGGAACCGCATTAATGTCAGAAACTGAACTAGGGATGACAGCTTGGGGAAGTGGAGTTAAGAATTTTTCAAACACGTTCAATTTAACGCTTGGAGTTGGGTTCATTATTCTGTCTGTATTTTTTTACATCGCTGCAAATGTTATAAGAAGAAGAGTTGATGTAATGGAGTTTCTTCAGTCTTTTCTATTTTTATTCACATTTGGATTATTGACAGATCTATTCATTATGTACTTGCCACAACTTAGTGAACTACAAATTATATTTAGAATCCTGGTTAATACATTTGGTCTTCTAATCTTACTCTTCTCAATTGCTTTACATTTACGAGTTTACTTGGCAGTTCATCCTATGGATGTATTTTTGAGTGTGATTCAACATCGATTAAATAGTGTCTCAAAAGGTACTTATTTGGTATATATCATTGCGTTTTCATTGGCAATCATTTTTGGTTTGTGGAATGGCCATATTGTAGGAATCGGGATAGGAACCATAAATACACTAATTGGAAGTGGATTGATTATGGATTTCTTCGACAAGAAAGTGGTTTTAAAATGGTTTGTAAAAGGCAATGAAAAAGTTAACTAGAAAAGTTAACTTTTTTTGAATTCAGATATTATATGACTTACGTCTTCAACAGTGACTTGACTGTACACTTTGTTATTAACGGTTAGATTTGGGCCTTCGCTACATCTTCCGATACATTTTACATTAACAATTGTAAATAATCCATCATTTGTTGTTTCGTGAACTTCTATACCGAGTTCCTTCTTTAATTCTTCAAGAATTCTTTTAGAACGATTGATGTGGCATGATGTCCCGCTACATACACCAATATGATATTCTCCCGTTGGTTCATGATAAAACATTTCATAAAAAGATATAACGCCATTAATAAAAGCGTTTGGTATACCATATTCTTCTTCAATCATTTGTTGAGCTTCAAGTGGAATATACCCGAAAATCTCTTGGGCTTCATGCAATATAGGAATTAGTGGTCCTTTTGTCTTTTTATACTTCATCATTTTGGTTTTAAATGTTTCTAAGTTTTGATTGGATAATTCTCTCATAAAGTCAGCTCCTTTGATGGGTCAATCATTTGTTCTTGCTCTTTATTGCACCTGTTGGACAAATTTCGATACATTCTCCACAGGTTAAACATTGCGCATAGTCTTTCCCATCTTCAAAGCGAAATGTGATATAAGGATTATTTTGTTCTCCTTCTAAAGAAATCGCATTTCCTCCTTCAATGGTGGTACAAATATTGATACACATATTACATAAAATACATTTTCCACTTTCTAGTGTAAAGTATGGATTCTCATTTGTGCTTTTTTTAGAATCTTTTAATTTATACGCTCTTTCTTTCGGAATATCATATTTTTGTAAGTATAGTTCAAGTTTACAGTTTCCAGAACTATCACAATCTTCACATTCTCCTTTATGCTTTGACCATATCATTTTGAGAATTTCTCTTCTAGCAATGACAACATCTTCGGATAAGGTGTTTATTACCATGCCTTCTTGCGGATATAAAGTGCATGAAGTTTGAAGCTTTTTCTGCCCATTCACTTCAACTACGCACATACGACAACTACCATCACTCGTGAATCTTTCATCGTGACAGAACGTTGGTATAAAGATATTGTGTTTCTTACAAGTATCAAGAATTGTTTCTTCACTATTTGTTATATACGGAAAACCGTTGATTGTTATCATGAATTCTTTCATTGTTATTCTTCCTCCATAACTTTGTCAAAGGTGCATATCCCAGCAGAACAAGATTTGTGCTCTATGTGTTTGACAAATTCGTCTTTAAAATATCGTAATGTCGAGAATATCGGATTTGGAGCAGCTTGGCCAAGACCACAAAGAGAAGAGGTTTGAACCATTCGGCCAAGATATTTTAATGCATCAATTGTATCCAAATTTGCAGTTCCTCCAGTAATATCATCTAACATATCAAATAAAATTCCTGTACCTTCACGGCATGGAGTGCATTTACCACATGATTCTTCTTTGTTGAATTCCATGAATAGCTTTATCGTATCTATTACACAATCATTTTGATCAAAGATGATGATGCCCCCACTACCCATTATAGAATCAAATGGAATCAAACTATCAAAGTCTACTTTTAAGTGAAGGTGTTCTTCACGTAAGACACCTCCACTTGGTCCACCGGAAAATGCAAAATGAAATTGACTGCCTTCTTTCATTCCCCCACCAAGTTTATAAATAATCTCGTTTAAAGTGATTCCCATTGGCACTTCATAAATGCCACCATTTTTGATTTTTCCTGAAAGGCTAAATACTTTTGTCCCACTTGATTTTTCAGTGCCAAGCTCTTTGTATTTATCCGGACCATGTAACAAAATAAATGGGACATTTGCTAGAGTCTCGACATTATTAATCACGGTTGGTTTACCAAATAATCCGTTTTCTGCAGGGAAAGGAGGCTTGTTTCTACTGAGTCCTCTTTTACCTTCAATTGACTCCATCAATGCAGTTTCTTCTCCACATATAAAAGCTCCTGCGCCAAGGCGAATTTCAATCTCGAAACTAAACTTTGTTTCAAAAATATTGGTCCCCAAAATATGTAAATCCTTTGCCTGGTCAATAGCGATTTGAAGTCTTTTTGCCGCAAGAGGATATTCTGCTCTCACATAAATGTATCCTTTGCTTGCACCAATTGCATATCCAGCTATCATCATTCCTTCAATAATACTATGAGGATCACCCTCTAAGATATGACGATCCATAAATGTTCCTGGTTCCCCTTCATCTGCATTACAAATGACATATTTCTCATCAGACTCATTTGCAAGTGTGAATTTCCATTTTAGTCCAGTTGGAAAACCGACACCTCCACGACCTCTCAAATTGGACTGAATGATCATCTCAATCACTTCACTTTGTGACATTGTTATTGCCTTAGAAAACGCAAAATAACCATCTTTAGAAATATATTCAACAATTTCTTCAGGATTGATGATTTGATAATTTTTCAATACAATTCTATGTTCTAAAGGATGAACGTTTTTAGGCTCATTAAAGATAGGATTTGTTGCTAAATAATCACTTTTTATTTTAGTTAACTCAGTAATGTTCATGTTATCCTCCAATCTAATGGTGTAAAGGTTCGTATAATAATTAATTATATCATACAACCTATTACAGGTATAATAATGTAATAAGGTTTTTAAATAAACAAAAATAACACCACTTTTTTGGTGTTATTTAATTTTGAAAATATCAGACCTTTGTTTTTTGTCTTTTGTTAAATAGTGAACTTCAAACTGATTTAAGGCCAAATCATAGTTGATAATAAAAATATATAAATATTTGTTCATTAATTTACTTAATAATGGTTTTGACAATATCTTGAAATTTTTACTGTCAGTCATTTTAAAATCAATTCCTAAGAGTTTTCGGTTTGAATAATTATTTTGTATGATTTCAAAATCCATGTCTTCCGATTCTTCAAAATCAAGCGTTTCATAGTAATCACTGATAAAGTACGATTGTAACAATGAAGATACGTCTTCTTCATAAGTAGAAATTTGAATATTATCTACAGATTTATCTTTATTTCGATAATCACTTGAGTACTCTGTTAAAGCAATTTCAATAATATTCTTTACAGCTGAGACATTGCTGAAAATTTTATCTGAGATGAATTGGTCATTATATTTTTCAAATACTTTGATCAATTCAAGGATTCGAGAATATTTATTATAATCCACAGTAACTTCATTGTAATTGTGTATTAAATTATTTCTATGAAAAATGATTTCTTTAAAATCTTTATAGTATTCCTCTAATACTGGGAAGTCTTTTGAAAGATTATCAACAATATCATATAGAGGCAATTTATCAATCAAAGAATTATCGTTTTCATTTGATATATAATCTTTTACTACGGTTTCTAATTGTAAATAGATTGTGATAAATTCATCAAGAGTCACGATTTTTTGTGTGCCTTCAGTACTTATTTCTGTTTCCACGTCAAACTCTTTTAAAATATCAAATACACGATCTGGATCAAATAAACGGTAGATGTAAATTACAACAAACTGGACACTAAATAGTGTAAAGCCAGTTGCAATAACTGCAGTTGAGTAATTGAACCTAAAGAATAAACTTCCTAAATTTATGATGATAGAAAGCAGACTAAACATAATAACAAACATCATTTCATAATAAACATCTTTTTCTAATTTTTTAAGAATATAACTATCAAATTCTTTGCTCTTTTGGTCTTCGATTTTATGAAGATAGTAACTAAAAGAAATTGGCAGTAGAGCAATCAAGGCAGCAAGTGTTTGCATTGAAGCACTATATATCCATGTATAATTGTCATTGCTGTTGTATAAATAGTTATATTGATAAATAAATATTAAAAAACCTATCACAAAGAAACCAAGTATTAGGTTGTTCATTAAAAACAGAAATTTAAAGATTTGTTTCATGAATTGGAATCGTTCTTGTTTCACCATATTATCACCCAATTACTATTATATGATAATTTCTTTACAAAGACTAATTTATTTGAAATAATTATTTTATATATCTTTACTTTTTTGAGATTTGTGTTACACTTAATTGTTTTGTGTTAAGGAGGACTTATGAT
The DNA here is from genome assembly GCA_016936415.1 of Bacilli bacterium. Lineage (GTDB taxonomy): Bacteria > Bacillota_I > Bacilli_A > Izemoplasmatales > Izemoplasmataceae > JAFGXW01. Next base: position 64,676 of record JAFGXW010000122.1, on the reverse strand, counting down.
ATACGAAAATAAAAATATTGAAAAAGCACTAACGGAGATGGGTTTCGAAGAGTTTACAGACATACAAGCTCAAACAATCCCACTCATAATTGAAGGAAAAGATGTTATTGGGCATTCCCAAACTGGTACAGGTAAAACCGCGGCGTACACACTTCCAATCCTTGAAATGATCGATTACGATGATCCAAAAATTCAGGCAATTATCTTATGCCCTACAAGGGAACTTGTAGTTCAAGTCAAAGGCGAAATTGACAAAATTGGTAAGTATGTACCTAGGTTAAAAACAGTATCTGTATATGGAGGAGAACCAATCTCTAGACAAATATTAAGTTTGAAGAAAAAACCACAAATTATTGTAGGTACTCCAGGTAGAACAATTGATCATATTAATCGTAAATTAATAAAATTGCAAGACATTAAATTCTTAGTTCTTGATGAAGCAGATGAAATGCTTAAAATGGGATTCAAAGAAGATATTGAAACAATTTTAGAAAATGCGAACAAAGATAGACAAACAGTAATGTTCTCGGCAACAATGCCACGAGCAATACTAGATATTACCAAGAGATATATGAAAAATGCACAACATATCTCAGTGATTGAAGATGAAGAAACAAATAAAGACATCACACAGTATTATTACAACGTGAATGAAAAGAATAAAGTAGAAGCTGTCGCAAGATTGCTTAGCATTTACAACTCAAAACTTACTTTAGTCTTTTGTAATACGAAAAGAAAAGTGGATGACATTACCAACCAATTAATCGAAAAGGGATACAATGTTGATAAAATCCATGGTGATTTACAACAAACAACTAGACTTCAAGTACTGAACAAATTCCATTCTGGAATTTTGGATATATTAGTAGCAACAGATGTTGCAGCTAGAGGACTAGATATTAAAAATGTTGAGGTTGTAATTAATTTTGATGTTCCAGAAAAAGCAGAATATTATGTTCATAGAATTGGACGTACAGGACGTATTGGGAACAAAGGAATGTCATTAACATTGGTAACGAAGAAAGAAATGAGCAGATTAGACGCTGTCATGAGATTTTCTCACTCACCAATTAAGAAAAGAAATGTTCCAACAACTGAAAGAGTTGAAGCAGTAAGACAAGAAAAAGAAGTAGAAGATATTACAAATATTATTTTAGAAACAAACCTTTCAGTTTATGATGATATTGCAACAAAATTACTTGAAGAAAATGAAGCAGTATCCGTTGTTTCTGCATTATTAAGTAAACTTGCAAAAAATGATGTTTCATCGAAGATTGATGAAGATATCAATGAGGATGTTTCAAAAAGTAGTAGGGGCAGTAGAACCTCGAATCGCCGCGAAAGTGGTGCAAGAGAACGTGGAAGAAAAAAAGAACAAGGTGGTTATGAAGGTAAATCTCGTAGTGGTGGAAGCCGCGGCGGGAAGACCAATCAATCTGACATTAGATTTCATATTAACTTAGGAGCAAGTGATGGTCTAACACCAAGTAAGTTTGCGAATTTTATTTCTCAAAATACGAATCTACGTAACTCTCAAATTAAAGATGTAACAATTAGAGATAATTTTTCATTTTTCTCAACCGAACCGATACATGAGGCTACAGTGATGAAAAAATTGAAAAGTGTTAAATTCAGCGATAAGAAAGCATCTGTTCAAATTGCGAATGATAAACGAAACTAAAGATTGATGATTCAATCTTTTTTTTACAATAATGATAACGATTTAATGAATAATTATTATCGTATTACAACAAATCCTTTTTTAGTAGTATTATAATTAAGATGTAATCAAAGGAGGATATACAATGAAAATTATTGTTATTGGTTGTACCCATGCTGGTACTGCAGCTGTATTAAATATTAAGAAACTTCATCCAAATGCTGAAGTTACAGTATATGAAAAAAACAACAATATCTCGTTCTTATCGTGTGGTATTGCATTATATGTTTGTGGTGTTGTGAAAGATCAAAATGGATTGTTCTATTGCTCGCCAAATGAGTTAATGGAGTTAGGTGTTAAAACGCAAATGCTTCATGAGGTAAATAAAATTGATTTTGATCAGAAACAGGTACATGTTACAAATCTAGAGACAAATGAAACAATCACAGATGGTTATGACAAGTTAGTAATCGCGACTGGCTCATGGCCAATGATTCCACCAATAGAAGGAATTTATTCTGATAATGTATTGTTATCAAAAAACTTTACACATTCAAATCAAATCATCGCTATGGCAAAAGATGTTAAAAAGATCACCGTCGTAGGTGCAGGATATATTGGAGTAGAGCTTGCTGAAGCTTTTGAAATACAAGGAAAAGAAGTTACGTTAATTGATGCTGAACCAAGAATTATGTATAAATACTTAGATAAGGAATATACAGATATTGCAGAGAAAGCATTTTCTGATCATGGTGTTAAACTTGCAATTGGTGAAAAAGTACAAGCTTTTGAAAGAAATGAATTAGGAAAAGTCACAAAAGTAAAAACAAATAAAGGTGAATATGAAACTGAACTAGTCATTATGTGTATTGGATTTAAACCAAATACTGGACTTGTTGCACATGGAGTAGAAACCAATAAGTTTGGGGCAATTATCGTTGATGAATACATGCAAACTTCAAGGAAAGATGTGTTTGCTTGTGGAGATTGTGCAACAATATTTTATAATCCTACAAAAGAAACACGTTATATACCACTCGCTACTAACGCAGTTAGAATGGGAACACTTGTTGCGAGAAATATAGTGGAACCAACTTTGAAGCACATAGGTACACAAGGGACATCGGGGATAAAAATATATGAGTGGAGTATTTCTTCAACAGGTGTTACCGAAATGGTTGCAATTGAAAAGAACATCAATTATGGTACTGTGACAGTGCGTGACAACAATCGTCCTGAATTTATGCCAACTTATGACGAAGCAATGTTGAAGATTGTCTTTGATAAAGATACAAGAGCTATCTTAGGAGGACAAATTCTATCTCATATGGATCTAACACAAACCATGAATACATTAAGTGTTTGTATCCAAAAAGAAATGACAGTAGAAGAATTGACTTTCGTGGATTTCTTTTTCCAACCAAATTTCAATAAGCCATGGAACTTGTTAAATCTAGCAGGGTTAAGTGCATTAGATATTAAATAGAAACTCATCAATTTGAGTTTCTTTTTTCTTTTATTAACTTTCACAAGTTTCACACAAAATCTCCTTATATAGCACACAATTTGTGTGTAGAATGTGTTCATAAATAAAAATCAAGGAGGAATAAAAATGAAAGCATTATTAATTGCATCAATGATTATGGGTGGTGGAAGTGCAGCAGCACTTCAAAACGAAGAAGTAGCAGGAGCAGTTGAAGGAGTAGCAAATCAAATCACATATCGCGTACAAAACATGTTTAAAGGAAGCAATGTCGAGAATATAAAAGAAAATGGATTTAGTTATCCAAGTGATGAATATTTAGCGACATTAACTGAAGAACAAGCATTTGCAATTACATCAGCAATTGATGTCATCAACGCAACAAACGATTGGTCATCAATGACAGATGAGGAAATCACTGTAGCTATCGCAGAAGCGCGTGCTTCATTACAAGCATTATACGCAGATTTAGGAATTGATGGTCCAGCAACACAAGTTCAAGCAAGAGTCGGACGTGATGGAGAAAAAGGCAAAGGTGGATTCCAAGGAAAAGGTAGAGATGAAAACTTTGTGCCAAACGGGGATGGATTACAAGATGGAACATGTTTAGACGATGAAGTAGTACCAGAAGCGAACGATTTGGTTTAAAAAATCAATAAAGAATGATGGTGAGGCAATCACCATCATTTTTTTCTACTATCTACGAGTGTAATTTGTTATAATAAGAACGAGTATTAAATAAAGGAGTGGGATAATGATGAATAACGCAAAAAGAATTATCGAAGATTATAATAAAGCAATTCAAACATTACACAAAAAAGTTCTAAGAAATTTGTTGATTTGTACTGTGGCTTTTGTTCTGCTTACTCTGGCTTTCTTGTTTCTATCAAATAATGGAGACATTTTTGATGTCCTGTTCTTTATTTTTCTTATCTTATCTATATTTGTTATTTTGATTTGTGTGCTTGTGAAGTATATTCCCTTCACGAATCAAAAGTTGTTGTATAACACGATTTATCCTGAAGTGATAAAGGACATAAATTATAATGAAGATATTAGCCTTGAATGTGAAATTTTTAAAAAAGATAAGGATTATATTATGAAAGGTGGACTTTTCACAAGATATGCTGCTGTGGATAATAAAATCCAATTAGAGTTTTTAAATAAAGAAGGTTTTCAGGTGAATATTTCTGATACCACGATTATTACAAGAAGCGATAAATCAACTACAATTCATTTCGATGGGACATACTTTGTTTTTAAATTAGATAATCGAAATTTATTTCAGTTACGATCAAATTCATCACCAAAATTATCAAAAACTAAATTTAATAGAATTAATACAAGAGATGATATAAAAGAATATGTTCAAGAAGAAGATAGTCAAATCATTCAATCGCGTTTTTATAAACTGGTTGATTACTTAAAGGAGAAATATCCAACACAAAAAATTTATATCGCAGGAATTGAAAAAGAGATTCATGTTGCCGTTTGGCTAGGTGAAAAGCGAGCAAAATATTCTAGTTTGAGTGAAAAAGATTTAATGTTGATTCGAAATCAAATAATGAATCATATTGCATTAAGTGAAGAAATTTTTAATATAATCTATATTTAAATGACAATCTAAAAAATACTGTCTATTTTCAGTTTTAACCAAACACGGTATAATATTGATAGAAAATTAAGGAGTGATTTGATGTTAATTATTAAAAATGCAAACTTGATTACAATGGGAAAAGAAGATTTTAAGAATGGTTATATCGTTTTAGATGGTACAAAAATTATTGAAATTGGAAGTAAATTTGATGAAAGTAAGTTTCCGAAAGCTGATATAGTTGATGCGATGGGTAAAACAGTAACCCCAGGGCTTGTTGATCCACACTGCCATATCGGAGTTATGGAAGAAGGAATTCGTTTCGAAGGAAATGATACCAATGAAATGAGTGGACCTATTTATCCTGAATTAAGAGGAATTGATAGTGTCTTTTCAAAAGATATGGCATTTGAATATACATATAAATCGGGTATTACTACTGTGAATACCGGACCTGGAAGTGCGAATGTTATCGGGGGTACGTTCTGTGCCATAAAAACATTTGGTGAAACACTTGAAGAAATGGTTATTAAAGAAGAAACTTGTATGAAAATGGCGCTGGGTGAAAATCCAAAAAGAGTTTATGGTTCGACAAATAAAAACCCTGGCACAAGAATGGCTAGCGCAGCATTAATGCGTGAATGGTTGTTCAAAGCACAAGATTACTATACAAAAACACAAGCTTTTTTAAACAAAGAAGAAGATGCTGTAAAACCTCCGTTTGATATGAAACTACATTCATTGATGCGTGTATTTGATGGAATGATTGTGAAAATACATGCACATCGTCGTGATGATATTATGACGGCTATTCGTATTGCAAAAGAATTTAATCTCAACGCTACAATCGATCATGCGACAGAAGCATATTTGATTCCTGAACAAATCAAAAATGAGGGAGTAGCTCTTATTATTGGTCCAACACTTGGGTCAGCTTCAAAATATGAGTTGGTTAATAAATCGTTTAAATCAGCAAAGGTATTAGAAGATGCAAACATTGAATTTGCAATTATGACAGATCATCCTGTTATTACTTTAGATACAACATTGGTACAAGCAGCTTTATTCATTAAAGAAGGTCTGAGCGAAAAAAGAGCGCTTGAAGCATTGACAATTGTGCCAGCAAAATTGAATGGAATTCAAGATAGAGTTGGTTCATTAGAAGTAGGAAAAGATGCGGACGTAGTCATTTGGGGTGGCCCAATTTTTGATATCATGACAAGTCCAGAGTGTGTTATTATTAATGGAAATATTGTTTATCAAAAATGATAGAAGTTTATAAAATGCTTGAATGAATCACTCAAGCATTTTTTCATATTTGATTTCATAAACCAAATCTCCCATTTTTTAAATAATAAAAAACTTTTTTGGAAAAAACTTTCAATGAAAGCGCTTTATGTTATAATAATGATAGAATAAATGAGGTGATGATATGCGCATTACGGAACATCCTATTTTATCTTTTCCTGAAAAGAAACAAATTGCCTTTGTAATAGATGGAAAAGAAGGATATGGTTATGAAGGAGACACCATTGCTGCGGCATTGCATGCAATGGGAATTAGAAAATTAAGCCACAGTATCCACTTGAAGAGACCTCGTGGATTTTATTGTGCAATCGGGAATTGCGCTTCTTGTAATATGATAGTCGATGGTGTCCCAAATGTAAGGACATGTGTAACTTTATTGCGTGAGGGTATGGTTGTTAAAACGCAGGAAAACAAAGGTGAAATTCATGATTGAAAAAGATTTGGTTATCATTGGAGGAGGACCTTCAGGACTGAGTGCTGCAAAAACCGCTGCTGAATCTGGATTATCATCATTGATTATTGAACGAGACTATAAACTGGGTGGACAACTTGTTAAGCAAACCCATATGTTTTTTGGTTCTGAAAAGCAATATGCGAAAACAAGAGGGATTGATATTGCTAAAATATTAATTGATGATGTTCTTTCATATCCTAATTTAATAGAAATTATGACCAATACGGCTGTGGTAGGATTATATAATGATAAAGTAATTACGATATTACATGAAGAGAAATATAGTAAGATTAAAGCACGTGCAATTATTATTGCTACAGGAGCTAGTGAAAAAGTGTTAGCATTTGAGAATAATGATATGCCAGGAATATATGGTGCTGGGGCAGTGCAAACATTAATGAATGTATATGGTGTCTTGCCAGGACAGGATGTTGTCATGGTGGGAAGTGGGAATATTGGTTTGATCGTCAGTTATCAATTGCTTCAAGCTGGTGTGAACGTAAAATGTGTTTTGGAAGCTGCTGGTACAATTGGTGGATATAAAGTGCATGCATCAAAGTTAAAAAGGTTGGGTGTGGACATTAAAACTTCAACGAGTGTAATAAAAGCAGTTGGTGGAGAATGTCTTCAAAAAATCATTACTAGTAAATTAGATGAGAAATGGAATTTTATTCCAGGTACTGAAGAAACCATTGAACTTGATGCACTCTGTGTAAGTGTTGGGTTGAGTCCTTTGGGAAATCTTCTAAGTATGATTGGAGTAGAGATGAAGTATGTATCAAGTTTGGGTGGATTGGTTCCAATGATTAGTCATTCTCATGAAACCTCTGTGGAAAATGTATTTGTTGCTGGAGATGTCAGCGGGGTTGAAGAAGCGAGTAGCGCTATCGTTGAAGGGTATCTAACTGGTTTAATCGTGGCTCAAAAGCTTGGATTTGAACATCCCAACTATGAGGTGCTAATTCAAGATTTAAGAAGTCAACTTGATAATTTAAGAAGCGGACCTTTTGGTGAAAAGACAAGAAATGGATTATTGGAGATAATGAGGTGAGATCATGTTAAATAAAACTGGCGTTCCTACAATCGATTTAATTAAATCACGCTTCCCAAAAGAAGAATTACTTGTGAAACCAAAAGCCATTACTGAGTGTTATGAAGAAATTCCTTGTAATCCATGTAGTACAAGTTGTCCATTTGATGCGATTTCTATAGGTGAAGATATCAACAAACCACCTCAAGTAGATTTTGAAAAATGTACAGGATGTGGAATATGTGTGTATAGTTGCCCAGGGTTAGCGATAATGACAGTGCAAATAGTACATGATAAAGCGCGTTTTAAAATCCCTTATGAATTTCGTCCATTACCCAAAGTAAATGACGTCTACGAAGGTGTAAACAGAAATGGTGATGTTATCACAACGGTCGTTATTGAAAAAGTAACACTCACTGAGAAACAAGATAGAACCGTATTGCTTCAAGTTCTAGTCCCAATAGAATTTCTGTATGAATTTGTAACAATTAGGAGACCTATATGAACGAGAAAAATATTATAATCTGTCGTTGTGAAGATGTTACTTTACAAGATATTTATCGTTTGATGAATGAAGGTTATACGAGCTTTGAAGAATTGAAACGTATTCTTAGAATTGGTATGGGACCCTGTCAAGGAAACACGTGTGGTCAATTACTTCAAAGAGAAATTGCGAAATTTTTAGAAGTTCCATTGGATCAAGTAAAAACGCAAAAAGTAAGACCTCTTACCACAGGAGTAAAATTAAAATCTATTGTGGAGGCAACCAAAAATGAACGCTGAAATAGTCATCATTGGCGCAGGAATCAGTGGAGTATCCATTGCATATAATCTTGCGAATAAAGGTGTAAAAAATATTGTAGTATTTGATTCAGAATATTTAACTAGTGGTTCAACCGGTAGATGTGGTGCTGGAGTTAGACAACAATGGGGTACCAAAATGAACTGCCTTTTGGCAAAAAAAAGTGTGGAGTTCTTTGAAAAAGCACAAGAAGTATTGCAATATCCAAGAGACATTGAATTCAAACAAGAAGGGTATTTAATTGTTGCGACGAATGAGTTAGAAGACGAACAGTTTACAAAGAATGTTTTGCTTCAACAAAGTTTGGGTATACCAGTTAAAAAATTGACTCCACTTGAAGCGAAACAAATTGTTCCTCATTTAAATATTGACAAAATTGTTAGTGCTACATACTGTAAAACGGATGGACATTTAAATCCCTTTACTATGACAGAGGCATACTATCTTGCTGCAAAAAGACTAGGAGTAACATTTTATTTTCATGAAAAAGTGACTGACATTATTGTTGAAAATAATAAAATTCAAAAAGTCATCACAAATAAACGAGAAGTACAAACACATAAAGTAGTGAATGCTGCTGGTGGTTATAGCAAAGAAGTTGCAAAACTTGCAAATGTGGATGTTCCGGTATTTTCAGAGAATCATGAAATATTGGTAACAGAACCAATCGAAAAAATTCAAGGACCAATGGTGATCTCTTTTGCATTAAATATATATTGTCAACAAGTTCCCCATGGTAGTTTTATTATGGGTAGAAGTGATCCTTTTATGCCTCATTCTCATAATATTGAATCATCTTGGAAATTTTTAGATGAAATGGCGAAAACAGCTGTTGGATTATTACCACCTCTAGGTGAACTAAGGGTAGTAAGACAATGGGGCGGACTTTATAATATTAGTCCTGACCGTCAACCAATTATTGGTGGTACGAAAGAACTTGAAGGATTTTATTTGGCATGTGGGTTTAGTGGACATGGATTTATGTTTGCACCAATGACAGGGTTGTTGTTATCTGAAATTATTTTAGAAGAACCAACAACAATTGATATTAACGAATTACATTTAGATCGTTTTAAGGATGGCGATTTTAATGCATATGAAACAAGTGTAGTTTAGAAAGGAGAAAACAATGGCAATTTATTCTTATCAAACAGAACCATTATTAGATTTTTCAAATCAAGAAGTTAGAGAGAAATACGAGAAAGGTTTACAACTTGTTGAAGGGTATTTAGGGAAAACATACCCCCTAGTAATTAACGGAGAAAGAGTTACTACAAAAAGACAATATACAAGTGTAAATCCTGCAAAACATCAAGAGGTAATTGGTGTGATTCATCAAGCGGATTTACCTGAAATTGAAGTGGCACTACAAAGTGCATTAAGTGCTTTTGAAACTTGGAAAAAAGTTAAACCAAGTGTACGAGCAGATGTTTTATTCAAAGCTGCTGCGATCATTCGAAAACGCAAATATGAGTTTAGTGCACTTATGACAAAAGAAGCAGGTAAACCATGGCCAGAGGCTGATGCTGATACAGCAGAAGCAATTGACTTTTTAGAATATTATGGAAGACAAATGCTAGAGTTAGTTGAAATGGATAAAAGGATTTTAAGTCGTCGTAATATGGAACGAAATGAATTCCGATATATCCCATTAGGTGTTGCAGCAGTTATCGCACCATGGAATTTCCCTTTGGCTATATTAGCTGGAATGACAAGTGCAGCTGTAGTAGCAGGTAATACTGTATTACTAAAACCTGCTATGACAACACAAGTAATTGCATATAAATTTTTAGAGGTATTAGAAGAAGCTGGATTACCAAAAGGTGTTGTTAATTTTGTTCCAGGAAAAGGAAGTGTAATTGGTGAATTTATGGTTGCTCATCCAAAAGTACGCTTTATTTCATTTACTGGAAGCAAAGAAGTTGGACAATCCATTTACGAGAGTGCAGCAAAAGTACGTCCAGGACAAATTTGGCTAAAGAGAGTTATAGCTGAAATGGGTGGAAAAGATGCAATTGTTGTGGATAACGAAGCGGATCTTGAATTGGCTGCTGAATCAATTGTAAAATCAGCATTTGGATTTAGTGGACAAAAATGTAGTGCATGTTCAAGAGCTATTATCCATGAGGAAGTATATGATGAAGTAGTTCGTTTGGTTATCGACAAGACAGATAATTTAACGGTTGGAAACCCTACAAATTTCAATAATTTTATGGGACCTGTAAATGACCAATCAGCATTTGATAAAATAAGTGAATATATCGAAATTGGTAAAAAAGAAGGTAAACTAGTAAGTGGTGGTACTGGAGATGATAAAGAAGGTTGGTTTATTAAACCTACCGTAATTATCGATTTAGATCACAATAGCCGATTAATGCAAGAAGAAGTGTTTGGACCTCTACTTGCTATCTCAAAAGTAAAATCTTTTGAAGAAGCACTTGAAGTAGCAAATAATACAGAGTATGGATTAACTGGTGCTGTTATCTCAAAAAATCGTGCACATTTAGAAATGGCTAGAGAAGATTTCCATGTTGGAAACCTATACTTTAATCGTAAATGTACTGGAGCAATTGTTGGTTATCAACCATTTGGTGGATTCAATATGAGCGGTACAGATTCTAAAGCAGGTGGACCAGATTATATCTCATTACATATGCAAGGTAAAACAATTAGCGAAATGCTTTAATATGTAGCATTTACGTGTAGTTGTAAAATAACTTTTTGAGGTCGGATTAGTCACACAGAAAATAGCGATTCATGTCGCTATTTTCTATGTACTTTGAATGTACAATCTTATAAATTTTGTCACTTAAATGCAAGAAAATCACTCAATATAAATAAAGTAAAAAAAGAACCCTCAAACACTTTTATTTTGAATTAATTATGATATAATAAGCATTGATGAAAGCGTTTTTAAATTGTTCAAAAGGAGATAGAAATGGAAGAAAATATTGGCACCTTAATGACAGCAGTTGTAAAAGATTTACCAAAAGTTGGACTTACAATCACAAAAAAACCAATACCATCAGAGTTGAAAGATGATGAGGTTTTAATTAAAGTACATTATACATCTGTTTGTGGTACAGACTATCACATTTACTCATATGATAATTGGGCACAAAATAGACTTGTTTTACCCTTTACTGCAGGACATGAGTTTAGTGGTGAAGTAATTAAAATTGGTTCAAATGTTACAAGAGTTTCACTAGGAGATATTGTCAGCGCTGAAACACATATTATTTGTGGAACATGTGAGTTTTGCTTAAGAGGTGAAGGTCATATATGTGAAAACACTAGAATTATTGGAGTCGATACCGATGGTTGTTTCGCAGAATATGTTAGAATCCCTGCGATGAACTGTTTTGTTAATTCGAAAGAGGCTAATCCCCTTCATTTAAGTGTTCAAGAACCTTTAGGGAATGCAGTACATACCATGTCACACTTTCCAATTGAAGGAAAAGATGTTGTGGTTGTAGGATGTGGTCCTATTGGATTAATGGGTGTGAATGTAGCCAAAGCATATAAAGCAAAAAAAATCATCGCAATTGAAGTGAATGAATATCGTTGTAATCTTGCCAAAGAACTTGGTGCAGACGTTGTGATTAATCCAATTAAGGAAGATGTTATCGCACGTGTACTAGAGGAAACAAATGGACGTGGAGCGGATGTAATTGGTGAGTTTAGTGGAAATAAAACCGCAATTGAACAAGCATTTAAATACCTAAAAGCTGGTGGTGGCCTTAGCATGCTTGGTATCCCAAGTAAAGATATTGATGTTGATGTTGCAAAAGATATCGTCTTTAAGGGTATAAAAATATATGGAGTTGTAGGTCGATTAATTTATGATACTTGGTACCAAGTTAAAGAATTGGTTGATCATAATATGTTAGATTTTGATAAAATTATTACACATGTTTTTCCTTTGAGTGAAGTAACCAAAGCCATGGAACTAATGGGTAGTGGAAATTGTGGAAAAATTGTTTTAAAGGTTGGTGAATAAGTTGAGTAATCATGAATTGACTTTTTTAGCTAAAAAAATTGAAAAACTAAAAGAAGATGGTGTTTATAGAGAACTTCCAGTTAACTACGGACCTTGCGATAACAAAATCAATTTAAATGGGAAAGAAGTGGTTAACTTATCTAGTAATAATTATTTGGGATTGGCAAATCATCCTCGTGTAAAACAGGCTGCAATTGATGCGGTTAATAAATACGGAGCTGGTGCAGGTGCAGTTCGTACCATTGTCGGAAATCAAGATATTATTGGTAAACTAGAAGATCTTCTTGCTGAATTTAAACATGAAGAAGCAGTGATGTGTTTCCAATCGGGGCTAAATTGTAATATTGGTACAATTCAAGCAATTGTTGACAAAGGGGATTTAATTATAAGTGATGAATTAAATCATGCCTCCATAATTGATGGTGTTCGTTTAAGCAAAGCCGATAAAGCAGTATTTAAGCACAGTGATATGGAACAATTAGAATTGATTTTAAAAGAAAAACGAAGTTCATATAATCAAGTATTAATCATTACGGATGGTGTTTTCTCAATGGATGGAGATTTGGCAAAACTACCAAAGATCGTTGAGTTGGCAGAACAGTACAATGCTCTTACATATGTTGATGATGCCCATGGTAGTGGTGTGTTGGGACTTGGAGGAAGAGGAACAGTAGATCATTTTCACTTACATGGTCGTGTAGATTTTATTATTGGGACATTATCAAAAGCAATCGGTGTAGTCGGAGGATATGTAGCAAGCAAACAAGTGACTAAAACATGGTTGAGTCATCGAGCAAGACCGCTTCTCTTTTCAACCGCGTTACCACCAGCTGCAACTGCGGCTTCGATTGAAAGTGTAAAAATTCTAATGGAATCAACTGAATATTCTGATCGTTTATGGAGTAATGCGAATTACTTTAAAGAAAAATTATCTAAATTAGGATTTGATACAGGACATAGTGAAACACCTATTACACCTGTCATGATTGGAAATGAAGCCAAAACAATGCAATTCAGTAAAGCTTTACTTGAAGCTGGAGTTTATGTTTCTGGAATCGTATTTCCAACTGTTGCACTAGGTAAAGGACGCCTTCGTTGTATGATAAGTGCATCTCACACCATAGAGGATCTTGATTTTGCAATAGAACAGTTTGAAAAAGTTGGAAAAAAATTACAAATCATTTAAAGGAGAGGTTTCTCTCCTTTTTTATTTTTCGTAACAAAAATTAACGATTTCATGATTCGAGATATAAATTATCTGTTTATTATTCATGTTAAAAAGGCTATAATAGTAATGGGTGATAAAATGGAAAAATATTTGGGTGAGTGGATAACAGTTATTGATGGTATGAAAAATGATAATACCTATAAAGCGAGTTGGGGAAAAGCGATTATTGAATGCTTAATGGAAAAGAAATATCAAACCATTGAAAATAAGATTTTTGTGGAAGAGTATTTTATTGTTGAAAAAATTCTGAAATACTATTGGAATTTGAATAATTATTTTGGACTTACACAAGGACGATATTTGGTCGTTGAGAAGATTACAGAAGAATTAGCAAACGAATATAATCAGCAACGTTCAACAGATAATCCTGTACTTTATGGTGTGGCAGAATCATTTATCAAAAGGGACAGCATTAAATATGAACGACACCTTGGAAAATTACTGAAAGCGGTTAATGATAATGTTGCTTATCGATTTTTGAAATACAAGAAAAAAGAACTGCATCTATATGAAATTGATTTTGATAGAAAGAGTTTGATTTTTTCAAAAGAACAATTAAATATGTTAAAAGAAAACAAGAAGATGTTGTTGGATTTGATTCATTTTAAATGGGCACTCAATTTTGAAAAATTTAATCTTAGTCCTAAAATATTAAAGAAAGTATCTAACGCTCATTTGGCTATATCTAAAAAGAAAAATTTAGATAAGTATAAAGAATTTTTATACCGATATTATGATGGTGCTATAGTTGATTTTTATACTGGTGAGCCTCTAGAATTATCACAAGTTAAATTGAGTCACGTAATTCCTCGTCATTATATATATAGTTATGACATATGGAATATGGTTATCACAAATAAGAATAAAAGATATAGTGTTATTCCAAACAAAAAGGATATTGAAAAATTAAAAGAACGAAACATGAAGATTATCAATAAATATAACAATAAATCTTTTGAATTTGAAAGTGATTTTATGAACGCTGAAACCAATAAGCTGATTGACTTATTCTACAGTTCATTGAATGGGTAGTTCATCAATAAAATAGACCTTATAGATTTGGTCTATTTTTTTTCTGTGTTAATAATGGTATAATAATATTGTATTTCATGTAATGGTAGGAGGTGCTTTATGAGTAAAATGTTAATTATGATTAATGTTTTGTTTGTTTTGCTTTTATCTTCGAAACTTACCAAAGAAGCAGACCACTCATTACTGATTGATGAGTTTTCAATCATTGGAATGCCAAGAGAAAATATTCTTGACTTTTTAGGATTTGAACGTGAAGATTACTCAGATTATCCAATTATAAATACCGTTAATATGGTAACTGAAACAATTGTGATAGATCAAATCATCATAGATACTGAAGCAATTTATTACGCACTTTTTAAAACAAATAATAAAGTTTTAAATGAAAAATTGGATTACCATTCTATTCAAGCTGTGATCAATGGAGATCAATATTCATATCAAAAATTACGAGATTTTCAGTCTTTTCTCTTTTTGAATGATATTGAAAATAAAGAGAAAATTCAAACCTATTTAAAAGAAACAAACCAGCTTGACTATAACTCAGATTTTTTCAAAGATATCTTGTCAATCGAAAATGAAAATATCGTTTTTAATTTGGATCATGATAATAAGATTTATCAAACAAAGACAATTCATTATTATGAAGACTTTGATCTTGATGAGACACTGAGCGGAGTATATAAGAATTCGGAAATAATCGATGTTGATTTGTATTATATAAAAAGTGAAACTTGTAATGACTTTAATTTTTCAAAAAAAATTGATGAATCAGAACTGACAACTTTTATCAATGATCTTAATCAAGATCAAGAAAGTATTGTGAATGGGTGTTATCTCCAATTATTTACTCATACTGGCGAAAACAAAATATTTCCGATATTTGATGAAGAATATTATCCTCATAAACAAAAATATGTTTTTGAATACCAATCAAATTATACGCGACCCTACTTGCGTACTACTGTGATTTTTGATTATTGGAATCTAGAGAAAATGCTCATAGCAAGTGAAGTTTCATCATTTAAAATAACAAAAGAGGCACATTATCATCGAAATGATTATAATTGTGAAATTATTGATTCGGATTGGGAAAATAAATGTAAGGCCATAGGGGATATATATCCTACAAAATATTATGTAAATGAACAAGACTTTTGGTTGTACTCGAAAAACAACTATTTTCATCAACTTGGGGAAAGCAACAAATTTAATGTTAAATATTTAAAGATAATAGATTATTATGATGATTATGCCAATGAACTTAAAAAAGGAAGTTTTGAATTGATATACGATGAGCTTGGAGATTTGGTAGTAGATGATCAAATTATATATACTTTTAATTTTGGAGTATCTGAGATGGATCATTATCTAAAAGATATATTTCCTTATCTAGTATGGGGAAACACGATGAAGGACAGGTCTGAAAATACATCATATGCTCGGATGATTTGGGATAAAGATCGTTTCACAAATAGTAAAACTGGCAGTGAACTTACTGGGATTGATTTGATTCATTACTTTGAAAGTAAATCGTTCATTCAAAATATCGGCTCTAAAATTCCGACAATGATTTCAAATAATGAAATTGATAATTATTACTTCACAATTCATGGTCAATAAATAGTAACCACATATATTCTTTCATGTACATACCTGATGAGAAAATAATGAATGAGTTAATTTTTGGAAAGAGGTGTATCTGATGAAAAAAATGATGATTCTAATGCTTTCTTTGTTTGTTTTGACTAGCTGTACAAAGACTTCAACTCCAGTCATTGATGTAGTTGAAGAAGATTACAAATTATCTACTCTTCCAGTAGAACAATATGAGCGTAATACGTACTATCTTGATGTGAATCTAGACACAACGCTTGATGTGTTGACCGTAAAAGGAGAGATCATTTACCATAATGATGAAATGGATTTCTCAGAGTTATATTTGACACTTTACCCAAACGCAATTAATCCAAGAATTTATGAGAATGACAATTGTGTTTTTAAGTATTTAAAATTAAACGGTGAGAATATTGGGTTTACATTACTTGGGGAAGACAGAACTCTTATGCAGCTTAACTTGAATCAAACGTTAGAGAAAGATAACAACTTTAGTGTTGCATTTGAATATAGTTTTCAATATTGGGAGAATGATAGAATCTTGGCGATGGATGGATATTATTTAACCATGTTTTTCTATCCGTATATAACACTATATGATGACTTTTCTCTGCAACATGTCCCTTATACATTTAGTGGCGAATCATATTATAATGATATGGGAGATTATTATGTATCTATCAATGTACCACAAGATTATAAAATAGTTTCTAGCGGACGATTAATATCAGAAGTAAATAAGGATAATCGTTTAGAACAAAGTTTTTATTTGGAGAATGGTCGTGATTTTTCCTTTTCCACTTCAAATTATTATCGTGAGTATACTAGAACAATTGAAGATATTGATTATAAAATTGTCTCAATCAGAGAATTGTCAAATCAAGAAATTGCCACTTCATTCAACATACTAGCCGACGCATTTGATTTGTTTGAAAATGCGATTGGTGATTACTATTACGATTATTTTACTTTAGAGTATGGGCATTTTTACGGCATGGAAAGTAGTGGAATTATATACTGTAGCTCCAACATTAGTGAAGGGACAGTCGTGCATGAAATTATTCATCAGTGGTTTTATTCAATGATTGGTAACAATCAGGCGGTTGATTCTTTTTTAGATGAATCTTTGACCACGTTTATATCTGGTACTTATTACTATTATATGTATGGGGATGCTGCAGCAAATGATTATTATTCATATCGTTCTAGTGATAATTCAAGATTTGATGATTACTATAACGCCTCACTTGGCGTATCTTTAATCCGTGAAGTCGATGATTTACAACCATATTATGCATTCTTAATTTATTACCATGGCGTATCCATATTTAAGGAGTATGTAGATGTATACTTAAATGGTGATTATGATATGTTTTTAGATTTAATGAAGCAATATTATACAGACTATAATGGAAAAACTGTAACCATTGATGCATTTTTAAATTCATTGGAAGAGTACTCTAATATTGATGGTACATATGAATGGTTTATGACACAAATTACAAGCATGCAGGATTTAAGAGATAATTAGTAACAGGAACAATTGTGTTCCTGTTTTTTTTAACATAGTTTCATAAATATTTGTTTTTATAGTATAATAATGAAAGGGTGATATTATGGAGAACTATACAAAAAATATAGAAGAGGTATTCAAGGAATTCCATGTTGTAAAAAGCAAAGGATTGTCACAAAATGAAGCGCAAGTTAAATTGCGTGAATTTGGAGAAAACAAACTGACTGAAAAGGTACAAGAATCATTGGTGAAAATGATTATTGGTGAGTTAACTCAATTCTTAAATATATTATTAATCATTGCTGCGATAGTTAGTATTGTGGCTAGTGGTGAAGTGACAGATGGTCTATTTATTATTGCAATTGTCATATTAAATATTAGTTTGAGTGTGTTTCAAGAAAAAAAAGCAAGTAATGCAGTGAACGCATTAAAAAGTTTAAGTGCCCCTAGCGCAAAAGTTTTTAGAGATGGAAATCTAGAAAATATTGATTCAAAATTGCTGGTTCCCGGTGATATTGTTACTGTTGAAGCGGGAGATTATATGCCTGCAGATATTCGTTTTTTTGAGACTGTCAATTTAAAAGTGGATGAGTCTGCACTTACCGGAGAGTCTGTCCCTGTTGAAAAAGACGCTCAAGTTATGTTGAATGAACCAACTCCAATAGGTGATCGCCTTAATATGGGCTATATGTCAACAATTGTTACTTATGGACGAGGACTTGGAATTGTTGTAAACACCGGTATGACAACAGAAATTGGAAATATTGCCAATTTATTAAATGAAGTTGAAGATGAAATGACGCCATTACAAAAGAAAATTGATAAACTTGGGAAATTAT
Organism: Bacilli bacterium; assembly: GCA_016936415.1. Lineage (GTDB taxonomy): Bacteria > Bacillota_I > Bacilli_A > Izemoplasmatales > Izemoplasmataceae > JAFGXW01. The sequence continues at coordinate 46,116 of JAFGXW010000122.1, read as the reverse complement.
TAGGAATGATTAGTGTCATTGTGGTAGTTGTCATTTTTGGTGTTGGGTTGCTTTATAAAATGGATGTATTAGATTTGTTTTTAGTAAGTGTAAGTTTGGCGGTTGCAGCTATTCCTGAAGGATTGCCAACCGTAATAACAGTAGTTTTGGCAATGGGAATGCGCAAAATGGCAAGTAAAAATGCAATTGTTAAAAGATTAAGCGCTGTGGAAACACTAGGTAGTACAACTGTTATTTCAAGTGACAAAACGGGAACATTGACCCAAAATAAAATGGTTGTTACTAGATTATTTGATAATCATACAATTATTGAAGTGACTGGAACTGGATATGATTTTAATGGTGAGATAAAAGGTGATAATACCAATATCCAAAAATTAGTAGAAATAGGTGCTTTATGCAATGATTCATCAATATCTGGTGATACATTGATTGGTGATCCAACTGAACTTGCCTTGGTAACATTAGCTGCGAAGAAAAAGATTGTACAAAAAGACATCAAGAAAAAGTATGTTAGAATAGATGAGTTTCCATTTGACAGTGAACGAAAGCTAATGAGTACAGTTCACAAAATTGATGGAGTGAATCAATTGTATACAAAAGGTGCACCAGATCAATTATTGAAAGTTTGTAGTCATTACTTGGTGCAGGGTGAAGTCAAACCACTTGATGATAAATTTATAAAAACCATTGAATTAGCAAATCAAGGTATGGCACGTGGAGCGTTAAGAGTGCTAGGATTTGCTTACAAAGAATTGACAGAGTACACAGATATCACAAAACAAGAGGAAAATCTTATTTTTGTTGGATTAACAGGAATTATTGATCCTCCGCGAGAAGAAGTGAAATCTGCGATAAAAATTTGTCATAAAGCAGGAATACGTGTTGTTATGATTACTGGAGATCACAAGATTACAGCCTCTGCAATAGGGAAAGAACTTGGGATTTTACAAAAAGGGAATACCGCTTTGAGCGGAGAAGAAATTGATAAATTGAGTTATCCAGAGTTTTTGGATTTGGTAAAAACAACTAATGTGTTTGCGAGAGTATCACCAAATCACAAAGTAATGATAGTTAAGGCATTGCAAGAAACGGGAGAAATATCTAGTATGACGGGTGATGGTGTCAACGATGCTCCTGCCTTAAAACAAGCAAATATCGGTGTTGCCATGGGCATCACCGGAACGGACGTATCAAAAGAAGCGGCAGATATGATTTTGATGGATGATAACTTCACTACCATTGTAGAAGCTGTTGAAGAGGGGAGAGTAATCTATGCCAATATCCGCAAGTTTGTCGGATACTTGGTTAGTTGTAATGTCGGAGAGGTTTTACTCATCTTTATCGCAATGATTTTAGGATGGGGAAGTCCGTTGTTACCAATACAGATATTATGGATTAATCTTGTCACGGATTCCTTTCCAGCATTTGCTTTGGGATTAGAGAAAAAAGAGCGTGGTGTCATGGATCGTAATCCAATCGATCCAAATGCTTCCATTGTCGATAAGCAAATGGGATACGCAATTGGATTTCAATCAGTATTTTTGGCTATTGCCGTACTAGCCAGTTACTATATCGGTCATAATATTATCGGTGGACATGAGTATATGGGACAAACACTAGCATTTATCACAATAATTACAGGTGAGTTATTACGTACTTATTCTGCGAGAAGTGAAACAATCACAATTTTTAAGATGAATCTATTCGAAAATAAATTGGTAAATTACTCAGTATTATTTGGATTAGTGTTACTACTTATTGTTTTATTCGTTCCAGGCGTTAATACACTATTTAATACGAATGTTAACTTGAGTTTTGGAAGTTTGTTGATTGCTTTTGGATTAGGATTTATTCCATTATTTGGTGGGGAATTAGCAAAATTATTTAAGTAATATTAAAAGCGTACTGCAGTTTCATGTTGTACGCTTTTTAATTGGTTTTTAGTTAAAACATAGTAAATATTATTCATTTAGTTCCTATACAAACTTATGATGCATAACATTTGTTTTAAATGAAATTGTTTGGTAAATTTGTTAAGACAGGAGATGAAAAAATGAAACTACTATTATGGATAAAAAATAACTTAATTTTAAGTATTCTACTTTCCATGTTGTTTGGAATAGTGATTGGATACTTTTTTGATGTCTCAAAATTAAAAAATCTAATACTACCTCTCACATTTTTACTGGTTTATCCAATGTTGGTGACGTTGAATTTTCATAGTTTACTTGAAAAAACCAATTATAAATTACAAGCATCAACTCAAATCATAAATTTTGTAGTTTTCCCTTTGTTAGCCTATGCTGTGGGATATGCCTTTTTTTTACAAGAGCCATATTTAAGACTGGGATTATTGTTGATTGCTTTGTTGCCAACAAGTGGTATGTCAATTAGCTGGACTGCAATGGCCAAAGGAAATGTTCATGAAGTTATTAAGATGGTTGTCATTGGGTTAATGTTAGGTGCGGTATTAACACCATTATTTATTACAGTTTTGTTGGGAACTGAAGTAGATGTTCCTTTTATGACAATATTCACTCAGATTATCATTGTAGTGTTCATCCCTCTCATCGTTGCTTATATCACACAAAAGATTTTAATGAAACGTTATTCGACAGAAGTATTTCATAAACAGATAAAACCTAAGTTTCCATTATTTAGTACTTTGGGTGTGGTAATCATGATTTTTGTAGCGGTATCACTTAAAGCAAAAGTAATCGTAAACAATCCAGAATTATTACTTAGAATTATATTTCCTTTATTACTATTTTACTTTTTAATGTTTGCTGTAAGTATATTTTTTGCGAAAACATTCTTTTCTAATGAAGAAGGAATTGCGTTAGTAAATGGATCATTTATTAGAAATTTATCACTCGCTTTAGCGATTGTTTTGTCTGCTTTTCCGAATGCTGGAATTGCTGCGGTATTAATAGCGATTGCTTATGTCTTACAAGTTCAAATCGCTGCTTGGAATATAAAATTTTCAAAATACATATTTAAAAAATAGTTATTTTTTATTAAAAAAATAAAGATTAATGCTAAATATATAAATGTGGAAACAATTAAATTTGTTTCCACATTTTCCTTTTTATTTGTCTTGTTATGGAGTATAATAAGTTTTGGATTAAAGAGTGAGGTGTCTTTATGGCAAATATAAAAGACGTAGCTAAAAAAGCTGGAGTAGGTATTGCTACTGTATCTAGAGTTATCAACAATTCAGGTTATGTGAAATCTGAAACAAGGCTTAAAATTGAAAAAGTGATTAAAGAAATCAATTATATGCCAAATGAAATAGCGAGAAGTATGACGCTTCAAAAGAATAATATAGTTGCTTTTGTTTTACCCAATAGTACGCATTTGTTTTTTGGAGAACTACTATATTACGTTGAAGAGGAATTATTTGAATATGGATATAAAGTAATGATTTGTAACTCAAGTGAACAGCTTGAGAAAGAACTTGTCTATCTAGATATGTTAAAAAACAATCGTGTTGATGCATTGATTTTATTAACAAATAACGATATTGAAAAGTATCTTGATAAAAATTTAAGGGTTATTTCTTTTGATAGACGATTTGAAGGTGTGCCATATGTGGCGAGTGATAATTATCAAGGAGGAGTAATGGCAGCAAAAAAATTACTTGAACTTGGATGTAAGAATTTTATGTTTATTGGTGATGATGCACAAGGTGATTCAACTCCTGTAATTACGGAAGTAACAAAGAGAAGAATTGGGTTTAGAGAGTATTTGCACTCTGTAGGAATTGACAATGTAGTAAATATTGAGTATCCTCTTGGGAATTATATGGTTAGTACAGAAGAAGTACACGACATGTTAACTGGTCACATGGATGTAGATGGGATTTTTACTATCTCAGATGCAGTTGCTTGGGCTGTCATTAAAGAACTTGAAAAAAATGGAAAAAGAGTCCCTGAAGATGTGAAAGTAATCGGATTTGATGGAGGAAGAAGTTTTATCAATTTAGGGAAGCGAATCACATCAATTGGACAAAATCCACAATTAATTGCAAAAGCGATTGGTGAAAGCATATCCAGTTTTTATAATAAATCAACCGTGGAAGATAAAATTATTCCAATTTATTTTTCAGAAGGAGAAACCGCTTAACAAGGCGTAGGTAACTGGTTACATAAAAGTTTATCTAAAAATTAGGTAATTGACAACGCTTACAAAAGGTGCTATAATTTGTTTTGAATTAGCACCTTTATTTTTTTTAGGGCTGTGTGGAAAGGTTTTCACTTTAACTGGGCGGTTTCTTACATTTTATACCTTTTCAGACTGTATATATTTTTTTATAAGAATGTGGAAACCTTTCCTTACTTTGAAAGGAGTTTATGTATGACACTCGAAAATAAAATTGTTTTTCCTGAATTTCGTTCTGATATTGTTTTAATTGGGGAAATATTAGTTGATCGAATTAAAGATGATGTTTCTCTAAGTACTGTTGAAGTATTTGGAGGAAGCACTGCTAATATAGCGTTAAACTTAAAATCACTTGCTGTGTCGCCATTATTTTTTGGAACAGTAGGAAATGATGAAATTGGAAGTTTTTTAAAAAACAATTTATTGGAAAAGAAAGTGAATATATCATACATAAGAACTGTAAAAAAAGATACTACTATTGTAGAAATCAATAAAGCTTCAGGTACTCCGTTACCAAAATTTATTCGTTCTTCAGATTATCATATTTATTGGACATCCGAAATGGAACAAGAAGTGAAACACACAAAAATATTACATTTCTCGTATTGGCCATTGTCTAGTGATCCTGCGAAGTCTACGATATTGAAGGCGATTGAAGTCGCAAAAAGTAATGGTGTTTTAATCGGTTTTGATCCAAATTACCATGTAGATTTAGATCAATCAAATGGAAACGATATACAATTTATAAAAAGTATTTTGAAAGACGTAGATATTATTAAGCCTAGTCTTGATGATGCGGTAAGAATTTTTGGTGCTGGGTATCAGAAAGAAGAATACTTACGCAAATTTCAAGATCAAGGATGCAAAATTGTGATAATGACATTAGGGAAAGATGGTTTGCTCGCTGGTGTTGGAAATGAAATGGTTGAATTACCGTCTCTCGCTACAGAAATCATTGATGCTACAGGTGCAGGAGATGCATTCTGGAGTGGATTATATAGTGGAATTATCCATGAAGAATCACTACTTGATGCTATGAAAATTGGGCTGTTATGTAGTGCGTATAACTTAAAAAATGTTGGCTCACATTGTGAGTTTCCGGAATATACGGAAATTAGAAAAATTTTAGAGAAATAGGTGATGTTATGCATATCGTATTTTTGAACCCTCAAGGGAATTTTGATAAAAAAGATTCATACTGGACAATGCATCCTGATTTTGGTGGACAATTGGTTTACGTAAAAGAAATTGCTTGTTCAATGGCCAGCTTGGGACATAAGATTGATATCATTACTAGAAGATTTGATGATCCTAATTTCCCGGAATTCAAAGATGAAATAGATGGATATGAAGGGTTCGATAATTTAAGAATCATTCGAATTCCTTGTGGACCAAATAAATTTTTAAATAAAGAATTGTTATGGGAACACTTGAATGAATGGACAGATAATATTATTCACTTTTATGATAATGAAAAAACTATGTTTGACTTCATGACTGGGCACTATGGCGATGGCGGATTAGCTTGTGCAATTTTAAAATCAAAATTAAATATTGGATTCTCATTTACTGGACATAGTTTAGGCGCACAAAAGCTAGATAAACTAGGTGCGACACTAAACAATATAGAGCAACTTGATCAAAAATACCAATTTACAAAAAGAATAATGGCTGAGAGATTTGCTATACAATATAGTGATTTGATCTTTGTTTCAACATCACAAGAAAAAACAGAACAATACACACATCCACTTTATTTGAGCACAACTAATAATTCGAATCCTCTTAAATTTATTATTACCCCACCAGGGGCTAACACAAAAGTGTTTGCCCCATACTCGGGTAATAACGTTGAGGAAGAAATGATTATTAGAATAGAAAATATAATACAAAGAGACATCTCTGAAAAGAGAAGAGAATTACCGTTCATTATTTCTGCAAGCAGACTTGATCCAAAGAAAAATCATTTGGGACTTGTTAAAGCATATGCGAATAATGAAGAATTACAATCACAAGCGAACTTATTGATATCTGTAAGAGGAATTCAAAATGCCTTTGAAGACTATAGTAATAGTTCTCTTGAAGAGAAAAACATCTTAGATGAAGTTTTTCAGATTATTCAAGATAAGAATCTGTTTGGAAAGATAACGTTCTTCAGTATTAACTCACAAAGTGAACTGGCAGATACATATCGATATCTAACCAAAAGAAAAAGTATCTTTACGTTAACTGCGCTATATGAACCATTTGGACTTGCTCCGATTGAAGCGATGAGTACCGGATTACCAGCCGTAGTAACTAAGTATGGTGGTCCAAGTGAAGTTTTGGAGGAAAATAATGAGTTCTTTGGTGTTTTGGTAGATGCTTTTGATGAAAACGATATTGCTTCAGGATTGCTTAAAGCACTGAATAATTATGAGTACTTTAAAAAGCAAGGTATGAGACGTGTTGTGGAAAAGTATACATGGTTGGTAACTGCTAAATTGTATTTAAATGCGATTAAAGAGACCATAGCAGTAAAAAAGAATGAAACAGTTGTAATTGATGATTATTTTTTAAATCCAGAAAAAACAACAATTGATGTTGAGATAATAAAAAAACAATTTAGATAAAGATGAAGAGGTGGGTTATGAACGATTTTCTTAAAGGTTTAAAGCGAGTAGGAATTAAACTTGGATTCTTCGCAATTACTGTTTTGACGATTTTATTGCTACCAATTTTTTCTTTGATTCGAATCATCGAAAAAATATTTAAAGCCAAAATATTGTATTTTGATCCTAAAAAGGAAAGAAATTCAGTTGGGAGATATCTAATCGATAATTGGATTGGTGAAACATACCAAGCGCAAAACAATCGTGTGTTTGTCTATTTCTTATTTCCTGCACTAGGTGCGTTCTTACTATTTGTTGCGTTACCATTTATTCAAGGTATTTACTTCTCAATGACTGACTGGACTGGTCTGAATGATCCATCATTTATTGGCTTGATAAATTATAAAACGATTTTCTTAGATTATGAATTTGGATTTTCATTCCTAAGAACTGCGATTTATGCTATTTTGAATATTGCTTTGATAAATGTTGTTGCATTTAGTTTGGCTACTCTTGTTACACAAAATTTAAAATTGAAAAATGTATATCGTGCCGGATTCTTCATGCCCAATCTAATTGGGGGATTAGTCCTTGGTTACATTTGGAAATTTATTGTTGATAAGGTTATTGTTCAAATGGGAGGCGTTTTCTCTCCAAGTCTTTTAATCAATGGAAACACTGCCTTTTTATCATTGTTGATTGTTGTTACTTGGCAATATGCAGGATACATCATGATGATTTATATCGCAGCGATTCAAAATATACCACAAGATTTAGTTGAAGCTAGTGAAATAGATGGTGCTAATTCATGGCAAAAGTTTAGAAATATAACTTTCCCATTGGTTGCACAAGCCTTCACTGTGGCAATGTTCTTAACACTTGTTACAGCATTTAAACAATTTGATACTGTCATCAGTTTGACACAAGGTGGACCAGCATTTGTTCTTCCAGAGTGGATAGGTAATATATATGGATTAAATTTATTACCTGTTGTTCAATCAACTGACTTAGTTGCAATTAATATCTATAATGAAGCTTTTGTTAATTATAATATGGGTATTGGACAAGCAAAAGCTATTGTATTCTTCTTGATTTTACTCGTCATCTCTCTTATTCAAGTTTATTATAATAAAAAGAAAGAGGTGGAATTATAATGGCTACTAAAAAAATTAAGTTAGTATTCCTTGAAATTTTAGGATTTATATTGTTATTGGTTTTCTTCTCTCCTTTCTTTGTAGTCATTATGAATTCATCAAAAAATGCAATTGAAGTTAAAAATTTCCCAATTAAATTACCAGATAATTGGTTTCAAATATTTGATAATATTGCTGAAATAATGGGTAGAGATAATATTAATTACTTTTCTTCATTCTTTGATTCAGTGGTTATTACTACAATTAGTTTAGCTGCAATTGGTGTATTTAGTGCGATGGCAGCTTGGGTACTTGTTAGAACAAAAACGAAATATTCTCTAATTATCTTTATGATTTTCTTAAGTGGTATGGTTTTACCGTTCCAAGTAGTAATGTTGCCTCTTGTTCGCCTAATGCAAACGATAAAAGACATTACGGGGATTCAATTAAAAGCGTCCTACCTAGGAATTATACTTGCATATATTGGATTTGGTGCTCCGTTAAGCGTTTTCTTATTTCATGGATTTATTAAATCAATTCCGATGGATATAGAAGAAGCAGCAATTATTGATGGATGTTCAAAAACACAAGTCTTCTTTAAAATAATTTTACCAATTTTAAAACCGATCTTTGTTACTTTATTAGTACTGAATGGTATGTGGATTTGGAATGATTACCTACTTCCAATACTAATATTAGGTAAAGGCGGAGACATTCAAACATTGCCTCTATCGGTTTCTGTGCTTGCAGGAAATTACGATAAAGAATGGTCTTTGATTCTAACATCTGTATTGATGGCAGCAGCACCTGTTGTAGTTCTCTTCTTGTTTGCTCAAAAACACATTATTAAAGGTATGACTTCTGGAGCAATTAAATAATTTGAATCATCAAAAGAAATTATTTATTTTTGATCTAGATGGTGTGCTTGCCTCAACAAGTGATGAGCATTTTCAAGCTTGGAAAGCCATTATTAAAAGTAGATTCAATATTGAAGTAGCTGACGAAGTTGAAGAAAAAACAAAAGGTGTTTCACGAATAGACTCTTTAAATAAAATATTAGAATCATATCATTTAGAAGATAGTATTACACAACAAGAAAAAGAAGAACTTGCGTACAAGAAAAATGAATTGTATAAAGAATTGATCGAAAATTTTGATCAAAGTAATCTTTTCAATGGGGTTATTGAATTACTACAATTTTTGAAACAAAAAAATATTTTGATAGCACTCGGAAGTGCATCAAAAAACGGACCAACAATTATAAAAAGCACTGGGATTGATTCTTATTTCGATTATATAGTTGATCCTAGTTTGGTTCCAGGCAAACCAAATCCAGACATATTTAGTAAGGCTGCTGAATATTTTAAATTACAGCCGGATGAGTGTGTAGGAATTGAAGATGCTGTTTCAGGGATTCAAGCCATTAAAAGTGCAAATATGTATGCGATTGGAATCGGTAATGAAAAGTTATTAAAAAACGCAGACATCATATTCGATAGCGTTGGAAGCATTGATTTTAAGTTTTTGGAACAGTTAATTGGTGATAATAATGGATAAATTAATTAGAAATAATCGACTTACTCAGACTGAATTGCTTGTAGACGAAACCATTTTTTCATCAGCCAATGGTTATCTCGGAGTTCGAGGATCTTTCACAGAAGGATATGGAACTAATTACGAATATAATCAAACGTATTTAAATGGGTTTTATAATCATTACGATTACTTCTATGAGGAAAATCTTACGGGATTTCCGCAAAAAGGACAAAAAAATGTAAATTTACTTGATGGAACTAAAATAGAATTTATTGTTGATGGAACTCCATTAAACATAACAAATTGTGAAGTATTATCATTAGAAAGAACTTATGATTTAGAACTTGGAATTACGATTAGAAATATTCATTATCGAATGAAAAGCGGTCCAGAATTTGTTTTAAAAGAAACTAGATTCGCAAGTAGAGATTACCCTGAATTAATCGTAATTAACGTTGAATTATCGAGTCATAATTTCGAAGGCAGTGTTCTTGTAAAGTCTTTTCTACAAGAGTCCAAAAAGTGGATATTTGAAAAGAATGATCCAAGAATTAATAACACGAACGGTTCTAATTTAAAATTTATGGAAATTAGTCCAGACGATTTTATGTTAATCACGCAAACGACAAAGAGTAATCTTTCACTTGCTTCAACAATTGTTCATAGTGAAGAACTAAATTGCAAGGTTGAACAAAGTACAATCATCGCTGAAAAAGAATTTCTAGTTCACAATAATAAAGTAATTAATCTTACGAAATATATTTTACATACTTCTGATTTATACGACAAAAATTTTGTGGATAGATTGAAGAAATTGCGAGCAGAAATAACTGGAATTTCAATCACTGAGCTTATTGAAAAACAAAAAGTGTACTATCAGAAATTCTGGGATATTGCCTATATTAAGGTACACGGTGATAACAATATTGAAGCACTTTTAAATTATAATATTTTCCAATTAAATAGTAGTGGTGGAGAGAATTATATTCACAATATAAGTGCCAAAGGATTAAGTGGAGAGGGATACGAGGGACATTATTTTTGGGACACAGAAATTTACATGATTCCTTTCTTTACATTAACCAATCAAGAAAAAGCTAAAAATTTGTTAATGTATCGATATCACACCATGAAACAAGCAAAGCAAGAAGCAATTAATTTGGGATATACAAAGGGTGTAAAGTTCCCATGGAGAACAATTAATGGGGATGAAGCTTCACCTTATTACCCTGCTGGAAGTGCACAATTTCATATTAATAGTGACATTGCATATGCAATTATCAAATATTTTGAGGTATCAAATGATTTAGACTTTATGATTAAGTATGGTTTCGAAATGATGATAGAGACAGCTTTGTTTTTGAAAGAAGCAGTGAACTATAATGATGGTTTCTATCATCTTAATGGTGTGACTGGTCCAGATGAGTATACAACTGTAGTGGACGATAATTACTATACAAATCAAATGTTACAATACCATTTTACATATTTATCTAAATTCTATCCAAAATATCAAAATGAATTAAATGGGGTTCTAAAGAAGTTAGGTATTGAAGAATCGGTTATAAGAGATTTGAAAGACATAGCAGATCAAATTTACTTACCATTTAGTAAGGAATTAAATATTTATGCACAAGACGCTTCATTCTTAAAAAAGAAGCGCTTGGATTTGACACAGATTCCTGAAGATAAATATCCTTTATTGTTAAATTTCCATCCATTGTACCTATACAAACATCAAGTGTTGAAACAAGCAGATACAATGCTTTCAATGATGTTATTAGACTACAGTGATATGGATATTCTCCAAGACTCATTTAATTATTATGAACCAATAACAACACACGACTCTAGTCTTTCAAAATGTATTTATAGTATTATGGCATTTAAGTTAAATAATACAGAACTTGCATATAATTATTTTACAAAAGTACTGCAAACTGATTACTTAAATACACACAAAAATACAGAGCATGGATTACATGTTGCGAACTTAGGTGGATCGTATCTTGGATTTGTTTTTGGAATAGTTGGATTGCGAATTCATTCTGAGTGTTTGTCTATTTATCCTATTAAGTTAAAAGAGATTTCGGGATATGAATTTAATATTGTTTATCAAGGTAGTAAAGTGCATATACAAGTTGATGATGTCATAACGATATCTTCATCGAAAAGAATTAAAATGAATATTTATGGTAACGAAGTCGATATAATCGATACGTACCAAACTGCTTTATCTAAATAACGGTTTTCAATTTTAATTTTAATTAATTAAAAATAAAAAATAGGAGGAAATGAAATTGAAAAAATTATTATTAGTTTTAGGTTTATTTACAGTAATTTTCACAATGACGGCTTGTAAAGCCTCAGAAAAGACTTTAGTAATCTATCAAAACAAAGTTGAAATCGACGAAGTTTTGAGAACTTACGCTGAAGCGTGGGGAGAAGCTAACGGTGTTAATGTTGAAGTAAAAACTTGTGGTGGAGACACTTGTGCTTACGGAACACAAATTTTAGCTGAATTCCAAGCTGATGAACAACCTGACATCTTCGTTATCGAAGGTATGGGTGGGTACAATATTTACGCAGATAAGATTTTAGATGTAACTGGTGAAGCATGGGCTAGCGACACAGATTTAGAATTTGTTGTTGATGGAAAAACTTATGGTTTCCCAGTAGCAGTTGAAGGTTGGGGTATGGCATACAATGCTGATATTCTTACTGCAGCTGGTGTTGATCCTGCTACATTAACTTCTCAAGCTGGTTACTTAGCAGCATTCCAAGCAATTCAAGCTTATTACGATGGTAATGCATCAATGTCAGACTATGCAGTTGTTTCAATGGCTGCAGCTAGTGGTATGACTTGGGTAACAGGATTACATAACTTTAATGGTTACTTATCATCTGGTTTGGCATATAATGATTCTACTGTTATCGACAAACTTAATAATGGTGAAGTTGATGCTTCTAGATTAGCTCAATTAGCTGATTGGGTAGAGTTATTATTTACTTGGTCTGACGAAACAATTTTATTATCTGGTGGATACGATGAACAAGTTGGTAAATTTGCTGCTGGAGAAGCTGCATTCCTACATCAAGGAAACTGGACAGATTCAAGTTATACAAATTCTGATTTTGAATTTGGATATGCTCCTCATGCAACATTAACTACAGGAAATACTTCATTATTCATTGGAGCACCTTCTTATTATGTAATTAACAAAGATACAGATTCTGAAGCTGATGCAAAAGCATTCTTGAATGATTTAGCTTCTACAGCTGAAGGACATGACTACATGGTTAATCAAGCACACATGGTTCCAGCATTTAATGCAGTTACATTAGTACCTTCTACTCCATTAAGCGCATTGGTTATGGAATGGAATCAAGCTGGTAATGCATATGCATGGTGGCAAAATGATATGCCTAGTGGATTTGGTATGGAAGTAGTTGGACCTATCTACGAATTATTTGCAAAAGGTGTAGCTGGAGCAAGTGGTGGAATCACTAAAACAGAATTCATTGCACAAGTTACAGCAGCTATCGAAAATTTAGGTTAGTATTTACATTTAAAAACCCTCAATAATTTGAGGGTTTTTTTAATTAGGAAATTCTATGTTGCCAATGTACTATTTTTTTTCACCGAAGACTGCTTCCCAGTCTTTGATAAAAGTAGCAATTCCTGAATCTGTTAATGGATGTTTCACGGCTTTTTGTAAGACAGCATATGGAACCGTCGCAATGTGTGCACCAGCTAGTGCGCTATCTGCCATTTGTTTAGGAGTACGAATGCTTGCACTAATGATTTCTGTATCAAAACCATATGTGTCAAATACATCTCTGATCTCACTAACTACTTGAATTCCATCGTGAAGTGTATCTTCTAAACGCCCAACAAATGGACTGACATATGTAGCTCCAGCTGTGGCAGCCATTAACGCTTGATTTACACTAAATACTAAAGTTACATTTGTTTTGATTCCAAGGTTGGTTAATGCTTTAACTGCTTTTAATCCTTGGTCTGTCATTGGGATTTTAACAACCATATTTGGATGGATTTTGCTGATTTCAATTCCTTCTGTAATCATACCAACAGCATCCAAACTAATTACTTCTCCACTAATTGGACCATCAACAATACTTGTGATTTCTTTGATTACTTCGTTGAAATCTCTTCCTTCTTTTGCAATTAATGTGGGATTTGTTGTAACGCCTGATATGATTCCCCATTCTGCCATTTCTTTAATGTGTTCTACGTTTGCTGTGTCAATAAATAATTTCATAATTTCCCCCTATTTTTCGCTTTCTTTTTCTATATCTAGTTCAATATTTTCTTCAAAACCAACAAATACGACTGGTTCTGCATTATCCAATTGTTCAACGACTCTATCAACAAACAATACGCCGTTCAAGTGATCGATTTCATGTTGGATTACAACTGCTAAAAATCCAACAAATTTCATTTCAGCAAAGGTTAGCTCGCCTGTTTCAGGATGATAAACATGAGTTCTAACTGTGATTTTTTTATGTCTTGGCACCAAACCTTCAACTTCACGGTCTACACTAAGACAACCTTCACCACCATCAATATATGTTTTTGCAATACTATGGCTAATGATTTTTGGGTTAACGAGTAACAATTTGTATAGTTGCTCATTACGCTCATCCATTGTTAAAACAGCAATCATTCTTTTTGAGATATTTATTTGTGGTGCAGCAAGTCCGACACCAGGTCTTAACTCATATTCTTCACTGATTTCAGGGTTTTGCGAGTTTTCTAAAAATTCCATCATTAATTTTAATGTTTTTTCATCCTTTTTACCAAGCGGTAAATTTACTTCTTTTGCTTTTAATAATAGAGTTGGATGACCTTCTCTAATTACATCTTTCATTGTTAACATGAAACCACCTCAAATGTATTATATCAAAATGTTTCAAAAGAATAAAACAAAACAAAATTATATTTTTGTGATTTTGGTCTATGTGCACAAAAATGAAAGTAAAACGTTTTCAAATTAGCGTTTGTGTTTACTATGTGATATAAATAACGTATAATATAAATGATTATTTATTGGAGGTAACTAAATGAAAGAAATCAGAAAAATAGGTATCATAACTGGTGGAGGAGACTGTAGTGGTCTTAACGCTGTAATTAACGGAATTACGAAATGTGCTGTGAATAAATATGGGCTAGAAGTAGTCGGTTTTACAAAAGGATATTCAGGATTATATCACAATACATATCGTCCACTTGACTTGAGAGCTGTCTCAGGTATTTTGCATGAGGGTGGTACGATTTTAAAATCATCAAATAAAGATAACTTGTTCAATTTACGTGTTCGTAATGATGATGGGTCATATGAATACAAAGATGTATCAGATGAAGCTGTTCAAAATTTAAAATATTTAGGTGTCGATGCTTTAATTGTAATTGGTGGAGACGGAACGTTAACAAGTGCTCGTGATTTTCATCGTAAAGGAATCCCTGTAGTTGGAGTTCCAAAAACAATTGATAACGATTTGCCAGCTACTGACGTAACTTTTGGATATAATACTTCACTTGAAACTATCACAGATGCATTGGATAAAATTCACACAACAGCTTATTCACATGACCGTGTTATGGTTGTAGAAGTAATGGGTCGTAACTCAGGTTGGTTGGCTTTAGAGGGTGGATTAGCTGGTAGTGGAGATGTTATTCTAATCCCTGAAATACCATATGATATTAATAAAGTTGTAGATAAAATTAAACAAAGAGATGCATTTGGTCGTAACTTCTCTATCATTGTAGTTAGTGAAGGAGCAAAACCTCTTGGCGGAGAAGTAACTGTTAGAGAAATCGTTGAAGATAGTCCTGACAGTGTTCGTTTAGGTGGAATTGGAAGTGTAATTGCTTCTCAACTTCAAAAATTAATCCCAGAACATGAAGTGCGTTATACAAACTTAGCATATATTCAACGTGGAGGAATCACGTCTCAATTTGATAGAGCGTTAGGATTATTATTTGGTGTTAATGCTGTGGATTTATTAATGTCAGGTGGTTCTGGACGTATGGTTCAATTGCGTGGTCGTAAAATTACATCCATACCTCTTGATGAAGTTGTTGGTTCTGGAGAAGTCGGAGAAACTTCAAAAGGTGGAGGAAAACAAGTAGATCCAGAAGGACAATTCGTTCAAGCTGCAAAAGCAATCGGAATTAGTTTTGGAGACTAAGATGTACTCTTATCCAATCGATTATGATTTATTTACACAAGAAGAAATCATTACTTTGGTTGAATTCTTTTCATTAATTGAAGATGCAAACGAAGGAACAGTCGATGTTCAAAAATTATTGAAAACTTATAACGAATATCGTCAGATAATTAATTCTGTATCCTTAGAAAAACAAATGGAGAAAGAGTTTGAAAAAATATCTGGTTATTCAATATATAAAACCTTAAAAAACGTAAAGTAGGACGAAATCCTACTTTTTTGTTTTTAAATGGCTTTACATAAACTTGATTCGATACTATAATTTATAAGAAGATGAGGTGAGAAAATGAGAATTGATCGCTTTTTGTCAAATTTAAAATATGGAACGAGAACTGAAATTCAAAAAGATTTGAAAGCGAAAGCTGTTTTAGTAAATCGTGAGATTATAACAAGTCCAAATTTTCAAGTGAATCCCCTGATAGACGAAGTGGTTTATAAAGGAGAACAGGTAGTTTATAAAGAAAATATTTTAATTATGATGAATAAACCCGCAGGGTATGTTAGTGCAAACAAGGATGGATTGCATCCTACTGTCTTTGATTTATTGGATGAGTCTTATCAAAGATTAGACCTAAAAATAGCAGGTAGACTTGATATTGACACTGAGGGGCTACTATTACTAACAGATAACGGAAATCTATTGCATCATATTATCTCTCCACATAAAGATGTTTATAAAAAATATTATGTTGAAGTACAATCAAAGTTCGATAGTAAAAAACTATTACAAGACTTTGTAATTTTAGATGGGAAAGATGAACCCTTTCATCCTGCCATACCATTTGTTGAACAAATCACTGAAACTTCTTTCTATTTATCAATCAAAGAGGGTAAATTTCATCAAGTGAAAAGAATGGTGGAATACTTTAGTAATAAAGTAACGTATCTTCGACGCGTAGGAATTGGTAATATTGAGCTTGATGAAGAACTTGAATTAGGAAGTTTTAAAGAGATAACCGAATATGAAATATAAAAAATGCATCTCACTTTCAAAAGTGAGATGCATTATTAATTTAATTGTTCTTTAATGGTGTCAATGATAACTCTTGTGGCATAGGTTATTTGTTCAAGTGTTGTTTCTGATCCAATAGAAATTCTTATGGTAGAATTGATATAATCAGGATTAACATTAATGGCTTTAATCACGTGAGACACTTCAATAGATTTACTATCACATGCACTTCCATTTGAAACGTATATTCCACGTTTATTTAATAGATAGGTCAATACTGGACCGTCGATTCCTTTGAAAGATAGATTTAAATTTCCGGGAAGACGATGAACGCCAATTTCTGGTCCATTAAGATGATATTTTATTCCTGCATCATCAAGTTCTGCGAGTAGTACTTGTGAATAGTTGTATAAACGTTCGTTGTACATATCAATCTTTTTGATTCCGATTTCCATTGCCTTTGTGATGCCGACAATGTATGGTACATTTTCAGTGCCAGCCCTATGATTTAATTCTTGTTGACCACCATGTATTAAATTTTGAATATTTGTTCCATTTTTAATATACAATACACCGATTCCTTTTGGTGCGTGAAATTTATGACCTGATATACTCAGTAAATCCACGTTCAATTTTCTTAAATCAATTTCTATATGTGATACTGCTTGCACAGCATCTACGTGTAAATAAGTATTATATGTTTGGCAAAGTTTACTGATTTCCTCGATGTTTTGAATGGTGCCAATTTCATTGTTTGCCATAATGACACTAACCAATAAAGTACCAGGATTAATCAAACTTGCTAGGTTATCTAAATCAATAAAACCTTTCTCGTCTACTTGTGCATAGGTAATAACGTATCCCATTTTTTCTAAGAATTCACAAGTATTAAGTGTTGCGTGATGTTCGATAGGAGTTGTGATGATTTCGTATTTTTCAGTGTCCTGAAAAGCAATACCTTTTATTGCCCAGTTGATAGATTCTGTTCCCCCACTTGTAAAGTAAATTTCACTTTTATCACAATGAAGCAAATCAGCAATTGTGCTTCTTGATTGGTTGATTACCTTTCTCACTTGAATCCCTTTATCATGTAAACTAGAAGGATTTCCAAAATCGTCTTGAAAATAAGGCAACATTGCTTCTAGAACTTCTTTTGATACACCGGTAGTTGAAGCGTTATCCAAATAAACATTCATCTTCTCACCCCACTAATTCGATTGAAATAGTTGATATATCTTCAAAATTTAAAAACGATAACTCAGAAAGATATGACTCTACAAAGATTTTCTTTGCGTTTGATTTCTTGAAAATATTGATCAAAATCATTACAAGTTCTTTGATGACATATGATTGATGAATGATGCACGGATCATCATCGCCAAATACTTCGATGCTCTTTTCGATTATTGCTTTTTCTTTGATTGGGATATCGAGAATTCCACCATTGAATAAGACCATAGAATCACGTTTAACAATCACTTTTTCTTTCATATGAACCTCCTAAAATATACGATAAAAGTAATAAACTGCGATAGTCAAGAATAATAAAGCATTTAGTAATTTTATAATATGTAGATGTTCTCTTATAAAGTTGCTGGTAGACATAACGCCTTTTCCTCTGATTGCTATTACGGCAATTGCAATTAATGGTAATACAAACATTAGATTGTAAGCAAGTAAGGCGATGTAGGCATAGGTATTACTTAAGTAATGTATGCCATACAAGATTCCTAAATATATTTGACCGGTACAGATTAATTCTGTAACACTAAGTAAAATACCTAAAATAAACGTTAAAGCTAAAACTGCAATAAGACCTTTTTTGTTTTCCTTATCATTAATGATTCCAGTGAAAGCCTTTATCAATTTTTTATTATATTTCTGAACCCACTTAGGTAATTGATTTTTGACTTTTGCGTAATCTTGTCGCTTTGTAACAAAATAATCATAAAGATTGAATAAAAACAAGAAACTACAAAGTAGTGCGACAAACCAACTGATTATTTTATTGATTATAAGTGCTTGTTGAGCGTATGTGGTCAAGAAACTTAAGAACAGAGTTCCAATTAAAAAGTATGAGATAAATAACGCGAAAATATAAGTAATACTTACTAAAATTAAGACTCTTTTGTTCTCACTAAATCCTAATAAACTAACAAATAAAAGCAACATTGCAATGGCGCATGGATTGAAACCATCAAGGAAACCGGCAAATAATACTGTAAGAAAACCAGCTATTCCAGTGATGTCATCAAATATCTGCCCTTCAATTATGACGATATCGTTTAAAGATGTTGCACTTAGACTATAGATGGTTTGATCGTTTACTGCATTCTTTATATCATCATATCCTTGAAAGTATTGGTTACCAGCAAAAACAATAGGTACCCCTGCTTCGCTTTTTGTAATACCATAACTTGTATTATACGCAGCAAATAAATCACTTTCGATACTGCTTTCTAAAATGTCGTGAATTTCAACTGTAATCCCTTGATTCTCCATGATTAGTAGATAATCAATATCTGGATTATAGTCTCCTGCAGGACCATCAGGATACCCTGCAAGAAGATTGCAAACAGAACACGTTGCTTCCTTAAAATAAATCACTTTATGTTCAACAGCAAATATACTTTTTGTGCTAATTATTGAGAATAAAATAAATAGAAATAAGGTAATAAATATTTTTGTCTTTTTCATCTATAACTCTTCTTTCTTTTGTGCATTATTTATTTACCACTTTCATTATAAAGGTACTGAATGTATGTGTCAAACAATGTTGTAAAGTATATTTTGAAGAAAATTAATCAATGCTGTATCATATTCAGAATTGAATTAAGTATATTTTACTTGAAACAATATTTCAATACCGATATACTTAATAATAGGTGATACCATGAATAATATAATTTACAACGCAGTTGATGAATTAGTTTCCGAAATAAAATCTTTAAAAAACTATATCAGATTATTGGAATTGAAACAATTGATAGATCACGATTTAACACTCAATACATTAATGATAGAATTTAATGAGATAAAATCGAAATATACAGAAGCATCTGTATATGGTGAATATCATCCAGATTTGAAACATCTAAAGATTACGCTAGCACAGACAAAAGAAAGATTGTATAATCATCCTGTAGTCCAGGAGTACAAACAACTTGAAAAAGAATTACAGAAAACATTGGATGAAATCTCGAGAAAAATCGCACAAACTGTATCACCAAAAATTAGATATCCTAATGAGATTGGTCTGATCAACAAACATTAAAGGAGTTTTGAATAATGGTTAAGAAGAGAAAAAGCGTTATTGTATATTTTAGAAGTCCTAAAGCGGTGAAACAAATTGCTGAATTTGGTGAAATAAAGTATTATACTAAAAAAGGGAAGTACGCTATTATTTATCTGAATGAAGAAGATATCGAAAGTGTTTCAGAGCAATTAGGGAAATTAAAACTAGTAAGAAGAGTAGAAGAATCGCTTCAAGATGATTCGGAATATCAATTAGATTTTAGTGTCAAGGAAAAAGACTTGACAACTTAAAATTCTAATGATATACTTTGATAGTTGAAAATATTATTGAGGAGGAAAAAACATGGCAGTAAAAATTAGATTACAAAGATATGGTTCAAAAAAACGTCCTTTCTATAGATTAGTAGCAGCTGATTCAAGAAGTCCTAGAGATGGTAGATACCTTGAAATAGTAGGTACCTATAACCCTACTACAGAGCCAGCAACTGTGAAAATTGATGAAGAGAAAGCACAAAAGTGGTTAGCTGAAGGTGCACAACCTACGGACACAGTAAAAAATCTTTTTACAAAAGCCGGATTCAAATCACAAAAAGAAAATAAATAAAGGCAAAAACTATGGCAGTTAATTATGAAAAATTAATTAAAGACCTTGTTCAGCCATTAATTATTAATCCCGAAGACTTGATGGTTAAAAAGTTTTCTGAGGATGGAGATATGCTTACACTTCAAATTATCGTCAACCAAGAAGACCTTGGAAGAGTTATCGGTAAGAATGGACGTATCGCAAATGCAATAAGAACTATAGCTTATGCATCTGCATCACGAGAAGGAAAGAAAATAACAATTAATATTGATTCATTTTAGACCCAAATTTTGGGTCTATTTTTTTATTTAAATTGCTGTCTAAATGTAGTATAATATACAAACGAGGTGATATGATGGAAGTGAAACTAAAAGATAATACTGTTGTTGAAATTAGAGAAGCACAGGTTACTGATGCAAAAGCGATACTTGATTTTTTTAATCAAGTAAATTTGGAAACTAAAAATTTAATGAGAGAACCAAATGAATATAGTATGACTTTAGAAGAAGAAACTGCATTTTTAGAAAAAACTGTTTCTTCCAAAGACAATTATATGTGTGCTGCTTTTTTAAACGAAAGATGTATCAGCACAGCTGGTTTTCACGGGAGTTCACTTCAAAGAGTTCATCACAGAGTTTCTATGGGGATTTCTGTTCTGAGAGATTATCATAACCTTGGGCTTGGCAGCTACATGATGAAAAATATTGTAGATTATGCTAAAATATATGGTAAACAAAAAGTGGAACTTGAAGTTAGAGTAGACAATATTAATGCCATACATCTATATCAAAAATTCGGGTTTATCCAAGAAGGCTTGATTTCAAAAGGCTTTTTTGTTGATAACCAATACGTTGATTTAATTACAATGGCAAAATTTATATAGGAGAGAAATATGCAAACATTAGAAGTATTACATTTGAAGAAAACTTTTAAATTATCAAAGAAACAACAAAAGTTAGAAAAAACAAAAACGAAAGAGAAGGTTGCAGTGAATGATTTATCATTTGTGGCATATCCTGGAGAAATATTCGGATTGCTTGGTCCAAACGGAGCTGGTAAGACGACTTGTTTAAGAACCATCTCGACATTGATAAAACCAGATGAAGGAGATGTAATGGTTGGGGGAAGTAGTGTAGTCAAAGATTCATTTGATGTAAGAGGTAAAATCGGTTTTCTTACGAGTGAACTGAAGTTAGAAGATCACTTTACACCAAACTATTTATTTACATACTTTGGTAGATTACACGGATTGGAAGAAGAAATTATTGAAACTAGAAAGACCAATCTATTTAAGAAATTTGGGATTGAAGATTTTAAAGAAGTTAAAGTTGGAGATTTGTCAACCGGGATGAAACAAAAAACTAGTATCGCAATTAGTCTTGTACATGATCCTGAATTTATTATTTTTGATGAACCTACAAACGGATTAGATGTCTTAACTGCCAGAAGTGTTACTGATTATTTGTTAGAATTAAGAGACAATGGAAAAACAGTTATTCTTTCTACTCATATCCTCAGTGTAGTTGAGAAAATTTGTGATCGTGCTGGAATTATTATCAATGGTAAAATGAAAATTTGTGATACGATTGAAAATATTAAAAAAACAAATCCTTCAAATGATTTAGAAGAAATCTTTTTTGATTTAATTAAACAAGAAGATCAAGGGGGGGCATTCTAATGAAAAACATTGGGACGATTTTTAAAAAAGAATTTTATCGCGTTATTAGCGATAAACGACTCATTTTTACTGCAATATTATTGCCTGGACTTGCGATTTATTTGATGTATTCCTTTATGGGTGATGCACTAGGTGGAGAACTAGAAGATGTTATGAATCACGAGATGATTGTGTATGTAGAAAATATGCCATCAGAGTTTGAAAACTTTGTATTGGCAGCTGAAACAAATGTCATATTTGAAGAATATCAAGTTTCTGAACATGATCAATTGAAAGAAATGATTTTAAATGGAGACGTTGATATGATAATACGTTTCCCTGAAAATTTTGTGACAGATATAGAAAACCAAGAGATTCCAGATGTCCTTACATATTATAATCCAGGTGAGAAATATAGTTCTTTTGCATATGATTCATTTGCTGGATTATTGAATGCATATAAACAATCAAAAGCATTTGCGTTATTTGGTGATGCATATAGCATTTTCACATTAGATTCTGAAAATGCTGAGCATATTATCGTGAATGAAGACAAAGCAACCGGACAAGGTTTTGCTATGTTATTACCTATGTTAATTATTATGTTTTTGTTTAGTGGAGCAATGAGTATTGGTCCTGATTCAATTGCAGGAGAAAAAGAAAGAGGAACCATTGCTACTCTATTAATCACTCCAGTTAAACGAAGTGAAATTGCGATTGGAAAAGTTTTGAGTTTATCGGTAATATCATTGTTTAGTGCGACTTCATCATTTATTGGAATCGTACTTAGTTTACCAAAATTAATGCAATCTGATGGAATGTCAATTGATATCTATGGTGCTTCAGATTTTATCATGTTATTTACTGTTTTACTCGCTACTGTATTGGTAATAGTAGGGATTATTTCAGTCATTAGTGCTTATGCAAAAACAATCAAAGAAGCATCAATGTTAATCTTGCCTATTTACTTTGGTACAATTGTACTTGGTATGAGTACGATGTTTGGTGGAGAAGCTGCTGGTAGTTTCTGGGTATATATGACTCCACTTTATAGCTCTATCAATATTATTATTTCAATTCTTACTTTTGAAGTAGATGCCATTAATTACTTTGCTACAATTGCTTCAAGTTTGGTTTATGTTAGTATTTTAATATTTATATTGAATAAATTATTCCAATCAGAAAAAATCATGTTTTCAAAATAAGAGGTGCAATATGGAATTAATAAGAATTGGTGTGGTGGTAAACACACAAGGACTAAAAGGGACTCTGAAAATTAAGTCTTTCACAGATTTTAAATCAGAACGTTATCAGAAGGGTTCAGCACTATACATTTTGTTTAGGGACGAATATATTCCTGTGACAGTTGCTTCTTTTCGTGAGCAAAAAGGTCTTGATTATTTGACTTTTGCTGAATACAACGATATTAACCAAGTAGAAAAATATCGAGGTTGTGACTTGTTTTTTGATAAAGAATTGGCTGCAGAATTACCGGAAGATGAATTCTATTTCACAGAATTGATTGGTCTTGATGTCTTTGTGGGTGAGGAGTTAATTGGTATCTGTGAAGATGTTAGAGAATACCCACAAGGTGAAGTGATAGTGGTATCAAGAGAAAATCAAAGCCCGTTGTTGATTCCATTTATTAAAGAATTCATTGAAAAAGTTGACAAAGAGAACAACAAAATTATTGTAATTGAATGGGATGGATTATTATGAAAATTGATATTCTCACACTGTTTCCAAGAATGTTTGATGGATTTCTAACGGAATCTATTATGTCTAGAGCAATCGAGAATAAAATTGTTGAAATTAATTGTATTGATTTTCGCGAATTTTCCAATAGCAAACATAAAAAAGTAGATGATTCTCCTTATGGTGGAGGCGCAGGAATGGTGCTTGGAATTCAAAGTATTTACGATGCTTTGCAAAGTATTCCTAATTATCAAGAAGCATTAAAAATTATGGTGACGCCACAAGGAAAAACATTCAAACAAGAGTATGCTTATGAATATAGTAAACAAGATCATATTATCATCCTTTGTGGACATTATGAGGGATATGATGAAAGAATCCGTGAGTTGTTTGACATCGAAATTTCGATAGGTGACTATGTCCTTACAGGTGGTGAGCTTGCAGCTATGGTCTTAACGGACGCCATTACTAGAGTAATTCCAAATGTGATAAGCAATGACGACTCACATTTAAATGACTCGTTTAGTAATCATTTATTAGAACATCCACACTATACAAGACCAGCTGATTTTATGGGAAAAAAAGTACCGGAAGTTTTATTAAATGGTAACCACAAATTAATTGAAGAGTGGCGAATGGACCAATCAGTAAAAAGAACCAAAGAAAGACGCCCTGATTTATATAAAAAATATTTAAAAACAATCAAATAGATGACTTAAATTATCAAAAAGTATTGCGTATCACAAATGCTTATGATATAATAATTACCGCTGTTAAATCAAGCAACATACTTTGCTCCGCTTTGGAAAATCCTTATGAGCAAATGTACAAAATAAGGAGTGAAAAAATGTCTCAGCAATTAATTAATGAAATCACTAAAGATTATCAAAAAACTGAAGTTCCTCAATTTAGAAGTGGAGATACTGTCAAAGTATCTATCAAAATTAAAGAGGGATCAAGAGAAAGAATCCAGATTTTTGAAGGTTTAGTAATTGCAAAACAAGGTGGAGGAATCGGAGAAACTTTTACTGTAAGAAAAGTATCTTACGGAATCGGAATTGAAAAAACATTTCCAATTCATTCACCATTAGTAGAAGATATCAGTGTTGTTAGAAGAGGTAAAGTTCGTAGAGCTAAACTTCATTACATCAGAGGATTATCTGCTAAACAATCTCGTATTAAAGAACGTAGATAATGAAAAAACACCATCACAGATGGTGTTTTTTATTTTGGTATGTTAGAATAAATAAAGAAGATTATTGGAGGGTCAATATGAAAAGAATTTTAATGTTTTTTGCACCGTTACTCTATATGATAGGAATATTAATGGTTTTGTTCTTTTTTGAAAGTAATTTAATTGATAAAATTATGGAAATATTTAAACTTCAAGACACGAGTTCTATAAACATGTTTAATCGTTATTTCCTATATTTACTAGGTTTGATAATGGCGATATGGACATATCGCTACTCTAGTGATATCAATGTTAAAATTAATCGAATAATTGTTTTTGTTATTAATCTTCTTGGAATTGTGGGTTTGATTGTTTTTGTGATTCAATCACAAATGATTTTTTGGAAATAAAGATGTAATATCTACCACTTTATTTTAAATATCTTACACATTTTATTATATTTTTTGGACATATTGCACAAATTTATGAAAACTTTACATTTTGAAAGCAAATCCTCTTGAAAACATTTTCACTTATGATATAATCAAATTAATGAAAGAGGGTGCTTATTTATGAGTAAAGCAACTATTTATGATGTGGCTGGAGCAGCTAGAGTTTCGCTTGCAACTGTGTCTAGAGCAATTAATAATCCAGAAAAAGTAAAACCTGAAACTAGGGATCGAGTTTTGAGAGTTATTGAAGAACTTGGTTATAAACCAAATGCATTTGCAAAAGGACTTGCAAGTAGAAAATCAACTACTGTCGCAGTGGTTGTGCCTGATATGTCTCGTGCAAGTATTGCTGAAATGATGAATGGGATTGCTGATATTGCTAGAGTATATAAATATTCAATTTTGTTGTATATATTAGAAAGTGAAGATGCAAGTGAAGAAGATATTTTGAGAGAGATTATTGCTTCACAAGTTGATGGAATCTTATACTTGAATGATGAAATTACCGAAGCACAATATGAATTTTTACGCACTGTAAAAAACACATATCAAATTCCTGTTGTACTGACGAATACATTCTATCCAGGTAGCGATGAAATTCCTTCTGTTTCGATTGATTATGAAAGAGCTGGATATGAAATTACTAAAAAATTAATAGATGAAGGTCGTAAAAATATCTACATGGTATCGACAGTTCGTAAATATATGGTAAATGATTTGAAAGAAGCTGGTTATTTACGTGCAATTAGCGAAGTAGGCTATACTCCACGTATCATGAGAACTTCTGGTAGAATTTCAATTAATGCAGAACATTTTAATGAGTATTTTAAAGAAAACAAAGTAGATGGTGTTGTAGCTGTTCGTGACTCAATTGCAATTTCTTTCATGAATGTAGCGATTGAAAATGACGTTAAAATACCTGAGGACATTGGTGTGTGTGGATTCCAAAACACAAAATACGCTAGATTGGCTAGACCACAATTGTCATGCGTTGATGTTCCAATTTATGACCTTGGAGCAGTTGGTATGAGATTGTTAACCAAATTAATGAATAATGAAGAAATTAGTGATAAAGTCGTAAAATTACCACATTCAATAGTATTAAGAAAAACAACTTTATAGGCAAAGATTAAGAGAGAGTATTCATAGAAATCAATAGAGACTTAGTGGTTGGTGGAAACTAAGGGTGGAATAATACTTATACACTTATGAGCTTCTGTATGCAAAGTACAGACGGTAAATCCGTTATCTTATTGAGTGCTAGAGAAATCTAGAACAAAGGTGGTACCACGGAGAATAGTTCGTCCTTTATTTAGGGCGAACTTTTTAATTTATTTAGGAGGAAAGAAAATGAGATTAATTGAAGAACTTAAGTGGCGTGATTTATTATTTGATGTCACAGATGAAGAAATTGGGAATTTGTTCGAAAATGAAAAGGTTACATTCTATGTAGGAGCAGATCCAACTGCGGATAGTTTACATGTTGGTCATCTTATATCATATTTGGTATCAAAAAGATTACAAGATAGAGGACATCATCCTATTTTGGTAATTGGTGGTGGAACAGGATTGATTGGTGATCCAAGTGGGAAGTCTAACGAACGACAATTGTTAACATTAGAAACTTCATTGGCGAATGGGAGTGCGATTGCAGAGCAAGTAAGAAGAATACTTCCAACAGCGAAAATTGTCAACAACTATGATTGGATATCAAAATTTGATGTGATCACTTTTTTGCGTGATATTGGAAAACATTTCAACATAAACTATATGATTAATAAGGACTCTGTAAAATCACGCTTAGAGAATGGTATTAGTTTCACGGAATTTTCATATCAAATAATTCAATCGTTGGATTTTATGCATCTATACAAAGAATTTAATTGCAAATTACAAATTGGTGGTCAAGACCAATGGGGAAATATTACCGCCGGACTTGAACTCATTAGAAAAGCCTTAGGACATGAAGAAAAAGGATATGGACTTACATGGCCATTATTAACCAAAGCAGATGGAACAAAATTTGGAAAGTCTGAGGGTGGAGCTATTTGGCTTGATAAAAATCGCACTAGTGTTTACGAGTTCTACCAATACTGGATAAACACATCTGATAAAGATGCCGTAAGTCATTTAAAGAAGTTTACATTTATGAGTGTTGAAGAAACAAAAGAAATCATTAAGGAATTTGAAAGTGCTCCACATAAGCGTTTGGCTCAAAATAAAATTGCCGAAGAACTTACGGTGTTGGTTCATGGTAGAGAAGCATATGAATCTGCAGTACGAATTTCTAAAGCGTTATTTAGTGGTGAAATTGAAACGCTAACTAAAGATGAAATCAGTGAAGGCTTTAAAGACGTACCTTCGATTACATTACAAGAAGATTTGAACATAGTAGACACATTAATTTCTTCGGAATTGGCATCTAGCAAAAGAGAAGCAAGAGAGTTTATTACCAATGGTGCTGTTGCTGTAAACGGCGAAAAAGTGTTGGATTTAGAATTTATGGTCAGTAAAAATAAGGCAATTGAAAATGAATTTACTGTCATTAGACGCGGAAAGAAAAAATACACCTTAATTAAACATCAATGATATTTGAAACTAAAACCTATATTGAATTTCTTTGGAATATTCAATATAGGTTTTTTTAAATAAAAAAGTGAAATTCAAATTGAATTTCACTATGTTTTTTAATCTTTACATTCTGTAGCGTGAGAGTAACCTATTAAGAAAATTTCTTTAATGTGATTATCTTGTAAACTATATATCACTTGTTTTCCTTCTTTTCGAAATTTAACTACATGTAAGTCACGCAGTAATTTTAGCTGATGAGATATCGCTGATTGACTGGTGTCTAATGCATCGGTAATCTCTTGTACGGAAAATTCTCCACCCTCAAGCAAGTCAATTATTCTTAGTCTTGTATAATCACTAAATATCTTGAATAATTTAACGGTTTCTTTGATATTGGTAATCTTGTTTTCATTACTCACGATTTTAACCCCCTTGAATATATAATTCTTAGACTATTTAATACTGCAATTAAAGTGATTCCGACATCAGCGAAAATTGCCATTAACATAGTGCTTAATCCGAATGCAGCTAGAATTAAGAACGAGAACTTAACACCAAGTGATAAAATAATATTTTCAAACACAATAATTTTTGTTTTTCTTGCAATTTTCAATGCTTTTTCTAACAGACTTAAATCATCATTCATAATGATAACATCAGCAACATCAATTGCAACTTCACTACCGTTTCCCATTGCTACTCCAATGTCAGCATTTCTAAGAAGCGGAGCATCGTTAATTCCATCACCAACATACATTTTTAGTTTTTTAGTTTCTATTTTATTGAATTTTTCAATTTTTTCTTCAGGAAGTAAATTGCACTCAAAATGAATTCCACCAAGTGAATCTGCAACGTCTTTTGCGATTAATTCATTATCACCAGTTAACATTGTGATGTTGTATTTACGACTCAGCCTTCTAATTACATTCATTGATGAATCTTTGATTTGATCTCGGACGATTACTTTTCCAATATAAGTTCCATTTTGACTGATAAAAACATTCGAACCAATCATGCTTTTTTTGTCAACGACTTTCACGTTGTGTTTATTTAATAATTTGCGATTCCCAACCAAAGTAGTACCAGATTCTGACTTAATAATTAGTCCATATCCAGCCACTTCTTCAACGTTTTCATAATCATATAATTCACCCTCGTAGAATTTTACAATTGATTGAGCAATTGGATGGTTTGAGTATCTTTCTGCACTTGCTGCAATTTTAAGTGTTTCTAAATCTGTGAATTCAGCAACCGTAAAATTACCATGTGTCAGAGTTCCGGTTTTATCGATCCCAATGCTATCTACATTGGTAATCATATGGAGATACGTACTTCCTTTAAATAAAATACCTTGTCTAGCAGCAGCACCAATACCTGAAAAATATGACAATGGTATAGATAACACCAATGCACATGGGCAACTAATAACTAAAAATGTTGCAGCGCGATATATATAGTCAGATGTATGAGCTGGGTTTGGGTCTAAAATAGTTGGAATTAAGAACATTAACAAAGCCGCTATAGTAACAAAAGGTGTGTAGTAGCGAGCAAACTTTGTAATAAAATTTTCTGTTCTTGCTTTATGATTAGTTGAATTTTCAATTAAGTCTATAATTTTAGCAATTGTAGATTCATTATATTCTTTGGTAGCTTGCAATTCTAACGTACTACCAACATTTAAATTTCCACTTAGAACGTAATCTCCAGTTTTCACGTGTGTGAGTTTTGCTTCTCCAGTAAGAGCACTAGTGTTAAGAGAAGTGGAACCTTTTAAGATGATTCCATCGACAGGGATTTTTTCTCCGTTTTTAATGATTAACACATCACCCTTTTTTATAGCCAAAGGATCGACAATAACGATTTTTCCATCAATAAACTTGTTTGCATATTCGATTTTTAAATCCATTAGATCAGAAACCTCTTGTTTGCTTCTGTGAACAGCTTTGTGTTGCAAATATTCTCCTAAAGAATAGAAAATTATTACCAATGCAGCTTCAAAATAGTCTTGTAGGAACATCGCAGCAACTGTTGCAATGAACATTAAAAGATTTTCATTAAATATTTCTTTTCTCTTAATACCTTTATATGTTTTTTTCATGATTTTATATGCAATAAACAAATAACCAATCCAATATAGAGGTATGAACCCTAATGGGATTTGGTAGTAATCAAAAATATATCCAATTAGAAAAATACCAATTCCGATAAAAACGCTATAGTATTTTTCAACTTGTTTTTTGGTTTCAATTATGTGACGTTTATCGTATGAGTATGTTTCAACATTTTCTTCAATTGAGTCAACGATTGCTTTGATTTCCACAATCGCAGTATCTTCATTGTAGTCATCAGTCACATCTATCAACATTACCTGATTGGGAAAATTAAAGCTTGCTGAGTTAATATAATCAAGATTGCTTAGAGATTTTTCTATTTTCCCAGCACAACCTGAACAAATCAAATTCTTCATTATTATTTTTTTTACCATGTTAACACCTCGATTTTGTGTACCAATACATTTTATATGAATCTTCACTCATATGTCAAGAAATATGTTAAGATATGTTTGAAATCGGTTAAATATATTGACTATTATACCACTAATACCTTATAATTTAAAAGGCTGAATTAGAGTAATAATGAATAATATATCTTAATACTTGAATTTTATTTGTTTTAATATATAATATTGTTTTTAAAAGAAAAGGTGATTAGATGGATTTTTACAAATATGTTTTAGACAATAAACAAACTATTTTAGACCACACTAAGGAATTGTTGAGAATACCTAGTGTGTTAACCGAATTCAATCCCGAAAGTGAATTTCCTTTTGGAGAAGCAATAAATGATGCACTTCATTTTATGTTAGACCTCGCTCATAAAGATGGCTTTGTGACAAAAAACGTTAATAATTATGCGGCCCATATTGAGTTTGGAAAAGGTAAAGAAATCTTAGGTGTACTTTGTCATTTAGACGTAGTTCCAGTAGGGGATAATTGGACCAATCCTCCGTTCTCTCCAATCATAAGAGATGGTAAAATTTATGCGAGAGGTTCTAGTGATGATAAAGGGCCTACAATGGCTGCCTATTTTGCATTAAAATTTTTGAAAGAACTTGGAGTAGAACCAAATAAAAGAGTTCGAATTATCTTAGGAACTGATGAAGAAACTTCATGGCGTGGTATTAATCAATATTTTAAAACAGAAGAAATGCCATCTTCAGGATTTGCCCCTGATGCAAGCTTCCCTCTCATTTATGGAGAAAAAGGGTTATATAGTTTTGACATTACAGGCGAAGTGAAAGATAGTGAATTGCTAACTTTCCATGCTGGAGATCGTTATAATGTTGTACCTGATTATGCTGAATGTACGCTTAGCGTTGATTTGAGAGATGAATTTGCGAAGTATCTTTCATTTAACAGTTTTAAAGGTGAAGTGATCGATGATAGATACATTATTCATGGTAAAAGAGCACATGCTATGCAACCTAATTTGGGTATGAATGCTGCTTTTATATTGGCGGATTTTTTAAATCAAAATATCGATAATCCATTTGTTAAGTTCATTTGTAAGAAATTATGTTTTGATCATCTTGGTGAAAAACTAGCTATTGATCATCATGACCCTGAGATGAAAGAATTTACAATGAATCCTGCTGTTTTTATTTATGAAGAGAATGCTTTTAAAATCGGTGTAAACTGTCGCTATCCTAACGGATGGGATAAAGAAGCAGCTACTTTGAAAATCGTTGAGGCAGCAAACAAATACAGCTTTAAAGCTGAAGTGATATCCGATATGCCAGTGCACTACGTTCCGAAAACTGATCCTCTGGTGCAAACACTTCATCAAGCATACATCAAGTATACAGATGATACAGAATCTCCATTAATTACAATCGGTGGAGGAACTTACTCTCGAGCTTTAAAGAATGCAGTTGCATTTGGACCAATGATGCCAGGAAGAAAAGATGTGGCACATCAAATTGATGAGTATTTTTATGTGGATGACTTATTACTTGCGACTGCAATCTACATGGAAGCGATTTATCAGCTAACAAAGTAAATACTTCTGGACTTAATTAGTTTGAAGAGAGAATTTTCATAAACATTGTGATTTTTTAAAGGCTTATTCCATTATTGTATATCAATCATTGTTATGTTAAAATGATTTGTAAGCAAATATGAAAAAGCCTTTTTTTTACCGATTATTTGTTTTGTAAACCTTATAAATATATGAAAATACACGTTCTTAAAAAAACCAAAAATTTGTTCATAACTATAAACAAAAATAATTCACAAATTAAGCAATAAATTTGTTATAATATAGTAGGTGATTCGATGAGACTTAGACATGTACCAATTGCAAAAGAGTTGATTGGTTCAAATTCTGATTTAATAATAGACCATCAACAAGATGGTGTGTACAATTTTCTAGAAATATTCCATAATGATAATCCAATTCATATTGAAATTGGAATGGGAAAAGGGCAATTCATATATACAATGGCAAAACAAAATCCTCATATCAATTATGTTGGGGTTGAACGATTTGATAGTGTAATTGTTAGAGCATTGGAAAAGGTAATCGCAGAGCCTTTGCAAAATCTTATTTTACTTCGTGCAGACGCAAACGATTTACAAGTGATTTTTGAACCAAAGAGTATCTCAAAAATTTACTTGAATTTTTCGGATCCTTGGCCAAAAGATCGACATGCAAAAAGACGATTAACCCATCATAAATTTTTAAAACAATATCAAACAATTTTAACGAATGATGCTGTCATTGAGTTTAAAACAGATAATATATTATTATTTGAATATTCCCTTGAAGAACTGAGTAATTATCCTATGGATATTATTTTCTTAACCAGAGATCTTCATAAAGAGCAAATAGATAATGTTATGACAGAATTTGAAGAAAAATTTAGTAAATTAGGAAATAAAATATATAAATTAGTCGCAAAGTTCAAGGAGGAACAAAATGGATAAAATCTATAGAGATTTAGTTGATTTACCTGGAGCACCTAGTTTTGAAAAACAAGTTAGAGATTATATGAGAAAAAACTTAGAACCGTACGCTGACGAAATTATTGAGGATAAACTTGGTAGTATATTTGGTGTATTTAATAAAGGATATAATGGTCCAAAAGTTATGATAGCTGGACACATGGATGAAGTTGGCGCAATTGTTACAGGTATCGAAAAGTCTGGATTAATTAAAATATCTAATTTGGGTGGTGTAAAAGGAGATGTTTTTCTATCACAACACTTTGATATTATAATCGATGAAACAGAAAAAATACCTGGTGTTACTGCTTCAAAACCACCACATTTAACAAGAGGTTCAAGCGATAAACCTAAAGTGATTGAATTTACAGATTTGTTATTAGATATTGGTGCTGATTCTGCTGAACATGCTGCTGAACTTGGTGTGAAATTGGCGCAACAAGTTATTCCTAGAAATGATTTTACAGTTTCCAAGGATGGAAAAAAATTCTTTTCAAAGGCTTGGGATGATCGTTTCGGATGTGGAATCAGTTTAGAGGTTGCTAGAGATATCAAAAAAGATGAATTACAATGTGAATTGTATGCTGGTGCTACTGTGCAAGAAGAGGTTGGTTTAAGAGGTGCTGGAACTGCAGCGAATATGATTAATCCTGATGTATTTATTGCCATTGATTGTTCTCCATGTGCAGATTCTTTTGGAGGAGATGAAGTTGGTGGTAAAATTGGAGGAGGATTCATGTTAAGATTTTTGGATCCTAGTGCAATTATGCATCAAGGTATGAAAAAATTTATTCAAGAAACTGCAGAAGCAAAAGGTATTAAATTCCAATATTATAAATCTATGGGTGGAACTGATGCTGCAAAAATTCAATTGGCAAATAGTGGTGTTTTGGTAGCTACGATTGGTATGCCAGCTAGAT
Organism: Bacilli bacterium; assembly: GCA_016936415.1. Lineage (GTDB taxonomy): Bacteria > Bacillota_I > Bacilli_A > Izemoplasmatales > Izemoplasmataceae > JAFGXW01. The sequence goes on along the minus strand of JAFGXW010000122.1, from coordinate 12,178 downwards.
ACATCCATTCTACAACATCAATGATTAGTATTGATGATTATCAAGAAGTGAAAAAAATGGTTTATACAATCATTCAAATGATGAACCAAAAACTTGTTGATGAAATAAAAAGTAATGTTTAAGAAATAAAAACATAAATCAAATTATGGGACCTATATGGCCTAAAAAGGAGAGAATTTATGAGAAACAAGAGAGTCTTAGAAATAACAACAGCAGGTGTTTTTGGAGCAATTATTTTGTTCTTAAGTTTGGTGCCTGCACCATGGGGATTAACATGGGGATTTTTTAGAATTGCTGGTGGAGTAGAAGTAACCATTATTCATATTCCAGTTATTATCGGTGGAATATTTGGTGGAAAAAGAGTTGCGATAATTTTGGGGTTCATGTTTGGACTTGGAAGTCTATTTGCAGCTTTGATATATGGAGGACTGTTTGCTGTGTTCTTCTATAATCCACTTGTTTCAATTTTGCCTAGAATTTTGTTTGGATACTTTATTTACTTATTCTACAAATGGATTAGTAAAGTAATTAAAATTCCAGTATTATCAATGGCATTATCAATGGCGTTATCAACATTTGCACATTCAATTATGGTTTTGACAATGTTATATTTATTTAGTTTTAATTCTGATATTTATTTATCAGTCTTCCCGAATACAGGCATTTTGCAATTTATGTTAGCTATTTTAGGATTGAATGCTGTATTAGAGATTATTTTGGCAGTAGTAGTTGGAACCCCGGTAGGATTAAGGATTAAAGAATATAAAGAACAAGAGTAGGTGACATCATGATTATATTAATTGACATAGGAAACACGAACATCGTTCTTTCAAGATATGATGGAGAAATACATGACACGTATCGCTACCAAACAGATACGTCAAAATCAATAGATGAATATTTTGTGATTTTAAAGGACGTGCTTGGTGATGCCAAAGGAATGATGATTAGTAGTGTTGTTCCACAATTAAATATAATATTTAAAAATTTAGCAAAAAAATATTTAAATATTGAACCAATTTTTGTTGGTCCTGGTATTAAAACTGGCGTTAAAATTGTTGTTGATAATCCCAAAGAAGTTGGAGCGGATTTAGTAGCAAGTGCAGCTGCAGTGCTTCATCAATATTCTGATAATGCAATTGTAATCGATATGGGTACAGCTACTACATTTACTTATATTGAGAATAAGATAATTAAAGGAGTGTCAATCACCACGGGGTTAATTACTTCTAGAGATGCACTGATAAACAAAGCTTCTCAATTGACACAATTTGAATTTAAAACACCAACAAAAATTATTGCGACAAATACGATAGATTGTTTAAACTCAGGGTTATTATTTGGACATGCTTTTATGATAAAAGGTATTGTATCAGAAATAAAAAAAATCTATAATCCAAATGCAATGGTTATTATTACCGGTGGTGCTTCTAGATTTATTAAAGAATTGTTTGATGACAGTTACATTTTTGATGAATATTTAATATTAAAAGGTCTTGTTGAGATATATCAAAAAAACCAATAAGAATAAGGTGTTTTGCGAAAAACACCTTTTTTTTTATTTGGTTAAAGAGATACAATTGACAAATCACAGTTTAAGCACTATAATTATAAATAATTATACCCCCAAAGGAGTGTTACAATGGTTTTTGATAAGGTGAAAAGCATTATCGCAGAAGAATTAGGTATTGAAGAGGATTCAATCTTAGTGAATTCTGATTTAGCAGATGATTTAGGCGCAGATTCTCTTGATGCTATTGAATTAATCATGGCAATTGAGGAACAATTTGACATTGAAATTTCTGATGTTGATGCAGCAAAATTAAAAGTCGTCTCTGATATTGTGAAATTTTTAGAAGAAGCTGGAAAATAATACTCTTTAAAGAGTATTTTTTTTTAATTATGAGATTATGTGTTAAAATAGAATGTATAAACGAGGTGGAGATACAATGAAAAAACTAATCTTAATTGACGGATCCAATTTGATGTTTCGAGCATACTTTGGGACAGCTTACTCTGGTAATTTAATGCAGAATTCAAAAGGACAATACACAAATGCTGTATTTGCCTTTGTAAATATGATGAATACAATTCTTAAAGAGGATTTCACACATATACTTGTGGCCTTTGATAAAGGAAGCAAAACTTTTAGACATGAGTTATTTGAAGACTATAAGGGTGGACGAAAACCAATGCCTGAAGAGTTTCGTTCACAATTAAAATTAATCCGTGAGAGTTTGGAAGTTCTTGGTGTTAAAATGTGGGAAATTGAAATGATTGAAGCAGATGACATTATTGGAACGTACGCCACAAAGTATTATGATGATTTTGACGAGATTGAAATTCTAAGTAATGACAAAGATCTTTTACAATTGATCAATGATAAAGTTACTGTGCGTGCAAATAAAAAAGCAAATGAAACGATAAGTTATACAATTGACTACTTAAAAGAAAGTCTTAATTTACTTCCAAATCAAATTACTGATTTAAAAGGATTAATGGGAGATGCATCTGATAATCTCACAGGAATTCCTGGGGTAGGTGAGAAAACAGCAATTAAATTATTAAATGAATATCGCACGCTAGAAAACATCATAGAACATAAAAATGAAATCAAGGGAAAATTAGGAGAAAGAATCAGCGAGCATTATGAAAATGCAATTTTATGTAAGGAAGTCGCAACAATAAAAAAAGATGTTGATTTGGTTTTTCCAATTGAAGATACGTTTTACAATGGCGTAAATGAAGAAGAGATGATGGAGTTTTTTAAAGAGTTGGAGTTGCACTCTTTAATTAAAAAATATAATAAAACAATACCGAAAAAACGCAACGATTTTTCCTATAAAATGATTGATAATATTTTTGAGTTGGATGACATTTTAAAAGGGAATTGTTTTTTGGTGTTAGAGGCTTTTAATCCATACTATCATCAAGCAGAAGCTTTGGGATTTGGACTTGTTAATGAACTTGGAAACTTCTTTATTCCTTATGATTTATTGCATCAGTCTATTAATTTTCAAATGTATTTGAGCGATCAAAGCATCAAAAAAAGTGTTTTTGACTTAAAAAAAATGCATGTTATTATGAAAAAAGACCATTATGAGCTCTCGGGAGTTGATTTTGATTTATTATTGGCAGCATACATTTTAAACCCAAATAATACCAAGGAAGATTTTAAAGTAATTGTCTCAAATTTTGAATACGAAGACATATCATATGATGAAGAAATTTATCAAAAGGGTGCGAGTTATAGTGTCCCTAATATCGAAAAATACGGATTATATGCTGCCAAAAAAGCATATGCTATTTCTGAGTTAAAACCGATACTCATTCGAAAATTAGAAGAGAATAATCAGTCGAATTTGCTCTTTGATTTAGAACTTCCATTATCTATCGTATTGGCCGATATGGAAAGTGAAGGAATTCTAATAGACCAAGATAAATTATCGGAATTGAATCACGATATAAAGATTAAAATAGATCAGTTAACACTGGATATTTATGATTTGGCTGGATTGGAATTTAATATTTCTAGTCCGAAACAACTTGGTGAAATCTTGTTTGATAAGCTTCAATTGCCATATGGGAAACGAACCAAAACTGGATATTCCACGAATGTTGATGTGTTAAATAAATTGAGAACACTTCATCCAATTATTGATAAGGTGATGAATTATCGTACATTGACCAAACTATATTCTACTTATATTGTTGGGTTAAAAGAATCCATTTTATCCGATGGAAAAATCCATACCATTTATAGACAAGCATTTACATCAACTGGTCGCTTAAGTTCAGTTGAACCCAACTTACAAAATATACCTATTCGATATGAAGAAGGACGTGAAATACGAAAGGTATTTATTCCTTCTGAGGATAATTTTTTACTTGCAAGTGACTATTCTCAAATTGAGTTAAGAGTACTTGCACACATGGCAAACGAAAAAGTATTAATAGAAGCATTTCAAAACAATGAAGATATCCACAAGAAAACAGCTGAGCAAATTTTTGATAAGAGTGATATTTCTTCACTTGAGAGACGTCAAGCAAAAGCAGTTAACTTTGGAATTATATATGGCCAAAGTGCATGGGGATTAAGTGAAGAAATTAACATTAACCCTAAAGATGCTGAGAGATTCATAACAAAATATTATCAACGTTTTCCAGGCATCCAAAAATTCATGGATACAATTGTTAAGGATGCGGAACTTAATGGATATGTTTCGACTTTATTACATCGTCGTCGTTATATTCCCGAATTAAGAAGCAGTGTTTATATGCAGCGAGAGTCAGGCAAAAGAAATGCAATGAATGCACCTATTCAAGGTAGTGCTGCTGATATTATTAAACTTGCAATGATTGATATCAGTAAAGCACTAAAAAAATATAAATTGAAGTCAAAACTATTGCTCCAAATTCATGATGAATTGGTATTTGAAGTGGCAAAAGATGAAATTGAAATCATGGAAAAACTGGTCGTCGAAGTCATGGAAAACTGTATTAAACTATCAGTTCCTCTAAGGGTTGATCAATCCTTAGGTAAAAATTTATATGAAACGAAATAGAGGGATATTATGAGTTTACAATCGATAATGAAGAAAAGTTTTTATGTAAACATCTTTTTAATTGTAGTGAAAATTATGAGTGGAATATTCTTCGGTAGTGTTGCTTTGATTGCTGATGGGATTCATAGTGTAAGTGATCTATTGAGTGATGTTTTTGTTATTCTAGGAATTGGACATTCTTTAAAGCCAGCAGATGATGAACACCCATTTGGTCATGGTAAGTTCGAGTATATTTTAAGTTTAATATTGGGATTATTTATTATCTTAATCGCTTATAATTTAGGGAAAGAAGTGGTTATGAATTTTAACGATCCTGTGGTTATTCCTAGACTGATTACACTAGCGGTAGTTGCACTAGTTGTTTTTGTGAAATTGTACCTAGCTAGGTATTTAATCAAAAAAGGAAAAGAAGTAGATTCGCAAATCATTCGTGCTTCTGGACAAGAGTCATTAACTGATGTTTTTAGTAGTATTGTGGTTTTTGTTGGAATTTTGGGTGTAATGATTGGTAAAGCAACGAACATTGATTTTCTCTTAAAAGGAGATAAAATCGCTTCTATTATTATTGTGTTATTTATTTTTAAAATTGGAACTCAAATTGTGTTGGAAGCAATTGTTGCATTACAAGGTAAGGCAGTCTCAAAAAAAATAAGTGATATATATTATGACTTGATTTTGAGTGTTCCTGGAGTAATTACTGTCGATAACATCGATATGATTGCTTATGGTCCATATTATCAAGCATTGGTAGATATTGGGGTAAAATCAACGATTACCGTAAAAGAAGGTCATGATATTGCGCTAAAAGTTAGTAAGACCTTATACGCTGATGAGAAAATTTGTCATGTAGTAGTACATGTGAATCCGGAGGAATAATATGAGTTTTATATTAAAACGATGTAGTATTCGAGAGTTTAAAGATATCGCCATTGAACCTGAAAAAATAACAGCATTGTTGCAAGCCGCAATGCAAGCACCCAGTGCAAAAAACCAACAACCTTGGGAATTTATTGTTATTGATGATAAATCAATTTTATTAGAATTGTCAAAAACAAGTGCAGGGTCTTGGCCATTAAAGACAGCAACATGTGCCATTATTCCAATGATAATGCCAAGCGAATTATCACCCCATTTTCGTGTCCAAGATTTAAGTGCCGCTACTGAGAATATATTATTAGAGGCAACAAACCAAGGACTTGGAAGTGTTTGGATTGGAATTTATCCATTAGAAGATCGACTTTCTCATGTCGAAAATACATTAAGAATTTGTGGAGATGCTCATCCATTTTCAATTATTGCACTTGGATATCCACTCAAAGAAAAAGCAGTTTTGACTCGCTTTGATGCGAAACGAGTACACTATAACAAATGGGGTGAATAATGTGCCCGAACTTCCTGAAGTAGAAACCGTAAGAAGGACGTTAAATAAACTAATTAATGGTGAGAAAATTCTCTCAATTGATGTTCATTATTCTAAAATGATTCATGAAGATACGATAGAAGATTTTAAGAATCAGCTTATCGGAAAAACCATATTAGATATAAAGAGGTATGGAAAGTATTTGATTTTTATTTTTGAAGATATTGCTTTGATTTCTCATCTGAGAATGGAAGGAAAATATTTTATCAAGGACCAATCAGAACCAGTTGAAAAGCATGAGCATATTGTTTTTAATTTTTTAAGTGGTTCCAGTTTGCGATATCACGATGTACGAAAATTCGGAACGATGGAATTAAAACAATTAAATGAAATATATTGTACAAACCCAATTGCAAAACTAGGATTTGAACCGGGGGATAAAAGACTAACTGTTTCATATTTGAAGGCGAAACTACACCATCGCTCAACCGCAATTAAATCTTGTTTATTAGATCAAACAATCATCACAGGCTTAGGAAATATATATGTGGATGAAGTATTGTTTTTATCAAAAATTGATCCAGAAACAAAACCTAGTAGTCTATCAAATACAGACTATAAAAATCTAATTAAGCATGCGACTGATGTTTTAGAAAAGGCTGTGGAGTTAGGTGGAACAACAATAAGAAGTTATACCTCGAGTTTAGGTGTGACTGGATTATTTCAAATTAATTTGAACGTCCATACGATGAAAGGACTACCTTGTCCTGTCTGTCATACAATAATAGAAAAGAAAAAAGTAAATGGTAGAGGAAGCTATTATTGTCCTAGTTGTCAAAAAAGAAAGTAATGAACCGCAAAGACTTCTTTTACCTTTTTGGAAATTATGATATAATCTTTTTACGAGGATAGAGACGTTAGGGGGAAATAAAATGGCTACTACAATTGGATTAACAGGTGGCATTGCGACAGGAAAGTCAACTGTCTCAAAGATGTTTCAACAATTAAATATTCCAGTGATTGATACTGATAAAATTGCTTATGATTTATTAAAAAAAGGCACTGAAGCTTATTATGAAGTTGTAGAAGTGTTCACCGATGACCTATTGCTTTCGAATTTAGAGATTAATCGAAAGAAACTTGGTAAGACAATTTATTACGATGAAAAAAAACGAAAAATCTTAAACAGTATTGTACATCCAAAAGTAAAAACAATAGTGTTAAATGAAATTAAGCGATTAAAAGATTTGGGGAATAATATTATTGTTGTTGATGTACCTTTATTGTTTGAAACAGATTTTGTTTGTTTTATTGATAAAACTGTTGTGGTATATGCAAGTTATGAAGATCAGTTACAGCGTTTGATTGATCGAGATAAAATTACTGAAGAATATGCAAAACAAAAGATTGCTTCACAAATGCCAGTTCAAGAAAAAGTGAAACGAGCAGATTATGTGATTGACAATTCTTTTTCAATATTAGAAACCAAGAAAGTATTTAATAAAATTATAGAAGAATTAGAGGTGAAGTAGATGGCTTTTTTCGATTTTGCAAGTACAATCGCAGAGACCAAAGAAACACACCAGAAAATGCAGCTTCGCACTAGATATTACAAAACAAGATATGAGAAGATGAAAAATCAAGTACTAGATTATTGTAAAATCACAGACTTATTTGTGAAACATGAAGATGATGTACATGGTGAACTTTTCTTACAAGCAAACGGATATCATATGATAGTTTCTATTGTACAAGTATCACCTATGGAGTGTGCTGTGGATATCAAAGTGCAAACATATGGATTGATTGGATTATTTAAACCAATGAGAATCATCGCAAAGTGTTATGAATATTTAGACAAAAAAGTGGAATTTAAGGGTGTAGGACTTCGCCCTTAGGAGGATAAAATGGACTCTCCAAGACTAGATAAATTTAAACTAATTACATATCAAAACATTGATTTAGATGAGCGTAACGTTGTTACGCTTCTTTACCAACCACTGATTGGGTGTAAAGCGTTTAGTTTGTATTTAGTCTTATGGGCTCTCATTGATCGCTCAAGATTAGAAACACCTCTTTATCATCATGACAAATTGTTTGATTTATTAGGGATTACACCAAAAGATTTCTTGGATGCTAGAAAAAAACTAGAGGCGATTGGACTCTTAATTGTATATCAAAATGAAGAACTGTTTTTATATGATTTACGTGCACCTTTGTCTGCTGAGGAATTTATAAAAGATGGCAATTTAGGGGCATACTTATATAATGAAATTGGACAAACAAACTTTGAAGAAGTGATTGGATTATTTCGACTAAGTAACGTTGAAAAGTCTGGTTTTAAAAATGTTACTACTCATTTTGATGAAGTGTTTACTTCTTTACCAAAACCACTTGAAACAAATGATAATTTTGTTTCAAGAGCTAAAAGCACAATCAACATTCATCATGACTTTGATTTTGAATTATTTTTTGAAGGATTATCAAAAAACTTCGTAGATAAAAGAAAAATCACATCAAAAGTAAAAGAAAAACTAGTAAGGTTATCATACATTTATAATTTAGATGAGATTACAATGCAAAAAGTTTTTATGGATTCATTGAATCGTGATAAAAGTGTTGAATTGGATAAGCTAGCAGAACATGCGAAAAAATGGTATCAATTTGAACGTAAATCGTACTCTAATCAAAAAATGGAAGAAAGTGTAGATGTAGGAACATTAACCAATGAAGAAGTAATTACACTTTGTGAAACAAAAAATCCAGTAGAGTTGTTAGAAAATCTTTTCAGCATAAAACCTGCTGCTTCGGAACTGAATATTGTTGATAGATTATTAGAAAGTGGTTTGTTAAAAAATGAACTTATTAATTTCCTTTTTGTTTTTGTTATTGGAAATTTAGGAAATATTCCAACATATGGCTATTTTGAAAAAGTAGCGGTAGATTGGAATCGTTCTAAGGTAGAAACCATTGAAGATGCAATAGCTTTAACGAAAGAACGCAAAGAGAAATTCAAACAAAAAGCGATGAAACAAAAGAATTTATTACCACAAGATATTGAGTCTGACTGGCTTGATGAATATATAAAGAATATTAGGTGATTAGAAGATGGAAACCAAACCGAAATTTAAAAAGCTTTCAAAAGAGGAACTAACCGAGTTGTTATTTGAAGACCCTGTTTTAAGTAATTTCTTTATTGATAATGATTTAAATCCCGAGTATATTGAAGAAAATATTCCTCGTTTTTTGAGTTTTATTACTGAAAAAGATCATTGTATTGCGTGCCAAGGGCTTAATTCATGCAAACAGGATAATGTAGGTCTTGAACCACTTCTTAGTTTTGAAGATAATAAAATCAAATTCATTTATCGTGAGTGTGGTTTTATGGTAAATAAACATCAAATTGATCGTAAGAATCAACTTATTGACGCAATGTATATGCCTCAAATGATACTGAAAGCGGATCTTGAAGATTATAAAACTGATACCGAAAATAGAATGGAAATTTATCGTTATATGATGAAATTTATAAATCTATACTCCCGTGGAGATAAAGTAAAGGGAATGTATTTATACGGTCAATATCAACAAGGTAAAACATATACTTTGGCTGCTTTGGCGAATGAATTAACAAAAAAAGGGTATCGAGTTATCATTGCTTATTATCCCGATTTGGTTCGAGAAATAAAATCATCAATCGGAAATCATACACTAGAAGCGTTAATCGCAAAACTTAAAAAAGCAGATATTTTAATGCTTGATGATATTGGAGGAGAAAACCAAAGTTCTTGGATTCGTGATGAAGTTCTGGGGCCAATCTTACAACATAGATTACTTGATGAACTTCCAACTTTCTTTTCATCGAATGTTTCTAGAAAAGAATTACCAATGTATATGGTAGAAAATCAACAAAAAGCTGAAATGATGAAGGCATACCGAATTCATGCAAGAATTGAAACATTGACAGAAGAATATAAAATGTAATTCCATTTGACAAAATAATGAAAAGTATTATAATAAAAATGAACTACAGTGAAAAGGACAAGATTGATAAGAATTTATAATCAAGCGAAGTAGGTATGGTGTGAGCTACTATTAAAATCTTATGAATTACTACCTTGGAGTAGGACTTGAAAAAGTTTCCCGCGAGCCAGCGTTATTGGTATTGAGTGCTAGTATATCTAGAACAAAGGTGGTACCACGGAGTTAATTCGTCCTTATTTTTTAAGGGCGATTTTTTTATTTTTGCCTATATAATAATTGAAAAATAAATAAAAATCTAACCAAATAAGATAGAAAAGAGGCGTTATCATGATTAAAATTTTATTTCCAGATGGTTCAGCAAAAGAATTCGAAAAAGGAATTTCAATTGAAGAAATTGCTGGAAGCATTTCTTCAGGATTGAAAAAACAAAGTGTAGCTGGATATGTGAACGGGGAGTTATTTGATTTAAACCGTCCGATTCAAGAAGATGCTGAAATCCGTATTATTACAAAAAAAGACAAAGAGGCATTTGAAATATTGAATCATAGTGCCGCTCATTTACTTGCGCAAGCAGTAAAGAGATTATATCCAAATGCAAAATTTGGAGTAGGTCCGGCGATTAGAGAAGGGTTCTATTATGACATTGATGCAGGAGAGCCAATTAGAGAAGAAGATTTAGAGAAAATTGAAAAAATGATGAAGAGAATATCACAAGAACAAACTGTGATTACTCGTCGTGAATTACCAAAAACTGAAGCGCTTGCGTTTTTCAAAGATGATAAATATAAAGTGGAACTAATCACAGATTTACCTGAAGGTGAAATCATTAGTGTATACAACCAAGGAGATTTTACTGATTTATGTCGTGGCGGACACATCGGAAATACCAAAAACATCCGTTTCTTTAAATTGCTTTCACTAGCGGGAGCTTACTGGAGAGGCGATAGTAATCGTGAACAACTTCAACGTATTTATGGTACTGCTTGGTATAGCGAAGAAGATCTGAAGAATCACTTGTTGGTTTTGGAAGAAAGAAAAGAAAGAGATCACCGAAAATTAGGAAAAGAATTGAAAATATTTGAACTTAATAATGACGCTGGTCAAGGGTTAGCTTTGTGGCTTCCAGCTGGATACACAGTAAGAAAAGTATTGGAAGATTATGTCTATAAACTAGAGAAAAAAGCAGGATATCTACATGTATCTACACCGGCTTTGGGTACAAAACGTTTATATGAAATTAGTGGGCACTGGTCTCATTACCGTGACAATATGTTCCCAGCAATGGAAAGAGATGGAGAAGTATTTGTATTAAGACCGATGAGTTGTCCTCATCATATGCTTGTCTTTAAATCTGACTTACGAAGTTATCGTGATTTACCTATTCGATATGCGGAACTCGTTACACAACATCGCTATGAAGCTAGTGGTGCTTTAAGTGGACTTGAAAGAGTACGCGCAATGACACTAACAGATGCTCATCTATTTGTTCGTGAGGATCAAATTAAAAAAGAAGTTCTTGATGCATATAACTTAATCCTTCAAGCAATCAAAGACTTGAATTTGGAAATTGAGTATGTTGAACTAGCGTTACGTGATAAAGAAAAAGGTAAGTTTCATGACAATGATCAACTATGGGATTTAGCTGAAAGATTATTAAAAGAATTACTTGCTGAAGAAGAAATTGAATACACTGAAATGAAGGGTGAGGCAGCATTTTATGGCCCTAAAATAGACATCCAAGTGCGTACAGCTACTGGACATATTATTACCATGTCTACTGTACAACTTGACTTTCTACTACCAGAGAGATTTGATTTAAATTATATTGGTTCCGATGGTGAAAAACATCGTCCAGTTGTAATTCATCGTGGATTGATTTCAACTTGGGAAAGACTGATGTCAATACTTCTAGAACAATACAAAGGTGCATTTCCGACATGGTTAGCACCTACCCAAATTAAAGTAATTCCTGTTTCACTAGATGCTCATGGTGCATATGCAAAAAAATTGAATGATTTATTTATTGATTATGATTTCAGAAGTGAACTTGATATGAGAGATGAAAAACTAGGATATAAAATTCGTGAAGCTCAAACATTGAAAGTTCCTTATCAAATTGTTGTAGGAGATAACGAAGTGGATTCTAATCTTGTAACTTACCGTAAGTTTGGTTCGGCAGAACAAGTTACAGTAACGGTTGAAGAATTCTTATCTATGCTTAAAAAAGAAGTGATTGAAAAGGGAAATTAAAAATAGAACTGTGAGTCAT
>JAFGXW010000121.1 GCA_016936415.1 Bacilli bacterium | reverse complement strand
TGTAATAGGCTGATATGTTTGGCTTTTTGTAATGCCAAATCCATGACAATTTCTTCATTCGATAAATCTTTCTTAATTTCTTCACATATATCGCTTGCTAATACAGTAAACTCAATATCTAGTAGTTTTAATAATTCTCTTCTTCTTGGCGAATTACTGGCTAATATAAAATCTCTACTCAACTAAGGCAACTCTTCCTTCTTTTACGAATATTAAAATTACTGCAGCAATTCCAAGAGGTACTAATAATAATAGTACTGCCTGGTTAATTCCGATTGAAGCTTGGAACGAAGCGATAATAAATGGAGAGATAATTCCACCAAAACGGCCAAACACACTAAAGAATCCAAAGAAATCATTAGACTTTTCAACTGGAACCATTTTCGCAAAGAAGCTTCTACTTAATGATTGAATACCTCCTTGAGCAGTACCAACAATTGCTCCTACTACCCACATTAAGTATGTAGTATCAATCGTAATTTTGTAAACAATAAATACTGCGATAGCATATACAAAGATTCCATAAAATAACATTGCTTTTCCACCAAATTTTTTAATCATTCTAGAGTATAAAATAGCCGATGGGAACGCGATAACTTGTACCATGACGATAACTCCAAGCATAGTCGCTGAACCAATACCCAAATCTCCTCCAATGTTTGTCGCCAATCTAATAACAGTATTAACAACATCAATAAACAGTAAATATGCGATTAAGAAAATAAAAATCATACGATATTTACGAATATCTTTGAATGTTTCTCTAAGTCTTCCAAATGATAATCCCAAAGAGTTATCAACTTGTTCAATATTATATGTCTGATCTACATCTCTAATGATAGGTAGAGAATAATATCCCCACCATATAATCGATATAATAAATGCAAAACTAATTGCTAAATGAGAAAAACTTTCATCCAAGATTCCAAATGTAACTAGTGCATATGGGATAATCCCTACGAAAAATGGTACTAAACTACCAATATATCCCCACGCATATCCTGTAGCACTTACTTCATCCATTCTATCTTCAGAAGTAACGTCAACCAAAAATGCATCATATAGAACATTTGTAAAATTATACCCTAAACTTGATATTGTGAATAAGCACAATAGTATAACCCAATCATATCCAGGAATTGCAATTCCAACTCCACCGATAATTCCAATTGTTAGGAAAATTTTAAAGAATTTCTTCTTATTACCACGATAGTTTGACCAAGCACCCATCAACGGACTAAACACAGCCACGGTAAGTGCAATGAAACTAGTTAAATACTTGAATATTCTCGATCCGTCTTCCCAAAAACTTGTATAAGCTGGATTCAATACTTCTTCCCCACCAACCATAATATATTTTGCAATGCCATCAGAAACATGTGGTGCCATAAATACTAACTCGTATAAAATCGGGAATAACACAGTAATAACAGTCAAAATAAAAGCAGAATTTGCTACATCATATAAAACCCAAGCACGTTCTTTTTTCGATAACTTTGGAAGTTTAAACATATTCTTTCTCCATTCTATGTATTTAATCTAACTAATTATACCATATTAAGATAAAATTATTATTAAGTTTTCGTAAATATTATGCCTTTCAAAGTGTATTTAAGTATGAGCTACTTGTCAAAAACTGTGATATAATATCAATGGGTGATAAAATGATTATTGATTTACAAAAGCATATCGAAAGTTTACAATTATTTAAGCCACAAGATACCATCATTGTAGCATTAAGTGGTGGAGTAGATTCTATGGTTCTTTTTGATGTTCTTCAAAGATCAAAATTAAATCTTAATTTGATCATTGCCCATGTTAACCATAAAAAAAGAATTGAATCTGAAAAAGAGTTCGAAGCTATAAAACACTTTGCCATTAAATCGGGTGTTCCTTTTGAAGGTTTTGAGCTAGAAAAAGAAAATAGTGACAATTTTCAAAATGAATCTAGAAATCAAAGATACACTTTTTTTAAAAAGATTGCCACAAAATATAATACTAAAAAAATAGTACTGGCTCATCATCTAGATGATCAAGTTGAAACTATACTAATGAGAATTATCCGTGGGACCACTTTTAGTGGATACGCAGGGATAAATGATGTAAGAATTGATCATGGCTTTGAGATCATCAGACCTCTTTTAGACATATCAAAACAAACGCTTATAGACTATGCAAAAACCAATGATATTTATTTCTATGAAGACCAATCAAACAAAGAAAATGTATACACTAGAAATAGATTTAGAAATAAGATTATTCCTATTTTGAAAGAAGAAAATCCAAACTTAGATGAAAAAATTAACCAATTCCGTGATTTTATTCTTTCAGCTGACATTGTGTTAAATAGACTTCGAGATGAATTTTTCCAACTACAAAACAGCAGTAATAAAATAGAATTACACACTTTTAAGAAATTAGATAGGGCTATCAAATTTAAAGTGCTAACTCAATTCATCAATAACACGACAGGTAACTTAGTCGAACTGAAGCATGAACAAATTGTTAATATGATAGAATTATGTGAGTCGAGTACACCAAATCAACGTTTTTCATTGGGGAAAAAATATGTTTTGATCAAAGAATATGACTTCATATACGTTGATATAAACGACAAACCCAATAGAACAAATATTGAAGTAAATCATTGTGGAGAATATTTTATTGAGGACAATCATAGATTTATATTTAGTGAAACGAAAATAGAACATATTGATACAAATTATTTTGAATTATGTTATAATGATAAAGTGTTTCCGCTTTATTTAAGAAACCGTAAGAACGGTGATAAGATTAATCTAAGTGTTGGCACAAAAAAAATAAAAGATATTTTCATTGATCAAAAAATTCCTGTTTCAAGAAGAAATAACCTAATTTTAGTTTCTAATGAAAAAGATGTTCTTTGGATTCCAGGAATCAAGAAATCAAATCAAAACCCGAGTTATAAAAATACACTATATATATATGAGGTGAAATCATGTTAGAAAAAGACATAGAAAAAGTACTCGTCACGCAAGAAGAAATTCGCGAAATAGCATCAAAACTAGGAAAAGAATTAACACAAGAATACCAAGATAAATTTCCACTTGTTGTGGGATTATTAAATGGATGTGTTCCGTTTATGGGTGTTTTACTTGGTGAAATGGATATGCATCTTGAAGTTGGTTTTATGGATGTCTCTAGTTATCATGGTGGAATTGAGTCTTCAGGCGATGTTAAAATTTTAAAAGATCTTGAAATCTCAGTACATAATCGCCATATCTTATTAGCTGAAGATATCGTCGATACAGGAAGAACCATCAAGGTAATCCGAGAACTTCTCCTATATCGTGGTGCTGCAAGTGTCAAAGTCGTTACATTACTAGACAAACCTACTGGTAGAGTTGTAGAATTTGTTCCAGATTATATTGGTAAAACAATTCCAAAAGAGTTTGTTGTTGGGTTCGGTCTAGATTATGAAGAAAAATATAGAAATCTTCCATATGTGGGAGTATTAAAACCAGAGGTTTATAATAAGTAAGGAGCGTTAAAATGGCAGAAATAAAACAAGTGAAACCTCCACAAAGTAGATTAGGTAATCTAGTTGTTATAGGTATAATTCTTATATTTGTATTTGCAATTGTTTATATGTTGCAATATCAAGGGGAAAAACCAATTGAATATAATTATACAACTTTTATCACCAAACTCGATAATGGAGAGATTTCCACAGTAAACTCAACTCCGATTCAGGGTGACATCAATTTTGGTGCTTACTTAATCGAAGGTAAATTAACAAATGGAAGTTCTTACTATCTAGAAGTTCCTTCTCAAGAAGCATTACAAAACATTATTACACTTGCAGAAACAAACAATGTTGACTATACCCATGTCCGTGGGGCAACATATAATTTCTGGAGTATAGTATTTCTATTAGTACCTTTTATTTTATTAATATTTATTGTTGGGTTCTTTATGAGAAACAACGGTGGAAATAATAAAGCTTTTGATTTTGGAAAGAATCGTGCTAAATTAAACAAAGGAAAAACAACAACATTTGCAAATGTAGCTGGTGTTGATGAAGAAAAAGAAGAATTAGAAGAAATAATTGATTTCTTAAAAGATCCTAAAAAATATATGTCTCTTGGTGCTAGAATCCCAAATGGTGTATTACTGATGGGTTCTCCTGGAACTGGTAAAACATTACTTGCTAGAGCGGTAGCCGGTGAGGCGGATGTCCCGTTCTACTCAATCAGTGGATCAGATTTTGTTGAAATGTTCGTAGGAGTTGGAGCAAGTCGTGTAAGAGATATGTTTAAAACTGCAAAACAAAACGCACCATGTATTGTTTTTATCGATGAAATAGATGCTGTCGGACGTCAAAGAGGTGCCGGTCTTGGTGGTGGAAATGATGAAAGAGAACAAACTTTAAACCAACTACTTGTTGAAATGGATGGATTTGGAGCGAATTCAGGAATTATCGTTATTGCAGCAACGAATAGACCAGATGTACTTGACCCAGCACTATTGAGACCAGGACGTTTTGATCGTCAAATCACAATAGGTAGACCTGATTTTAAAGGTCGTCAAGCAATTTTGAAAGTACATGCTAGAAATAAAACAATTGATCCAAAAGTTACATTTGAAGAAATCGCAAGACGTACACCAGGATTCACTGGTGCGGACTTAGAAAATTTATTAAATGAAGCTGCGCTTTTAGCAGCGAGAGAAAACAAGAAGACGATATTGCTTTATCATATTGATGAAGCGGTTGACAGAGTTATGATGGGCCCTGCAAAAAAATCGAAAATATTCTCAAAAAGAGAAAGAGATTTTATTGCTCACCATGAAGCTGGTCATGCTGTTCTTGGTGTAAAACTTGACAACGCCAATGTCGTTCACAAAGTAACGATTATTCCTCGTGGACAAGCTGGAGGATATGCACTGATGCTTCCCGAAAAAGAAGAATCATTCTTATCTACAAAACAAGGATTATTAGATCAAATCACTGGATTACTTGGTGGTCGTGTAGCAGAAGAAATCATTTTTAACGAAATGTCTACTGGTGCACATAATGACTTCCAAAAAGCAACTGAAATTGCACGCGCAATGGTTACAGAGTATGGAATGAGTGCACTAGGTCCAATTCAATATGAAAAAAGATCAGGTTCAGTTTTCCTTGGTAGAGACTATACCAGTGATAAAACATTTAGTGATCAAGTTGCACTGGAAATTGATACTGAAGTTAGAAACATCATTAATACTTGTTATAATCATGCAAAAACAGTTTTAACAGAAAACATAGATTTACTAAAATTAATTGCAAAATATCTACTTGAAATTGAGACATTAACAAAAGAAGATATCTATGAAATCGTTGAAAAAGGGAACTTGGTTTGGTGGGAAACAAAAAAAGCAAACAATGAACCCCTAGTTACTGAAGATGATGCAGTAATAGAAACTGAAAAAAAAGAAACTAAAGAAGTAAAAGTAAACCACTAAAAGGATATCAAAAATATCCTTTTATTATGTTATAATTAAAATGGTGATAATATGAGATTAGATAAATATTTAAAGGTTTCAAGAATTATAAAAAGAAGAACAATAGCAAAAGAAGTTGCCGATAATGGGAGAATACTAGTAAATGATAGAGTTGCGAAATCAAGCACAATCTTATCAGTAGGTGATGTACTTACCATCCATTTTGGGAATAAAATTGTTACCGTAAGAGTACTAGAAATTCTAGAATCAACGAAAAAACAAGATTCGACTGGAATGTTTGAAATTATTCAAGAAAAAAGGTTATAGATATTGAAAATATCTTCACTTTAATATATAATTATTTCACAAAAAGAAAATGGTGATATTATGAAAAAATTAATTATATTCTTATCTTTCTTATTCTTAGTTACTTTAACTGCATGTGATAAAAATGATAATGAAAATGAAAATGTTGTATATGTAACTGTTTACCCTATGCAATATCTAGTTGAAGCGATTGCTGGGGATACTGTAATCGTAAAAAGAGTACCTGGATCGACTGTACATAGTGAATCAATTGATTGGAGTGCAAAAGAAATTATTGACATGATTAATGCCGATATCTTATTTTATGTCAATGCAGGTGTTGATACTTATATTCCAGACAATGCAAATAGTACATTTAAAGATGCTAACGTAAATTTAATTGATTTATCTCAACACATTTCATACAACGAAATTTGTTTTACAGATGAGCACAATCATGCGTCCACTGCATATGTTGAAGAAGAACCTACTGTCTGTGATGAGAATTCTTTATCTCCAGACCCACATTTTTGGCTTGATCCAGTTAGAATGTTGCAAGCTGCGGAACTTGTGAAAGATAAATTAATTGTTGAATACCCAGAAAATCAAGCTTTATTTGAAAACAATTTTACTGTGTTAAATGCAGCATTAGAAAAATTAAATGATGACTTTCAAGAAATGGCTGACAACGCAATTAAGCCACTAATAACTACTGTTATGCTATTTTCATATTGGCATGATAGATATGATCTTGAAATATTATCAATATCTAATACGCTTCATACTTCAGAAGAAATTCCAGGTGACATTATTCATTTCGTAGACGAAGCTACATATCATTTTGTTCACTATATACTGTTTGAAACTAATGTCAACTCGCCTGCTGGGAATCAAGTATTACAACAATTATCATTGATTGACCCTACTGCATCTGCTTTATATTTACACGGGTTGGGAAATCTCACAACAGATGAAGTTGCAAGTGGTGCAAACTATATATCAATCATGTATGATAATCTAAATGCTTTAAATTTAGCTTCAAAATAGTACAATCGTACTATTTTTGTTTTAGAATATACGCAATGAAATCATATAAGAGGTGAATTAAAATGGAAAAATTATCCGAACAAGAATTAGTTAGAAGACAAAAATTAGCTTCTTTGGTTGAAAAAGGTATTGATCCTTTTGGCCAACGATTTGACAGAACACATAATACAAAAATGATTAAAGATGAATTTAGTAATTTTTCAAAAGAAGAATTACATGACAATCCTTCTCCTACCATTTCTACTGCTGGAAGAATCATGACAAAAAGAGGTAAAGGAAAAGCTGGATTCGCACATATCATGGACCAATATGGACAAATTCAAATTTATGTTCGTATGGATGTTGTTGGAGACGAAGATTTTGAATTATTTAATAACGCAGACTTAGGAGATATTGTTGGTGTTGAAGGAACTGTGATGATTACAAATACAGGAGAGTTAAGTATTCGCGTCACAAAATTAACTCATTTAGCAAAATCACTTAGACCTTTGCCTGAAAAATTTCATGGTCTCACAAATATTGAAGAACGATATCGTAGAAGATATGTTGATTTAATCACAAATGAAAAATCTCGTGAAACATTTATCACTCGTTCAAAAATTATATCAATGTTCCGTGAATTATTAAACGATCGTGGATATTTGGAAGTTGAGACTCCGATTTTACATCCCATACTTGGTGGTGCTAACGCTAAACCGTTTGTAACCCATCATAATGCCTTAGATATGCCATTTTATTTAAGAATAGCTCCGGAATTATATCTAAAGAGACTAATCGTAGGTGGATTTGACGGTGTTTATGAAATTGGAAGAAACTTTCGTAATGAAGGGATCAGTATCAAACATAATCCAGAATTTACAATGATGGAACTCTATCAAGCTTATGGAAATATTGACACAATGATGGAACTTACACAATACTTGTTTTCTACTGTCGCAAAGAGATTGGGTAAAGATACAGTTGAATATAATGAAAAAACGATTGATTTTGGGACATGGCACAAAGTTCACATGGCAGACGCAGTAAAATCAGAACTTGGTATTGATTTTTGGGATACTGAAATGACCTTCGAAAAAGCCAAAGCTTTTGCGGAGAGCAAAGAACTTGAAGTTCCAGATCATTTTACTGGAACAGGTCATATTTTGAACCTGCTATTCGAAGAATATTGTGAGGAAACCATTGTTCAACCGACTTTTGTATATGGCCATCCAATTGAAATAAGTCCTTTGGCAAAGAAAAATATAGATGATCCTAGGTTCACAGATCGCTTTGAATTGTTTATCGATGGTAGAGAATATGGAAATGCATTTACCGAATTAAATGATCCTATTGATCAAAGAGAGAGATTTGAAGAACAAATCAAAGAGAAAGAACTAGGAAATGACGAAGCAAGCGAAATGGATTATGATTTCGTTGAAGCACTTGAATATGGTATGCCACCTGCTGGTGGACTTGGAATTGGAATTGACAGATTGGTAATGTTACTTACTGAATCGGTTTCAATTAGAGATGTCTTATTATTCCCACACATGAAACCAAGAAGCAACTAAAGGACTGCGAAGCAGTTCTTTTTTTTGCGTTTTTATAGTTTATATACTTGTTTAGCGTTATAATAAAAACACGATCATGAATGAGGTGAAATTATGATATATAACAATATTTTTGAATTAATAGGTAATACTCCTATTATTAAAATACATAAAAATGATGTTGAAATTTTTTTGAAACTAGAATGGTTTAACCCTGGTGGAAGTGTCAAAGATCGTATTGCTATTAATATGATAGAAGCAGCTGAAAAAGAAGGATTACTCAAAAAAGGTGATACAATCATAGAACCTACAAGTGGTAATACTGGAATCGGAATTGCAATGGTTGCTGCAGCAAAAGGATATCACGTTATTCTAACTATGCCCTCAAGTCTAAGTATAGAACGAAGAAAAATATTAAAGGGGTATGGAGCAGAATTAATTTTAACAGAGAGTATGAATGAGTCCATCAAAATTGCCAAAGACCTTGCGTCTAAACATGGTTACTTTATGCCAATGCAGTTTAAAAATATTAATAACCCATTGGCTCATATGAAAAATACGGCAAAAGAGATTATTCAAGACATTCCCGATTTAGATTATTTCATTACTGCTGTTGGTACTGGTGGGACAATTACTGGTGTTGGTAAAATATTGAAAGATTATAATCCTAATATTAGCATTAAGGCTATTGAGCCAGTAAACTCTGCAGTATTAAGTGGAAATGAACCTGGTCCTCACAAAATCCAAGGAATTGGAGCTGGATTTGTTCCAGAGATACTTGATACTACCATTTATGATGAAGTAATAACCGTAACAGATGAAGCCGCATTTGAAACTGCTCGTTCACTAGCAAAAGAATATGGATTATTTGTCGGAATATCAACAGGTGCAAATGTATATGCTGCTTTAGAACTAGCAAAAAAGGTTGGACCAAATAAAAAAATATTAACCATATCTCCAAGCAATGCAGAACGATATTTATCAACAGAATTGTTTCAAGACTAGGAGTTGAGAATCAAGTTATGAGAAATCTAATTGTTTTGTTCGCATTTATAAGTGCGTTTGTCTTATCTATTATCAAAGAGCCCGTCTACGATGCAATTGACGCAATTGCAGGCGTAACTAACCCAACATATTCTACTTCGTTAGATGCAACTGCTGGTGCATCTTCAGATCATGAAGATGACGAGGATGATGACGAGGACGATGAAGAGGATGACGACTGATGATTACTCTAATATTCGTTACAATTATTTCATTGGTTTCATACTTTTTTCCAAAATTAATTCATAAATATCATTATATCTTATATGGTATTGCAGCGTTTATCGCTTTACTATCTGGATTCGATTACTCTAATATAATAACGTTAGGCTATCTTCCTTTATCCTTCATTATTGTTGTAATGTACACAGGGGTATTAGATAAGGGTAAGATTAGAAAACATCTTTCTATGGTTCGTGCTGAAAATGCAATTATTGGTATCATTCTACTCGCTCCTCATGGTATAGGATATATTGAGTATTATCTTGAGTACGCTTCATTGCTAGACAGTCCTGTTCCATTAATAGGAATTGCTTCATTTTCAATTTCAGTTCCATTATTTATTACTTCTTTCCCAATCATTAGAAAAAAATTCAAATACAAGGAATGGAAACAAATTCATTTACTTGCCTATTTATTTTATGTCCTCGTATTTATTCATCTATTATTAATCAATAATTCTAGAATTGTTATATACATTATTATTTTTGGTGTTTATATTATTTTAAAAGGCATTGAATTAGTAAAAAGATATCAAAAAGCCTCTCTGAAAAAGCCCCCACTTCATGAGTAAATCAATTTGAAGTAGGGTCTTCTTGTGTTAGGTTGATAAGTAAATTGTATTGTGATCATAGTCCTTCATTCTTTATGTTGCTCGCGTCACTGTAGTCTATATCCGTTGACTCACCATAAACCATATATTTTACTTACAAGATAATATTTATAAACTTTGATGAGGAAATTCCCCTCATCTTTTATTATGTCTTCTTCAAGTGTAATAAAACAAAAAGTAGACCGTTTTTTAATAAGGTCTACTTCATTGGATTCATGTTAAATAGAGGGTATTATTTTTAGAAATACATCCACAACTTTAGGATCAAACTGTGTTCCTCTGTTTTTGATTATTTCTGAAACAGCAGCATCCAATGACATTGCTTTTCGATAAACACGATCATTTGTCATAGCATCAAATGCATCAACAACTGCAAGGATTCTTGAATTTAATGGTATTTCATCCCCAGATATCCCTTTCGGATAGCCATTACCATCCCATCTTTCATGATGTGTTAAAATTGCATTAGCAATCATATTAAGTTGTGGTGTGCTGCTGGCCATTTTAAATCCGATATATGGATGTAATTTCATCTTATCCCACTCTTCATTTGATAGCGGACCATTTTTCTTAAGGATGGCATCATCAACACCTATCTTTCCTATATCATGAAGAAGTGCCAGTAATTTTAGTTCATTGGTAGATGAAAAGCTTAAATTCAGATCATTGGCAATTTTATCACACATAAATGCCATCCTTGATGCGTGCATTTCAGTCTCATCGCTTTTCTCATATAATGTTGATTTTAACGATAAAATAATCGAATTACTAGAACTGTTTTCATTTAATAGTTTGTGCTGTTGCATACGGTCTTCAGATAATGCAAACGAATCATAAACATTGTGTTCAAGGCTACAAGTTGAACTATATCCAATAGATACTGAATAATGGATTCCATCAACAATATGAGAACTTACCTTCTCTAACAATTTTTTCCCATACGACTCAATTTCTGTATAAGTGCAATCATACAATATTACAACAAATTCATCTCCACCAACACGTGAAATAAATGAATTTTGGGGGAAGATATTTTTCAAGAGTTCAGAAAACCTAACCAATAATAAATCACCTTTTTCATTTGAAAACACTTCATTGATTGTTCTTAATCCATTAATATCCGCCATTAATACTGAAACTTGGATTTCTTCATCATAAATACGGTCGATTTCCAATTCCAAACTATTTCTATTCATGAGCTTTGTCAAAATATCTAATTGTTTCAAATTTTGAATATTTTGGAAAGCTTCTTTTACATTTTTTACTTCCCTATTTACTAATAAATATATAATCAAAGACGATGCAAAAACAAAAAACGTTCCTTTAATTGTGCTAATTTTTCTAAATATTTCTGCATCTTTTATGATTACTAACAAAATATAATCAGAAAGGCCAATCCAAAGAACACTAAAAAGAAAATAGACTAGTGCTACCTTCATCGCAGAATTTATTTTTAGATTTCTCATGGAATCACCTTACTTTCTTTTATAATACTTAATCATATATCTTTTCTTGCCAAACTACAATCTTCTTCAGTAACTTTTTCATTTAATATGACTCGAGCAGGCATTCCAACAGCAGTTGAACTTGATGGAACATCTTTCAAAACAACAGCGTTTGCTCCAATTTTTGCCTTTGAACCAATTTTAATATCGCCTAAAATTTTTGCTCCTGCTGCTATCATAACACCATCACAAATTGTTGGATGTCTTTTCTTCCCTGTTGTATTCCCAGTACCACCTAGAGTTACCTGGTGATAAAGCAAAACATCATTTCCAATCACAGTAGTCTCTCCGATTACAATTCCATTCCCATGATCAATCATAAAGTTTTTACCAATTTGAGCTGCAGGATGTATCTCAACTCCCGTGAAAAATCTTGTTACCCCACTTAAAATTCTAGCCAATAACTTTAATTTCAATTTCCATAAAACATGTGAAACTCTATATGACCAGACCGCATGCATTCCATTCGATGTTAATATAATTTCAAGTGCGTTTCTTGCTGCTGGATCTTTTCTTTTTACTGTTTTTATATCGCTAATTATTCCCATAATTTAATCACCTCTTTAGCCTATTCATTATATAACATATTTATAAAAATAATAAGTAATATACATTAAAAAAACACAAGAATCTTCTTGTGTTTTTAAAAATCATTTCCTAAAACAATTTCTTCATCTTCAAAAATATACAAATCGAGATTTTCAGCAATCTCAACGAAAATATCAATAATGCTCACATACTCATAGTTCATTTTACCATAAACAATCTTTAATGTTTCATTGGTCTTGTCATTAATATAATCAAAGTTTTCGCTTCTCTCCATGATCATATTTTCGATTAAAGTTTCAAGCTCATTCAACTCTGGAATATTCGAATCAATTCCATTGTTCTCTAAATCTGATTTTATGTCAAATATAAACAATAAATACAAAATTAAATTGCTGTAACTAATAAACTCATCACACTTAGACTGAAATAGTGTTTCAAAGTAAATCTTAATAATCTCGAATTGAGAGTTCAAATAGTTAAACCCAACATGAAATATGGTTTCTAAATCTTCATCAATCTCTTCCTGGTTGACAGCGAGATTAAAAATGTGTTCTAAAACTATATATACCGGTTCTAATCTTTCGTATATTACAGAATGATTCGTTTTAAAGGTTTCAATTACTTTATGATTTTCAATCTTCCAAGAGGCATAATCCTTATATATTATATTATCCAAGAGCAACATCCAGTGTCATCATGACAGCAAAACCAAGCATTGCACCAATGGTTGCAATTTTAGTCGTTTCCATCATTTGAGATTCAGGTATTAACTCTTCAATCACTACATATATCATTGCCCCAGCAGCAAAACTAAGTGCGTATGGCAATGCATTACGCATCGATAAAGCCAATAATGCACCAACTACTCCCGCTACAGGTTCAACCATGCCACTAAGTTGTCCAATCATAAAAGCCTTCTTTGT
>JAFGXW010000120.1 GCA_016936415.1 Bacilli bacterium | reverse complement strand
ATTTCAGCCCATGAATATGGAATTACTTCAATGTTTTCAATTATGGATTCCCCAATGACATTAGATGAAGCAATAGAACCAAATAGTGCAAAAAGATTGGTTCTAAAAAAAACAAAAGAGATTTTTCGTTTAATCGAAGCGATTAAATAATAAAAACGGTATTGATAATTTATCAATACCGTTTTTGATTATACTAAGTAATTTACTAATAAATGAATTGTTGCACTAATTCCATCAATATGGGTTCGTTCCATACCATGCGAAGCGTGTACACCTGGGCCGCATAATGCGCCTTTGAAATCATTTCCACCACTACGAGCTGCAGAAACATCACTGCCATAAAATGGATAAATATCTACTGCGTGATTGATCTTATTTTTCACTGCAGTCTCGATTAATCGATTTGTTAACTCATAATCATATGGCCCTGTGGAATCTTTTGGACAAATAGATACATCAAATTCAGTACAAGTCAAATCATCACCAATACATCCCATATCGACTGCAATCATTTCATCAAGATTTGGTATGAAAGAAGCCCCATGTCCAACCTCTTCATAGGTAGAAATGATAAATTTTAAGTGGTATTTTGGTGTGATGTTATTGTCTTTCAAATACTTAATTAAACCGAAAATACTCGCAACATTTATTTTATCATCTAAGAATCGTGATTTTACAAAACCACTTTTGGTAATCGTCGTTTTTGGATCAATGAAAATAAAATTCCCAACACCGATTCCCAAATCGAGTACATCTTGTTTGGTTTTAACAATTTCATCTAGTCTAACATACATGTTTTCGGGACTACGTTCCTTTGTTCTTGCGTCTTTATATACATGAACAGCTGGACTTGTTGATAAAAAAGTACCCGTATATGAACGACCATCTCTACCCATAATTGTACAATATTCGCCATCTAATGTTGGCCAAATTGGACCACCAATTGTTGTGAATTTAATATCTCCGTTCGCAGATATGCTGCGGACCATAGCACCTAGTGTATCAACATGGACACTGAGTCCCACAGTATAATTTTCTTTTCCTGGATATGTAATAATTGT
Organism: Bacilli bacterium; assembly: GCA_016936415.1. Lineage (GTDB taxonomy): Bacteria > Bacillota_I > Bacilli_A > Izemoplasmatales > Izemoplasmataceae > JAFGXW01. Next base: position 7,961 of record JAFGXW010000120.1, on the reverse strand, counting down.
ATTTCCTTTTTTTGTTTTTTCATGTACTAATCCAAATTTATCTGCTTCTAATTCAATACGTGCTGTGATCTCCTTGGTATATCCACTAGGACTTGGAATTAATAAAATTTCCTTTGCAAGTTCTAAAATATAAGAAGTATCTAATTTCATGATTTCACCTCATTTTTCTCAATTTTTTGATATTTATCAACAATCTTTTCTAAAATCAACCCACCTTGAATGATCAAGTCTCTACATCCAAAAACTGGATCTCTTTTTGTATCACTGATAACCTGGCAATCTAGATGTCCAAACTCATGTAAAAAAGCATGTCGCAATTCAAGGGTTGCCTCTTTTAATAGCGGACTATTGTGTGAATTTGTCTTTGTAAAAAGAATACCTAAAACGCTAATACAAGCACTAATAATACCACAAACGTCTTTTTCATACATTCCCCCACTAAATGGTGCCATCATTTTAAATGCATCATCTGTTAAGTTTAATTTGTAATAATCGTTTGCAGCATGAATGATCGTTTCACTACAAGAATAATCAAAAATTTCTTTGTTTTGGTACTTTTTTATTTCTTTTTCCATTGTATCACCAAAAACATTATATCATAATATTTTTGGTAGTGTATATATAACTGTGCAAAAGTAAGTGAATTGTGATAAAATAATAAAGCAACAACAACTACAAATATTTGTTCAAATATACACAGGTTTTACTGTTATATGTTATAATAAAGATGAGGTGATCTAGATGAAAATTGTCTTTGGTGGAGCATTTAATCCAATTACGATTGCACACATTAAAGTGTATGAATACATTATGAAAAAAATGGAGGCTGATCAGTTCTTATTTTTGCCTGTCAGCAGTGCTTATACAAAAAGTGAATTGGCAAGTAATTATCATCGAGTTAATATGTTGGAACTTGTCGCTTGCAAATACGATAATTTAGGAATATGCAAACTTGAAATAGATGATACAGATTATTTAGGAACCTATCAATCTCTGATTCGTTTAAGTGATAAATATAACTGTGATATTAGCTTTGTGATTGGTGCAGATAATTTACTATACATGGATAAATGGATCAATATTGAAGGTATATTGCGTGAATTTAAAATTATTGTTTTAGGAAGAAATGGCGTTGATATTCGAAAAACAATATCGCTTAATCCTACATTATCAAAACATCTTGATTCGTTTATAATTTTTGATGATTTTAACATTGAGGTAAGTAGTACATCATTTAGAAAGACAATGGATCGATCTCAGGTTGACCCAGATGTATATGAGTATATTCAAAAAAATGAACTGTATCGAGGTGATTATAATGTATAAGAACGGTTTTATTCGTGTGGCAAGTGTTACACCAAAATTAAAAGTCGGAAATCCTGAATACAATGTTTCTGAGATGCTACACATCTTAGAAAATGTAAAGTCAAGTATTACTGTATTTCCTGAATTAAGTGTGACAGCCTACACATGTAATGATTTGTTTTTTCAAGATGGACTATTAAAGAGATCTCTGGATAGTATTGCATTATTCTTGGCGAAAAACACATACACTGGCATTGTTGTAATTGGGGCACCACTTGAAGTAGATGGTGTGTTATATAACTGTGCTTACATTATTCAAGGAAATAAAGTTTTGGGTATTGTACCGAAATTCTATTTGCCAAATACAGGTGAATTTTATGAAAAAAGATGGTTTCAAAGTGGATTTGAAATCGTTGAATCAAAAAAAGAAGTTGTATTTTTAGATCAAATAGTACCGTTTGGGCATTTGGTCTTTAAAGGTGAAGATGATTTAAGTTTTGGGATTGAAATTTGTGAAGATATGTGGGCTCCAATTAGTCCAGGAAATATCTTAGCAATGAATGGAGCAAGATTAATTCTTAATCTTAGTGCATCTAACGAGGTGCTTGGTAAGAGAGAGATTCGAAGACGCTGTATCTTAGAACATTCAAGAAGAAATGCTGGTGCCTATGTTTATAGTAGTGCTGGTGTCAATGAATCCACAAGTGAAACTGTATTTAGCGGACATAATGTCGTTGCTCAAAATGGTGATTTAATCGTGGAAACTGAAAACTTTAATCAAGAATCGGAAGTCATTTATGGAGACATTGATTTACGTAAAATTGACTTTAGTCGCCGAACAAATGCAAGTTATAGAGATACCTTAAATCGTTATAATTTTGGCTTTATCGAAGTGAAATTTCAGTTAGCTGAAACAAAGGAATATGACTTTGTAAAAAAGTTTGATCGCACGCCTTTTATTCCAAAAAGCAATGTCTTGGGAGATTTTGAGAAAATTGCAGCATTACAAGAAAATGCTTTGATAAAAAGAATAAAACACGTGCATGCAAAAAGTCTTGTAATTGGTATTAGTGGGGGATTAGATTCCACACTTGCTTTATTGATTGCGATTCGTGTTTATGATAATTTATCCTTAGATCGTAAGGGTATTATTGCTGTGACAATGCCTGGGTTACACACCTCAGCATTGACAAAGAAAAATGCGTTAGATTTAATGCATAACCTAGGCGTTACAAGCTTAGTAATTGATATCAATGCACACGTAAAAGATCATTTTAAATTGATTGGACACGATGGCGTAACAGAAGATATTACTTATGAAAATACGCAAGCAAGAGCACGTACAATGCTATTAATGAATATTGCAAATCAACGCAATGGTCTCGTTCTTGGAACAGGTGACTTGAGTGAACTTGCACTTGGTTGGTGCACATACAGTGGTGACCAAATGAGTATGTATGGAATCAATGCCGGTATTCCGAAAACATTGGTACGTTTTATGATCTATCATTATGCTTTAACAAAGTTTGAACAAGTAGTCCGTGAAACATTGTTAAGCATCCTAGATACACCAATATCACCAGAACTTACATCCAATCAAAAAACAGAAGACTCTATTGGAAAATACGAAATCAATGATTTCATAATTCACCGTGTTTTACGTTATGGTGATGATGAAGAACGCATTGATTGGATTTTGAAGAAAACATTTGATATGGATGAAGCATTATCAGAACGTTACGCACATAACTTCTTTAAACGTTTCTATTCACAACAATTTAAAAGACAAGCATTACCAGATTCACCTAAAATTTTAGATATTAGCGTATCACCAAGAGGAGACTTAAGACTTCCAAGTGATATTGATTATTAGTGTTTCAAGGAGGTACTTATGAAAAAGAAAGTAGTAGTTGGACTGAGTGGAGGAGTAGATAGCAGCGTTGCTGCTGCAATTCTCTTAGAACAAGGATATGATGTAATTGGGTTATTTATGCGCAATTGGGATTCAACTGCAAATAATGATGTCTTAGGGAACCCAGGATTAGAAGATGAAATTTGTGCACAAGAACTGGATTATCAAGATGCTGAAAAAGTAGCTAAAACATTAAATATTCCGATTCATCGTGTTGATTTTATAACAGAATATTGGGATAATGTATTTACGTATTTCTTAGATGAATATAAGAAAGGACGTACGCCAAATCCCGATATCTTATGTAATAAATATATTAAATTTGATGCTTTTGTGGAACATGCCAAACAGTTTCATCCAGACTATATTGCGATGGGACATTATGCGCGTGTCGTTCATGGGGAACAAACTATGATGTTGCGTGGCGTGGATGATAACAAAGATCAAACGTATTTTCTTAGCCAATTAACCGAAAAACAACTTGAAAAAACGTTGTTTCCTGTGGGTGATTTAACGAAACGTGAAGTACGAGCACTTGCTCATAAATATAATTTATCAACCAAAGACAAAAAAGATTCTACTGGCATTTGTTTCATTGGAGAACGTAATTTTGAAAAATTTCTGAGCAATTACTTGCCTAGTATCCCAGGATTAATGGTAAACGAAGCCAATGATGTAATCGGAGAACACAATGGATTAATGTACTATACCATTGGACAAAGAAAAGGCCTTGGTATTGGAGGAAGTAATACCCATGGTAATCGACCTTGGTTTGTAATTGGGAAAGATTTAGAAAAGAATCAACTGATTGTTGGACAAGGTTTTCACCATCCAACTTTATATAGTGACTCATGTCTCGTAGATGATGTTAACTTAATCAACATTGGTCATTTCGAAGGCACCATTGCATGCACAGCGAAATTCCGTTATCGTCAAGAAGATAATGAAGTAACCATCGAGTTTGTTGGTGAGGAGCTGATGGTTACGTTTAAAGAAGACATTCGAGCAGTGACACCAGGACAAGCTGCGGTATTTTATCAAGGTGATGTTTGCATGGGTGGCGGATTTATCAAAGAAGTATATAAAAATAATGAAAGACGAAAATATTAGGAGGAATTATGGAAGCGAAAATTATTTTAGAAAAGAATAATGTAGAATTAAATGTTGAATTATTTGAGAAAGATGCACCAGGTACAGTAGAAAACTTTAAAAGCTTAGCAAATAAAGGATTTTACAATGGACTTACATTCCATCGTGTCATCTCTAATTTTGTTGCGCAAGGGGGTTGCCCAATTGGTAATGGAACGGGTGGACCTGGCTATAAAATCAAATGTGAAACGGTTGGAAACCCAAATCGTCATCTTGCAGGTTCATTGTCAATGGCCCATGCAGGTAAAGATACTGGTGGTTCTCAATTCTTTATTTGTCATACATCGTTGCCACATTTAGATGGTGTACACACTGTATTTGGTAAAGTAACAAACGATATCAAAGACGTTTTAGACATAAAACAAGGAGATAAAATCAAAGAAATCGTTGTGTTATAAGGAGGGGAAAATATGCCGAAAATAGGCTTAGTACTTGCCGGTGGTGGTGCTAGAGGTGCGTATCAAATTGGGGCATGGAAAGCCATGAAAGAACTTGGAATTGATCAGTTGGTGAGTTGTTATTCTGGTGCAAGTGTGGGAAGTTTAAATGCCGCTCTTTTTGCGATGGATGATTACGATTTAGCATACCGTGTTTGGATGAGTTTAGATAAAAAAAGTTTATTTAATGTAGATTCAAACATATTTAGAAGACTTATGGATGAAAAACTTTCTTTTCTAAACCGTGGTGTTTATGATACCAAACGATTAGAAGAGTTGATTGAGGAGACAATCGACTGTGATCTTTTGCGAACAAAGGATGTCTTCGTAACAACAACATTTTTGGGAAATGAAAAAAGCACGTTCTTTGATTTATTACGTACAAATTATTTGCACTATTTTAAATCTGAAAATCAAACGAAATATCAAAATTTACGCCATATAAGTGAAGATAAAGATATCAAAAACACAATGCTTGCCTCTTGTGCAATTCCAGTTGCATTTCGTCCTGTTCAAGTAGGAGCAGAAACGTTTTATGATGGCGGAATATTTGATAATACACCATATCAACCATTGATTGATATGGGATGTGATATTATTATCATCATTGATCTATTTAAACTATCGTTTTCCCGCAAAAAAGAAGTGGATGGTGTGAAACTGATTACCGTGCATCCAAAGAAAAGTTTACGTGGGGTACTTGATTTTGATCAAAAATATATCAAAAGACGTTTTGAATTAGGATATCAAGATACGTTAGAGGTTTTACAAAATCAAATGACGTTGTTTCAATAAAGAAAAATAACACTTTCGTTACTATTATAGTAATGGAGGTGTTTTTTATGAAAAGATTTATGATGATTGGTGTTTTGTTTTTCTTATACACGTTGCATCAACAAGATGTGCTAGCAAATGATTACCTAACATATCAAGAAATCGTGTTTGAAAATAATGGCGCAATGTTATTAGAAGATTTTAACACAACAAAAATGAGTACATATTATGAGAAATTGCGCGGGTACCGCTTTTGGGGATGGACCACTTACGTTGCCTATGAGAACGAAAGTGTCGTATTTCTGAAAGAAACCTTGTTTGTGATTGTGAATGAGGGGGATACGGCTATTGTGCAATCAATGTCTTTTAAGTCAGAAGAAGACATTAAAAAACAATATAGTGTAACTGGAAATCTTGGGCTAAATGCTGCAGGAACCAAAGCTGGATTCAAGCTTGGTTTAGAGCAAGAGATAAAGTATGCTATTACAGCAACAGCAACATCATCACTAGAAAAGGACTTTGAAATCAAAGTAAATGTTGATCCTTATACAAAACTAGTTGTTGAAATTAGGGGAGAGGGGAAAGTAACAAATGGAGTCGCAAAATACTATCGATTTTATAAATGTGTTCGAAAGGGAGGATGGGAAGTATTTGTTGTGACAACAGAATACTATAACATTGTTAAGGAGCGAATTGATGAAGCTTAAATTCATTTTTGGTTTATTGGCTTTTTCCTTGTTTATTCTTTCTTTATTACTATATATTAAGGAAGATTCCGTGTTTGAAATCATTAGTGTTCCATCCATTCACTCGTTTTACAAATCAAGTGAAACAGAAACTTATAACATAGAACTACTTACAAATAATACGCAAGATTATCATTTTGTCACTGATTATATTTCCTCAGGTTCGATTCAATCATTAGATGAAAATGAACTCATTCCGCTGCAGATAATTGAGTTCAAGACAACTGAAAACACATATTTATATAAAAATACATCTTATCAAGTGATAGAGTTGTCTTTCAAAATAGCTTTTGATAGTCCAGACTACGAAATAATTATTCCAGAAGCCTATTTACATATCCAATACTCAAACAATGAGGACATACTAATCAAAATAGGTGAATTTCATTATCGATTTTTATCCAATCAACCAGATGATTTATTGATAGGTAGTATACAGAGCACAGTCATGAAATTATCTGATGTCAGTAGTGTGAGTGGTCTTGCGATTGAAATAACAAATAATGCCATAGAAAATATTGTTATTCAATCAATCAATTTGGGAACAACAAGTGTATCATCTAATAATTTCTATATGACTCAGATTAATGCATTACCAGATCTATTTGATGCACCGAAAGAAGTACTTGGAATATCTTATTTTGATTATTTAGATCAAGCCATTGTGTTTCAAAAAAACTTTCTACTACAAGAACATACCACAAATTATCTTTATATCCCATTCCAATACCTTTCAACCACCAATTTCTTACACCGTTTCTATGTAATCATAACATACGAAGTTTCTGGTGAAACAAAACAAATCATCATTGATGATTTTCCCTATATACGAACGAATTTGTTCCAAACTGCAACAGAAAGTGAGTTTATTCGCTATGTGTTTGAAAATTGAGATTTCACAATTTATAAAAGAATATACTGACACCTGTATCAAGGTTGATCATATTGTAATTGATGAAAGAATCACATTATTGGTAGGTAAAAACGGAAGTGGGAAGTCTACCATTATGAAATCTCTCGCAAAATTAATTCATTATCAAGGTTATATAAATGCGAACCCATATCAAATTTCATATATGTGTGAACAACCTAATTTTCCTCATGATGTCAATGTAATGAGATTCATTCAGTTACTAAACAATGTTAGTTCAAATCCAAGAAATGATGCGTACATCAATCACTTACTTTCAACTTTTCAACTTTTCGATAAAAAAGATTCTATCTTATCAGAGCTATCAAAAGGAATGAAGGCAAAAGTAAATCTAGTACAATGCTTGATGACAAAAGCAGACATTTATCTGCTTGACGAACCGCTAAGCGGACTAGATAGTGAAAGTGTGAACCGTTTGAAAGATCATATACTAAATTCTGAAAAACAGTTTATTATTAGTACACATTTACTAGACGATTTCAAATCACTTAACCCAAAGGTTATCGAATTATGATTCATTTAATGGCTTTGCACTATCATTATCTCTTTTCTGAAAAGGTAATTCGCATCAGTTATGTCATTATTGGGTTATCAATTTGCGGATTTTTGTTATTATCAAATTATAATCTAGCACAACACCAACTTTGCTTTTTACATGATCAATACAACAACGATTACTTGTTTGATGGAATCAATTTTATAAAATT
>JAFGXW010000026.1 GCA_016936415.1 Bacilli bacterium | reverse complement strand
GACCCTGTTAATGCAATTAAAGGATATGACTTACCTGTTAGTGCATTTACTGGTTATGAAGATGGAACAATGGAAAACGGTGGAGCTGCGTTTGAAAAACGTGGTATTGCTAACTATGTTCCACAATGGATTGAAGGAAATTGTATTCAATGTAACCAATGTGCATTTTCGTGTCCACATGCTGTTATTAGACCATTCTTATTAACAGAAGAAGAAATGGCAAATGCACCAGAAGGTTTAATAACGAAAAAAGCAAATGGAAAAGGATTAGAAGGACTTCAATACAAAATCCAAATCTCTACATTAGATTGTACAGGTTGTGGTGTTTGTGTTCAAGTATGTCCTGCCAAAGAAAAAGCATTGGTCATGACTCCTATTCATGAAGAAATTGAAAAAGGTGAAGTTCAAAACGCTGAATACTTATTCAACCATGTTACATATAAAGATAGCTTAGTTGGAAAAGATAATGCAAAAAATTCACAATTTGCAAAACCATTATTTGAATTTAGTGGTGCTTGTGCTGGTTGTGGAGAAACACCATATGTTAAATTGGTTACTCAATTATTTGGTGAAAGAATGCAAATTGCAAACGCAACTGGATGTTCTTCTATTTACGGTGCAAGTTTCCCAGCTACACCATATACAACATTAGACAATGGACGTGGGCCTGCATGGGCAAACAGTTTGTTTGAAGATAATGCTGAATTTGGTTTTGGTATGTTACAAGCTAACGAAGCATTGCGTGATCGTTTACAAAATGTCTTTATAGCTGGTAAAGATAAAGTTGCTCCTGAAGTATCTGAATTATTCACTACTTGGCTAGAAAATAGAGAAGATGGTGATAAAACATTAGAAGTGTTTAATAAATTAATGCCTCTAATTAAAGATGCTACAGATGAAACTTCTGAAGAAATTAAAGAGTTATCAAATTACATAGTAAAACAATCTAACTGGATTATTGGTGGAGATGGTTGGGCATATGATATTGGTTATGGTGGATTAGACCATGTTATCGCTAACCAAGAAAACATTAATATTTTAGTATTGGATACTGAGGTTTACTCAAATACTGGTGGACAATCATCTAAGAGTGCTCGTCAAGGATCTATTGCTAAGTTTACTGCTAGCGGTAAAGGTGGTAAGAAAAAAGACCTTGCTGCAATTGCAATGACTTATGGACATGTGTATGTTGCACAAGTATCTCATGGTGCATCTCAACAACAAGTATTAAAAGCATTTAAAGAAGCAGAATCATACGATGGACCATCAATCATTGTTGCTTATTCACCATGTATTGCTCATGCGATTAAAGGTGGATTAACCAATTCACAAAACCAAGCTAAGTTAGCTACAGAATGTGGATATTGGCCAACATTTAGATTTGATCCAAGATTACAAGCAGAAGGAAAAAATCCATTTAAGATTGATTCAAAAGCACCAAACTGGGATTTATACAAAGACTTTCTAATGAACGAATCTCGTTATTCACAACTACTAGATATTAATCCAGAACATGCAGAAGAATTGTATCAAGCAAACTTAGACGATGCAAAACGTCGTTATAGTATGTATGTGCGTTACCAAGCAATGGATTATAGCACAAAAGAATAATAATTTAATAAAAAGCGAAGATAATTTTCTTCGCTTTTTCTATTGCTTTATTCGATGTAAGCGTTTATAATGTAATGTTACAAAGAGGAAGTAGGTGAATCAATGGATAAAACAATTGATATTTTTTATATTTTACAAAGTCTGGGACTAACAATCTTTTTCGTTGGATTGATAGGATTTGAACGTCAAAGAAAACATAAAATCGCAGGAATGACAACTCATGTTTTAGTGGCAGTAGGAGCGGCAGCTCTAGCGATTGTTCAAGATACAATGATGCTTGAAGCGATAAAATTCATTCAAGATAATCCTGACTTTACAGGAAATATAGTTGTGGAAAGACAAAGAATCATTGCTCAAGTAGTCGCAGGTGTTGGGTTTTTAGGAACTGGTGCCATATTAAAAACGAATGGGAATGTATATGGGTTAACCACTGCTTCAACATTATGGATTAGTGCTATTATTGGATTAATATTTGGGCTAGGCATGATCACTTTAGGAATTACTGTATCACTAGGATCAATTATTGTATTAACAATCATCAAGCGCTTATTTAGACCTCTATACTTGCATAACGACACCCCACGAGAAGAATAGGAGTGAAATTTGTGTTAAAAAAAGCTGAAATCTCAAATCATTACAAAGAGCGAATGAAAGAAATAGCTGAGTCTGAATTTGAGAAAAATCAAGTTGTGTTAGTCGGAGACTGTATGATTGAAAATCTTGATATTCAAAAATATTTTGTTGATAAAATCATATATAATAACGGAATATCAGGAGACACAACAGAATTACTCGCAAAATCATTATATAAAAGAGCATTAAAATTGAAACCAAGTAAATTATTTATATCGATAGGATCAAATGATATTGGGTTTGATCAACGCAATGTGAAAGAGATTTATTTGAATATATTAGAGATGATTCAAGAGATTAAAACTCGTTCAAAAAACACTGAGATTCACATCGTTAGTGTTATACCGGTCAATCCTGCAAACATGGATAGAATTAATCGTGAATACGTTGATTCAAGAGACAATTATGAGATTAGTATGTTGAATTATTATCTTAAAAATTATGCGAGAAAAAACAGAATAAAATTCGTGGATGTTACGAAGTTATTGAAAAATGATTTCTATCAATTAGGACTTGATTTTACAACTGATGGGTTCCATCTGAATGAGACAGGATATCGAGTTGTAAGTGATTTAATCAAACAATACGTTTAAGAAAAACAATTTTTATTGTTTTTCTTTTTCTTTTGACATCGCGTTTCTTTGTGATAAAATAAATTGATTTGAATGGAGTTGATCATTGTGAGAAAAATATTTATGTTATCGTTATTTGTACTAGTTTCAAGCGTGTTATATGGTTGTAGTGTAAATGGTAAAGTCGTTGTTCCTGATTTTTATGGTATGGAGTATGGCGATGCATTATCATGGAGCTTTGATCATGACATTAAATTAGAGGTAAGTAGTGAATATACAGATGTTGTTGAGCCACTTCAAGTGTTTTATCAGGATGTACTTGCCGGTAAAAAGGTTGAAAATGGGACCGTTATTACCATCATTTATTCAAGAGGGTATGATCCTGAAGGAGTTATTGAAATCCCTGATTTTACAGGATTTACTGAGAGTGAGATTCGTGAATGGCTGAGACAACAAGATATTTCTAAATTCTATTTCTATACTTCTTTTGATCTTTCAAAAGAGTCAGGAGAATATATTGGTTTTGAAGTTTCAAAAGCACAAGAAAGAGATGAAAATCTTCGAAAAGATACATTTACATTTTACTTTTCACAAGGTTCACTAGAAGTGGAAGAGGTTGCTTTTTTAGATACTTCAACAATTCGTGGTGTGAATCTTGGTGGTTGGTTTGTGCTGGAAGGTTGGATGACACCTGATTTATTTTCTGGTGTAAGTGGAAGTGACGAGACGGTTTTTATGTTAGAAAAACCAAATGCCGAAACAGTAATTGAGAATCATTGGGATACCTTTATCGTGGAAGAAGATTTTGCTTGGTTAAAAGATCATGGTGTTTCTTATATTCGATTGCCTATACCTTGGTGGCTATACGGTGAGGGAGTTTATGCAGAGTCGTTCCCATATATACAAAGAGCAATGACGTGGGCGGATAAATATGATATGAAAGTTTTACTTGATTTACATACAGCTCCTGGGAGCCAAAATGGATTCGATAATGGAGGTTTAACTGGTGTCTTAGAATGGGAGAAACCCGAGAACGTTTTAAAGACTATTGAGATACTTGGTCAAATAGCAAATGACTTTAAAAATTATGACTCATTATGGGGTATAGAAGTATTGAATGAACCTGGTTGGGGAGTGAGCATGTCTATACTTCAAAATTTCTATATCGATGCATATGAGGAAATTAGAATGTATGATTCAGATGTTTATATCGGTTTTCATGATGGATTTAGAAGTTATGAAAATCAATGGATTACATTCTTCAATACAAATAACTTCACCAATGTTTTCTTTGATTTACATTTTTATCAAACCTTTGGGGACAATTGGGCCAATTATGATATTTTCGATCACGTTAATTATGTTCATACAAACCAAAAAGACATGATTGCAAAATACGAAGGAATTGTACCGATTATCATTGGTGAGTGGTCGCTCGGATTACAAGGAAATGTTTTCGAAGGGCTCAATACGGATGGTGTGGAATTGGTTCGTCAAGCATTTGGAAACGCACAATTAAATGAATATGAACAAGCGTTTGGTTGGTTTTTCTGGAGTTATAAAATTGATCGTGATAGTCATTATGAATGGGACTTTAGAAGATTAATTGAAGGAAACACATTTCCGCAACACTTTTTAAATTAAAGAGGAGAAAATCCTCTTTTTTTTTATAATTATTGATATTCTTATTTAGAAAAATTGATTTTTTTTCATAAAATTTATGCTTGTAAGTCAATTCCATAAAATGGCGTAAATTAAAGGTAATCTTAGAACCAATTTAAATCAAAACAGATAGCGGTTTAATATTCATGTAAGCGATTTTAGAAAACGATTTAGTTATTTTTATTGAAAACGATTTCGTAGTGTGCTATACTAAAGAAAAAAGAGGATATTTGCTCGCAACTTTTATCTGTTCAATCAAAATTTTGGACATTCCTAAAAGTGTATGAGCCCTTGAATATTACAAAACAAAAATTATAGGAGGATTGTTTGTTTATGAAAAAATTATTATTAATTGTTTCTACCTTGGTACTTGCGCTTGGTCTTTCTGCTTGTAAAGAAAAAGATCCAGTTGACGAAGGTGTTACATCTGTAACATTAAGTGGATATGCTGATGTTACAATTAATGTTGGAGATTCTATTAATGTCTACGACGGTGTAGTTGCTACTGGTAGTGATGGGGTAGATTATTCAGATTTAATTCAAGCTGCTTCTGATAACTGTTCACTTACTGCTACTGGAGGATTGTCGTCTTCAATTCCTGCAGTGTGTAAGATTGATTATTCAGTTGTAGTTGACGGTAAGATGGATCGTAAATCTGCTTACATTACATTTGAAAAAGAAGAAGTTGTCGTTGGTGAAGACGCACCATTAGTAATTGGTTGGTCTTTTGAAGACGATAGCTACTTAACTGGTTGGGATATTTATGTTGATGGTGGTGGAGCTGTTACTCCTTCAATTGAAGATGGTGCATTGAAACTTGAAGTAATTTCAAGTACAAATGTTTATGGTTCACGTTGGTCTTTCATGGGTATTCCATTACAAAATGGGGAAGATTATGTTGTTAAATTTAAAGCAAAAAGTAGTGTTGAAGGAAAAGCAATTAACTTACAAGCTGGAGAATTATTGCCTGCACCTACTTATTTCTTAGATTTTAAACCTGGACAATCTGAAGTTGTTACATTAACAACTGAATGGGCAGAATATTCTTATACATTCACAATGGATATTGATAATGCTAACGGTGGAATCTTATTCGAAATGGGTAATGTTGGAGATTCTATTGGTATTGATGCTACAATTTGGTTTGATTATATCGAAGTTAGAGGTGGATCAGACGAAGATACTAGAGCACCTGAAATTAGTGGTGCAGAAAATACAATCGTTTATCTTGGCGATGCATTTGACAGCGCAGAAGGTGTTACTGCATCAGATTATGTTGATGGTTCATTAACTTCAAGTATGGTTATTTCTGGAGATACTGTTAATGTTAATGTAGCTGGAGATTATACGGTTACTTACACTGTTAGCGATGCTGCTGGTAATGAACAAGTGGTTAACCGTGTGATTACAGTTATGGCTGATACTGAAGGTCCAGTATTCGCTGGAACTGATGATGTAATTGTACCAATTAATGCTGATTTTGATGTATTAGATGGTGTTACTGCTATTGATAATAGAGATGGAGATATCTCAGCAAATATCGTTGTAACTGGTGATGCTGTTGATACAGCTGTAGCTGGAGATTACAGTGTTATTTATACTGCAACTGATGCATTAGGAAATGAATCTACTGTAACAAGATTAGTTAAGGTAAACGCAATGATATTCAATCCTACTAATTTATTAATTAATGGTACATTTGATGCTTCAGGTTGGATGACTTGGATGGCTGACTGGAATTCTACTAGTGCTACATTTGCAATCGAAAATGAAACTATCGTTTTAGATATCGCAGACGTTGGTGCTGAAAACTGGAATATCCAATTATTCCAAGAAGGATTTAATTTGGTTAATGGACAAGAATATTC
>JAFGXW010000119.1 GCA_016936415.1 Bacilli bacterium | reverse complement strand
CAATATTTCTGCCGTAATGGAGATAGCAATCTCTTCTGGACTTCCACCACCTAAATCCAAACCGATTGGTGAGTAGAAATTAGATAAATCAATGTCTTTACCAAATTTGTCATAAGTTTTTTCAAGATAAGATTGTAATTTATCAGGAGAACACAGCATACCCATATATTTGTGATTAATTTTTCGTTCAATTACTTTATCAATTACATTGTAGTCATGTTGATGAGATGGTGTGCACACAACAATGAAAGAATCGTCTTTAATGCCTTCTTCTTCAATGAATTGAACAAAAGGTTTATTCACCTTTACATCTGCTCCAGTAAAAGATTCATAAACTTCTTTACGGTCATCAATTACGGTCACATGATAATTCATGGTTTTCAATATATTACAAAGTGCTTGTCCTACATGCCCTGCCCCGAAGATATAAATGTAATCTTTGGCACCAACATACTCATAAAACAAGGTTACAACACCACCACAAACCATTGGTAAAGATACCGCGTCTTTTATGACTTTTCCTTCATTTAATAAATAACGTTCAGAATAGCTATTTCTTGATTTTAGAACTTCTTTGCAGTGCTCTCTAGCATAATATTCTAAGGCTCCTCCACCAACTGTACCAAATGCTTGGTTATACTCATTTACAACCATTTTTTTGCCTACTTCAACTGGTCCATCACCTTTTTTGTCAATCACGGTTACAAGTACAGCTTTAATTCCTTGATTTTTGTATTTGATTAATTCATCGAAAACTTGACTCATATTATCACTCTTTTCAAATGTAGTTTCCAGGTCATTTTCATAACCTGGAATGTATTATAATGTCAGTGTAAGGACGAAAGCAAGCGCAGTAAGAATCCCTGCGTATAAAGGTTTAATTTCAAAGTGAACATGTAACTTTGAAGAAAATAAGCGATATCCTTCTACCAAAATAACAGCCATAATTCCACTAACAAGTCCATCAATCAAAATAAATGTAATCATGCCATTAGCGCTAGCCAAATATGGTGCTAAATTTCCAGTAAGAGCATATTGAACCAACATGTATAGCACAAATCCACCTCTCCAAAGAATACTAGCGATTGGTAGAGCAGTGATACGAACTGCCACTTTATTTGAATTCAAAATCTTAATAACTGCGTATACCAGCAAAGCTTCCATAATGATCGCAATCATTGGATTAATGACTTTGAATGGATTCCCATATGGTAATGGCAGTAGAAAATCTACTGATTTAATCGCCACTGCAACAAAAGCGATGTACAATAAAGCAGATTTTGATGATGTTTTTTGATATGCTTGATATAAAATTAGTGATGCGATTGGAAACATGATGCTTCCTGATATTAATGCTGGGAAGTAGTGAATATAGTGACCTATTGTTGCTTCAAAAATTCCCCAAATTGCTCCAAAGAAGATAATTTGAACTAATAATTTTAATGTTTTATTTTCCATTTTCTTGACCTCTCTTTTCATTCAATCCTTTTAGTATTTTTTCTGGTGTTATCGGTAACGATGTTATTCTTACACCAACCGCATTATAAATTGCATTTGCGAGTGCAGCTGGAGGTGTATCAATTCCAATTTCTCCTACTGATTTTGCTCCAAAAGGTCCTGCTTCTTCGTAACTTACAGCAAATTCAGTGGTTAATTTTTTCACTTCTAGTCGTGTTGGTATTTTATAGTTGAGGAAATCATTTGTAATCAGCGTTCCTTTTTTGTTATACAGAACTTCTTCGTAAACCGCCATACCGATTCCTTGTACAATACCACCCTCTACTTGACCTCTAGCAAGCATTGGATTGATTGTCGTTCCACAATCCACAACACTTACATATTCCACAATTTCAACTTCTCCCGTCAATGTATCAACATCAACTTCAACAAATCCAGCCATAAATGGTGGTGGTGATTTTGTTCCAACGTAACTGTTGGTTGAAGTAAGTTGCTTTTGATCTTCGTTATAATATAGTCGATTTGATAATTGCTTTAGTGTCATTTCAGTATCTTTGGTTTTTATAACAATACCATCATATTCAATTTCCGATACATCTACACCAAGTGCTTTTGCACCCTCTTCCACGATCATCTTTCTCATGTCTTTTGCAGCTTTCAGTACTGCATTTCCAGACACATAAGTGGTGCTTGAGGCATACGCACCAGTATCAAAAGGTGTTAAATCTGAATCACTACTATACACAATTACTTTGTCTAACGTTGTGCCAAGTGCTTCAGCTGCAATTTGGGCAAGAATCGTATCACTACCTTGTCCAATATCTGTAGCCCCAATTAATAAATTATAAAAACCATCATCATTTAATTTAATTGTTGCAGCAGCCATATCAATGTATGGGATACCTGAACCCTGCATGGCAATGGCCATACCGACTCCTTTTACCTTATTGTTATCTAGTGGCTTTCTAGGATATTTATGCTTCCAATCAAGTAGCTCAAGTCCCCTAGTAACACAATAATCTAGTTTACAAGACTCCATAAACATAGCTGTTCCTTCCGTCCCTTCACCCATGATTGCAAATATTGGTGATGTTTCACCCTCTAAAATCATATTTTTCTGACGGAATTCGATTGGATCCATCTGTAATTTTTCACATAACATGTCAATCGCAGATTCAAGTGCAAAGTTTCCTTGAATTGCACCATACCCTCTATAAGCTCCTGCAGGAGTGTGGTTGGTATATACAACATTTCCATGAAAACGAACAGAATCAACTTTGTTATATAATGGTAATACCTTTGACCCAGCAACCATAAACACAGTTAGTGCATGTTCTCCATATGCTCCAGTATCACTCAATACAAAACAATCAATTGCTTTTAATGTTCCATCTTTATCCGCACCAAGTTTGATGTCAAGACGCATCGGATGTCTTGAATAACTTGATTCAAATACTTCTTTTCTTGTAAATACCATTTTTGATGGTTTTCCAGTTCGAAGTGTCACAGCAGATACTAATATTTCTCCATGAATGGCTTGCTTTCCACCAAACCCTCCACCTACTCTTGGTTTAATAACACGAATTTTACTAAGTGGATAATCTAGAACTTGTGAAATAATTCGTCGTACATGAAATGGTGTTTGTGTCGATGTATACAACATCAAACGATTTTGATAATCAATTCTAGCATTCACAGTATGAGGTTCCATCATTGCATGAGCTTGTGCTTGCGTATAAAATGAATGTTCTAAAACAACTTCACAATCGCTCAATGATTTTGCAACATTACCAACTTCCATGTGATAGGATGCCGCAACATTTTTTAGTGGTTCAAACCCGATTGGAAACATATCATGAATTTCTGGTTCTGGGTGAATCACTATCGGATTTTCAAATGCTTTTTCAAAATCTAGAATGGGTTCTAAAACTTCATACTCAATATCAATTAATGTAAGTGCTTCATCCGCAATTTTTGCATCTATCGCCGCTACAACAGCTGCCTCATCTCCAACATATCGAACAAATTGGTCTAAAACAAATTTATCATGTGGTGATGGTTCTGGATATCCTTGTCCAGCTCTTGTAAAAGGTCTTCTTTCAAAATCTTCGTATGTTAATACAAGTTCAACACCCTCTAAAGCACGTGCTTTTGTACAATCAATCTTTATGATTTTTGCATATGGATGTGGACTTCTTAACACTTTAACGATGAGTGAGTTTCGTTCAGCTAAATCGTCAGTATAAGCTGGACGACCCATCATTAATCCTTTTCCATCTATGGAAGGCAATTCATGATTTACGACTTTCATAATTGATCATCTCCCAAATATTTTTTAATTGCAATGTGCTGACTTTGATATCCAGTACAACGGCACAAATTACCAACCAAATAGTCTTTAATTTGTTCATCAGTAGGATCCTTAATTTCTTTTTTTAAGGCAAAAACTGTAAGTGCCATTGAAGGGTTACAATAACCGCATTGATCTGCACCCTCTTCTCCAAAATATTCACTCAATCGTTCTGCATCTTTTTGGATTCCTTCTACTGTGGTTATCTCATGTCCATCAGCTTTCATAGATAGCAAGCTACACGATGGAACAGGTTTACCGTCGAATAACACAGTACAAACACCACAACTTGAATTGTCACAACCTTTTTTTACACTCAAGTATTCATTTGCACGCAACGTATCCAATAAATATTCATCTGGATTTACATCAAACGTTTTATGATATCCATTTACTTTTACTTTAATCTTCATCTTGTCACCTCATTTAATCCTCTTTGCACATATACAGCAGCAATTTGCTTGCGATATTCCTCACTAGCACGACTATTTGACCCAAACTTATATTCATTCATTGCGATCTCTACTGCTTCTAAAATCACTACATCGCTTATTACTTTTTGTTGATTCATAAAGTGCATTGCTTCTTTTGCTAAGTGTGTAATGCTTGGTCTTGCCCCAACTGCAATTTTGTAATCACCATTTGTATTACTAACTGCAACATTCACAACTGCAAAATCCAAACTATTCTTTTTCATTTTATAAAAATAACCCTTGGTATTTTGTTTTTTTAGTAATATATTAATCAAAATATCTGGTTCTTTATCTTTACTATCTAAAAACTCTTCTAAAGAAATTTTTCCTTTACGATAAAACTCAAGTGTTGTATCTAAAACTAGTAATGGTGTTAAAATATCAGAAAAACCATACTTCCCAATCACACTACCGCCTATTGTAGCCAAATTACGAATTGTAATTCCCATAATTTTATGAATCGCTTGACTCAATATCCCATTACCTAGTTGAAGAATGTCTTGATTGCTTTCCACACTATGAAGTGTAGTCATCGCACCAATTATAATAAAATCATCTTCAACAACGACTTTATCCATTCCCAATTCACTTAGATCAATCGCTGTATCTATTTCCTTAGATGAAAGTCTCATCCATGCGCCACCAGCTATTATGGCGTTCTTACTATTTTTCGTTAACACCTCATATGCATCTTCTATTGAACTCGCCTTGTAAAAGTGATCAATCTTCATAAAATTTCAACCCTTTCTCTTTTCTGTAAAATCTCAAAATAATCATCCATTGTATCAATATCTTGTATAATGCCTTGGTCTTTTGTTTCAATGTAACTAACAGTGTATCGATCTCTAAAAACTTTTAAATTAGATTCCATAGGTTCTTGCAATAGTTCTTTGATTAACGCCTCTTCAATGAAAATTGGGTGTCCTCTTCTTCCTTCAAATGTCGGAACTCTAATGCATCCTTTATTTTCTAACAACAATTTGTAAGTAGATATTTTGATGATAGGGTAATCTCCAGGAACCAAAAAGAAATCTGTCTTTGTTTCTTTGACGCCGGTTATTACGGATGAAAACATCCCCAAATCATACAATTTGTTTTGTACCACTTCAACACCAGAATAATGATCTACAACTTCACTAATCTCTTTATGATAATGCCCTGTTACTACAATAATTCTTTGGCACATATGTTGCATGGTTTGTATAACGTGCGCAATGAGTGGGATACCGTCCAACTCCAACAACATCTTGTTCGTGTTAGTCCTGCTACTATATCCTCCAGCTAGTATAATTCCTGTAATCATAGATTCACCTCTCTTTAAAACGCTTACATTTGTTGATAAAAAAATATTTTGAAGTAAAAATACAACAAAAAAATAAAAATCGCTTTGTTAAGGTAATACAAACCATTTAATTGCAATAAATAATCTGTTATTTCTTAACTTGTAATATATATTATAACATATTACGCGCGTAAATACTATAAAAAAAAGGGTATTTCACCCTTTATTGTAGCCCTTTACTCAACATCGAATTTATAACAAATTTATTTTAGAAAACTTTCTTTTTCCAAACGATAAATTGTCCATCCTTTTTGTGGTTTTGCCCCTAGTGATTGGTAAAAATCGATTGCACTTTGATTCCAATCTAAGCAAGACCATTCAAAGCGAGCACAGCCATTGAATTCAGCAATCTTTGATAATTTTGTTAAGGTTGCTTTACCATATCCTTTTCCTCTATATTCTTCCATGATAAATAAATCTTCTAAATATAATGTTGGTTTGCCTTCAAATGTTGAAAAAGTATAAAAATAGAGTGCAAATCCAATCGTTTTTTTATCTATTTCTAATAATAGCACTTCAGCATATTTACGATCAAATAGTGAAGTTTCTATCGATTCCACCGTTGCGAAAACCTTGTCTTCCAAACGTTCATACTTTGCAAGTGACTTAATTAATGACAAGATAACAACAGAATCTTCTCTTGTAGCTTCACGAAAAGTTATCATAATAAAACTCCTTTCAAAATAAGATCATCAAAAAATTCTAGACGATATATTTTAGCATAATCTCATATTCTTTTAAACATTTTTTTGATATTAAAAAAAAGTAAAAAATACTATACAAGAAAATCTAATATGTTATAATATGAATGTTTGAAAGCGTTTTTATAATTTAAAATATTTTATAAAGGAGTAACCTTATGTTTAAGACAATTGAGGAAATGATTCAATTTACCAAAAAGAATCATGTAGAGATTATTGATTTTAAAGTCATTGATATGAAAGGGCGTTGGCATCGCTTATCGATAACAAGCCAAAAACTATCTCCAGATATTACACAAAAGGGAATTGGATTTGATGGATCAAGTTATGGTTTTTTAACCGTTGAAAAATCGGATATGGTAATGATACCTGATGTGACGAGTGCATACCTTGATACGCATAAAGACCATAAAACAATTGCAGTAATCGCTGACATATATGTCATCGATGGGCAACATCTAAGAAGATTTGAAGATGATCCAAGATTTGTTGCACAAAAAGCTGAATTATACATGAATGAAAAGGATATCGCAGATACCTGCTTACTAGGACCTGAATTTGAATTTTTTGTTTTGGATCACGTTTCATTTAAAAACACAAATCAACATGTCGAAGTAAAATTAAATAGTGAACAGGCTAACTGGAACATGGGTGATGATAGCAAACAAAACATTGGTTTAAAAGTCCCTCATCATGGAGGATATCATTTAGATTCACCTTTTGATACTTCATATGAATTCCGTACTGAAGTAGCATTAGAAGCAGAGAAAATCAACATTCCAATTAAGTACCATCATTCTGAAAATGGTGGACCTGGTCAAGTTGAAATTGAAGTAAATTTTGCGGGAATCAAAGAAATGGGTGACCGTACAATGAAACTGAAAAATCTGTTGAATTTAACTGCCGTGAAATTAAAGAAAACAGTGACATTTATGCCAAAACCATTTGTTGATGAAGCGGGAAATGGAATGCATGTACACATTCAATTAAAGAAAAATGGCAACTATATCATGTTTGATGAAGAAGGATATTCGGGATTATCAGATTTAGCCTTATATGCAATAGGCGGAATTTTAACTCATGCGAAAGCAATTACCGCAATCACCAATCCTTCTACCAATTCATATAAGAGACTTGTCCCTGGATTCGAAGCACCAGTAACAATTGGTTACGCTACAGCAAACCGCTCTGCAGTAATAAGAATACCAGGATACGCGATTACTCCTGATGAGAAACGATTCGAGTTACGCAGTCCTGATGCAACATGTAACCCGTATTTGGCATACACAGCAATTATGATGGCAGCTTTTGATGGTATATTAAATAAAATCGATCCAAGCAAAAAAGGATTTGGACCTTATGATTTTAATCTTTATAATCTAACCCCAGAAGAACAAAAAAATATTAACGGACTACCAACTACTTTATTAGAAGCAGCAAAAGCATTGGAACATGATCATGAATTTTTATTAAAAGGAAATGTCTTTACAAAGAATCTTATTAACAATCATATCAAACGAATTAAAGAAGATTATTTCTTTGTGAATAAAATGCCTCACCCAATTGAATTTGAGCTTTATTATAATTTGTAAAACAAAAGC
The DNA here is from genome assembly GCA_016936415.1 of Bacilli bacterium. Lineage (GTDB taxonomy): Bacteria > Bacillota_I > Bacilli_A > Izemoplasmatales > Izemoplasmataceae > JAFGXW01. Next base: position 18,444 of record JAFGXW010000119.1, on the reverse strand, counting down.
ACTCATCGAGTGCTTTTTTGTTTGGTCAATATTGATAACTCAAATATTAGATATCTTATTGTACGTTAGCTAGTTCTTCTTTTTCTAATTTTTTTAAGAAATCATGAAGTGGTTTTTCTGGAACAAATCCAACATTTTGACCCAATACTTCTTCGCCTTTGAAGAACAATAATGTAGGTACTGAAGAGACTTGGTACATAGCAGCTTGTGGATGTTCATTTGCATCAGCAGCAATGAATACTACATCTTTCAGATCTTCATCAGTTGCTAATTTTTCAAATATAGGTTTCAACATTTTACAAGGTGGACATGTTGTTGTTGCAAATTTAACAATTGCAATTTGTCCATCTTTCAAATAATCTTGCACAGTTTCATTTCTTTTAAGTTCTATTAACATTAATATAATCTCCTTCTCTTTTCATTTCGTTTATATTGTATTACATTCTCACGCTAATATCAAGTAGTTTGCTTACAAACTATAATAAGTATCATAATAAAAATGACACTATTCCATAGTGTCATTTGCTTTATCAAATATTTTGTTTGCTCTTTTTCTATCATGTTCATCCAATAACTTTTTGCGTAAACGAATTGCATCTGGCGTGATTTCAACAAGTTCATCTGATTCAATAAATTCTAGTGCTTCCTCCAAAGTAAATCTCTTTGGATCTAACAATTTTATTGCTTCATCTGTCCCACTTGAACGAACGTTCGTTAAGTTCTTATTTTTGCACGGATTAACAACCAAATCATTACGACGTGAGTTCAGTCCTACAATCATTCCAGCATATACATCCGTTGCTGGATCCACAAACATTTTCCCACGATCACTAAGATTAAATAAAGAATATGCCATTGTTTTTCCATTTTCTTTTGCGATAAAAACACCATTTCTATTAGAATGCATTTCACCAACATATGGCATATATGAATCAAATGATTTTTCAAGAGAACCTGTACCATGTGTGGTATTGATAAATTCACTACGATAACCAATTAAACCTCTTGTTGGAACAAGATATTCAATTTTAGTGTATCCACCTTCGCTTCTCATAGAATGCATGATACCTTTTCGTAAATTTACTTGTGAGATAACACTTCCAGCATACTGATCTTGACACGTAATATTTACTTTTTCAAACGGTTCATGGGTTTTTCCATCTATTTCTCGAAGTAACACTTCTGGTTTTGAAACACTCAATTCATAACCTTCACGTCTCATTTTCTCAAGTAAGATTGAAAGGTGAAGTTCTCCACGACCATTCACTTTAAAACCTTCCACACCATCAAGTTCTTCTACTTCCAAACCTATATTTGTTTCTAATTCTTTCATTAATCTACTACGAATTTGTCGTGAAGTGACTAATTTTCCACTTCTTCCAACAAAAGGCGAACTGTTAATCAGGAAATTCATTGATAGAGTTGGTTTTTCAATATCTATCATTTCCATTGGTTCAACAAATCCAACTTCACACACAGTTTCGCCAATAGAAATATCTGCAATACCAGAAAACAATACAATATCCCCAGCATATGCTTCTTCTTTTTCTACTCTTGATAATCCTTCATTTACAAACAATTTTGTAATTTTATAGTTTGAAACTACACCATTTCTTTTACTGACTGAAACAATACTACCTGATTTCATGGTACCTCTTGTGATTCTACCAGATCCCATTCTTCCAAGATAATCATCGTAAGCAAGGGTAGAAACCTGAAGTTGTAATGGTTCATCTGATGTATCTGGATATGGTTCCACATGCTTTAACAATAAATCAAATAACGGCTCTAAGTTTGTGCTATCTTCATCCATTTCACTCATCGCAATTCCTTGTCTTGCAATTCCATATAAAATTGGAAAGTCAAGTTGTTCATCAGTCGCACCTAATTCAGAAAACAAATCAAAACTCATATTTACAACTTCTTCAGCTCGTTCATCTTTTTTATCCACTTTATTAATAAACAAAATAGGACGCAATCCTCTTTCAAGTGATTTTTGAAGCACGACACGTGTTTGTGGCATTGGACCTTCACTTGAATCAACAAGTAAAATTACTGTGTCTACAGTTTTCATAATACGTTCCACTTCACTAGAAAAATCGGCATGGCCAGGTGTATCAACAATATTAATTTTTGTTCCATTATGTTCAATTGCACAGTTTTTTGAATAGATGGTGATCCCTCTTTCTCTTTCAAGGTCATTACTATCCATTACTTGCGCAACGATAACTTCATTTTCATGAAAAATTCCACTTTGTTGTAATAAGGCATCAACCAAAGTTGATTTACCAGCATCAACATGCGCAATCACTGCTACATTAATAATATCTTTTCTCTTCATTTTTGTTCCTCCAACTGGATTCTTTGAATCACAGGCATTACTAAAACCATGCTTCACAAAAAAGCATACATACAACTATACCACAATTTACAAATAATGCCATAGTTATTTGCATCTTTCTATATTAATAATCATAAAAATGTTTTCACATTGGAAAAATATGTATGTATTGAATTAATTATCGTAATTTTTGATTTTTAATACGTTATTTGAAAAAAGTTTTTTTGTGACAAAATTGTGAAAAATGATTATCATAAATTTGTTTAATTTTTGATAAAATAATGGTAAAATAATATGTTATTCTACCAAGAAAGGTGATACTATGAAAAAAATAACTTTATTATTACTCCTTACCATCATGACTTTTGGTTTATTCGGATGTGAAAAAACGCCTGAAATAATCCCAGTCGATTGCGATGTTACTCCAGATCATGAGGAATGCATCGTTGATTATTTAGACATATATTACTTAAATGATTTCCATGGAGCAATCTTGGAGACAGATGATTATATTGGAGCAGCAAACATTGCTAACTTTTTAATCACAAAACAGGCAGAAAACCCTGAAAATACCATTATTTTAGCTGGTGGGGATATGTTACAAGGTTCTGCCATGTCTAATTATTATTACGGTTTATCAACAATTACATTGATGAATCAAATGCATTTTGATGCATTTGGTATTGGTAATCATGAATTTGACTGGGGACTAGAGGTTGTTACCAATTATTTTGATGATGATGAAACAAATGGAGAAGCAAATTTTCCTTTACTTGGAGCAAATGTGTTTTTAAAAGGAACAACAACAATTCCTGATGGAATTGAACCATATACCATCATTGAACGTGGAGATTATAAAATTGGTATTATTGGGACAGTTGCATATGGACTTGAATATGCAATTGCCGGAAGCAAAATAGAAGATTATGAGTTTGCTCCACCAGTTCCAATCATTGAAGAGTATGCAACCTACCTACGTACAGAAGCTGATTGTGATTTCATTATTTTAATCAGTCATGACCCAGGAACTACACTTAATATCCAAGCCTCAGCACTAAGTGGTGATGCAAAATTAGATGCTATTTTCAACGCCCATTCTCACTCAGATTATGTTAGTTCCAATATGGGACTTCCAATTTTACAAGCAGGTAGTAATGGTAAGTTAGTAGGATATGTTCGATTAAATCTAGAAAATAATGCAGTATCAAGTTTCACTCTTGAAAATCTTACATACTATAGTAATCCTTTGTTACAAACTCCAAATCAAACTGTGTTAGATTTGGTAAATATTTACAAAGCAGAGACCGATGCTTTATTTAATTCCCCGTTGATTACAACGGATGAATACTTATCAAAAACAGATTTATCAAATTGGATTTCTAAATTAATGAGAACAGCAACAGATAGTGATATTGGTTTCCAAAATTCTGGAGGAACTAGAATTAATGTTGCAGATCAAACAGTGATTAATAACTCCGTTTTATATGAGATTTGGCCATTTGACAATGTAATAATCACCGCTTATATTAAGGGTTCTGATGTAAAAACATTGATGAAAAATTTAATATCTGATACCACCATAACTACATTTAATGATGATACGTATTATAAAATCGCCACAAATGATTATGTGTTTGATCAATACAAAGATTATTTTACAAATGTGAACCAAATTACCAATACTGGAATATTATTGCGAGACCTTGCTAAGGATGAGTTCACATTGCAAGGCAACACATATCCATTCTTCTATCTTGATAACCCATTACTTATTGAACATGATTAAAGCAAAGCGTTCAACCATTAGGTTGAACGCTTTTTTAATGTTTTTTATTATAAAGAACTGCTAGTCCACCTAAGGATGTTTCTTTGTAATTCACACTTAAATCTTTTCCTGTTTGATACATTGTTTCAACAACCATATCAAAAGAAATTTTTCTGCTGCCAACTAAAAAATTGGATAATTTACTTGCATTAAGTGCACGCAACGCAGCAACAGCATTTCGCTCTATACAAGGTATTTGAACAAACCCAAGGATTGGATCACATGTAAGTCCTAAGTGGTGCTCAAGCGCAATTTCAGCAGCATACTCTATCTTATTGATCTTATGTCCCAGTAATTGAGAGCTACAAGCAGCAGCCATAGAACACGCTGTTCCAACTTCTGCTTGGCAGCCTGCTTCTGCACCACTGATTGAAGCATTGTGTTTCACAAGATTTCCAATGATTCCCGCAGTCGCCAAAGCATCAACAATTTGTTCATCTGTATATTTATACTTCTTAATCAAATAAAACAAAACGCCAGGAACCACACCACTAGCTCCACATGTTGGTGCAGTAACCACAACTCCACCATTTGCGTTTTCTTCACTAACTGCATACGCATAGGAGCATATTTCTTTGAGTTCTTGGTCTGGCTCGGTCTCCGTGTCACTCCATTGATCAAATAAACTTTTCGCATTTCGTTCTACCTTTAAATCACCAGGTAGAAACCCTTCTGCTTTTAATCCATTTTTGATGGAGTTTTTCATCGTCTTCCAGATCAAAAACAAATACTCTTTGATCTTATCATCTTCAAAACGATACACATATTCATATAGTGTCAAATTATTCTCTTCGCAATATTGTTTGATTTCAAAAAAGAATTTATGTGGATAGATATTGCTTTTTTCTAGTGGTTCCTCACCTTTAACAATGATTTTCCCACCACCAACGCTATAGATTCGTTCATTTCCCAAATGTTCATTATTTTTATATACGATGATGTCCATTGTATTGGGATGTTCAATTTGATCATCACTACTAAAAATCACTTGACAATTCGGCAATTTTTCTAAAATAACCTGATCTGTTAGATGGCCCTTTCCAGTTAAACTAAGTGAACCATAAAGTTTAACAATATACGAGTCACCATGATACTTTTGAATCACATAATCACATGCTTTTTCTGGTCCCATCGTATGTGAACTAGATGGCCCTCTTCCAATTTTATATAATTCTCTAATTGATTCCATTACAACACCACTCTTCTATCAACATTCACAATTATTTTATCACTATCTATCATTTTGTCCATCATTTTCACACAAATGTTTGAAGTATTCATATTCTTTCAAAAAAATAAAAAACATTGTTTAATCAAACGACCAAACAATGTAAATTTTTACTCCAATTTTTGAACTCTTCCAACGTTACCATTTTCTAGCATAACTTTAATTCCATGAGGATGAATGTTGGAAGAAGTTAAGATTTTTTGCACAATTCCTTTTGTGAGTTTCCCTGATTTTTGATCTTGTTTCAATACAATAGACACCGAAGAAGAAATCTTTATGTCCTGACGAGTTGGTATACTCATACATTGTGCCCCTTTCTTATATTAAAAATAAAAACCCTAACCCAGCTCCTAAAAACGTTCCAATTGCATAACCAATAGATCCAGTTATCAAGCCAGGTATGGTTAATGAATCATTATGTATTTGTTTCGTAATGGCAGGGACAAATGCAGGTCCATAAACACCAGCTGTTAAAGTCACCATCATACAATCCACATCAACATTTAGTATTTTTGAAAGTATGGCATGAATGATAAAAACGCCAAGAGTAATTGAAGTATACAAAATTAATATCTCCCCAAATATTCCCTGCATTCTTAGAAAATTTAAAGAACTAGCTAATCCAAAAGAAAATACTAATATAAAATATTGTCCAATTACATTCATGTCTTTTGTTTCGCGGATCTTTCGGTTAAATGAAGCTATTATACCAAGAACCGTTGCGGTAATCATAATTGTTGGTACAAGTAAATCAATCATTTTCCCTTCAACGCTTCCTAGAACAATCCATAGAGCAATTCCAAATATAGCACCAAGCACAGTGATTCCAAATGCTAGTAGGATTCGGTTTAACAAAGGTTTTGTGAATTGAAATTTCTCTACATCAATCTTATCGATATTGTCCATTTCTAATACATCTTTTATATACTCCACCTGAGTAGATTTTACTAAAAATCTTGATAATATAGGTTTACAGATTGTCAGTAAAAATAAATAAAATACAGCCCCGATAATCATATCAGATAAATTGGCGACACCTATTGTTGTCGAATCTAATCCAAAAATACTCCCTATGGCGTTTAAATTTGGAGTTCCACCCGTATAGAGTCCTACAGCCATTCCAGATAATTCTGCCCCAAACCCAATTGTCTTTCCATACGTGTAGTATACAATCGCAGATACTACTATTGCAGAAATAATCAAAGCAAAAAAAGCTTTCAAGACCATTTTTGATAGTTTTCTTGCTTCCTTTAAATTTGCACTAAACAATAGTAAGGGTATTGCAATACTAATTGCAGCAATACTCCCAATTTCTCCAACATCAGAATTCAATGATATCTCAATACCAATTTTGTTTATGGTAAAAAACAACAGCGCAACAACAATTCCTAAAAAGTATGCCGTTCCGATTGAACCCAACCATTTTGTAATGAAAAAATTATGATATTTGATAATCAAAATTGGTATGATGAAAATTGCAATGGTTTGAAGTATCATAACAGCCATCAAAATCCCTCCAAAACAAATTTATTTTAGTACTTTTTTCGGTGTTCTATCTTCTTTAAAAACGCCCCAATTTTTTTCAGGTTCTTCTGGGTTCTTTCCACCCTTCCAAGGTTCATCAAATGCTTCAAAGAAAAATACAGGTACTTGGTTTTTCTTGCTCCAGTCATGCAGTTCATTAAAATAACGTTCCTGAATCTCTTCACTTACATATTCAGCCTTGATACCCTTACCCCCACTTTTGGTTGGCCAACCAGCTTCCGTAATTAATACTTGCTTGTTTGGGTATAAAGTTTTTACTCTTGTATAATCTTCTATAGTAACATTCAATGCTTCATTGATAGAATATCCAGCCCACGCTGGATAAGAGTGCACACTAATCAAATCAACTTCTGCAGCAACATCTGTTAAAATCGTATGCCAATATGCACAATTGTCACAATAGGTAACCATTTGTGACACATTGTTCTTTAATTTTCTTACAAGTTCTAATACCCTTTCTGGACTTACTAAGTTTTCATTCCATTCAGGAACTGCTTCATTACCGGCAGATACAGCGACAATAATATCAGGGAATTGATTTGCTAAAAAAATGGCAACATCAATATTATGCTCATTTGTTTTTATATTATTTTGAATCTCTACATCCGAATATTCTCCACCCCAGGAACAATCTGGATTACTGATTTCTCCAAGTAAATCTACACCAAGCATTACTTTCAGTGGCAACTTCAAATCTTTAATTACTTGTAACACAGTTTTGGCATGACAAGAAGGATCATACAATCTGATGTAATCCCAGTCATCTGCTAAAAGTAGTAAATCTTCTTTGATTTCTTGATAACTTGGATATTTGTTCAAATGCGGACTTTGTCCCATGCGATAACCAGAATAACAAATCGCTTTTCCATAAGGTAATTGAATCATCATTATACACTCCTTAACATTCAGCATTAGTACAATTTACATTATACAATACTTCATTCAATGAATTAAAATAAAAATCAGTATCTAAAAAAAATATAAAAAAGGGTTCAAGAATATTCTCTAACCCTTTTGTACACTATTGGTGAAGGATATCGGATTCGAACCGATGACCTCATGATTAAGAGTCAGGTGCTCTACCAACTAAGCTAATCCTTCAACAAGTAACTGTTTACAGTTTCCTATACGATTATACTACAATTTAATTATAAAATAAACAGTAATACGAATTTTTTTTGTAAAACAAAAATAAAGAGAATAATCAGTTGAAAATGATTATTCTCTACAACTTAAAAATAAGGTTATACTGTTTTTGAAACGTCTACATAAACCTTTCCATCTTTGATTTCAATGATGCGATCTGCTTTTTCAGCAATTCGTCGGTCGTGCGTAATTATAATAAAAGTTGTTTTATACTTTTTGTTGATTTCTCTTAACAATTCATATACTTGTTCTGTGGTGTCACTATCAAGATTACCAGTAGGCTCATCAGCTAAGATAATTTCTGGTTGATTCATTAATGCTCTTGCAATCGCAGTTCTTTGTTGTTGTCCACCAGACATATTAACAGCAAGATTATTTTTAACAGAAGATAATCCTACCAAATCTAGCAGTTCATCAGCACGTGCCAAAACTTCTTTCGTCACCTTTTCGTTATTGATTCGATATGGCATTAAGACATTTTCAAGCGCAGTAAATTCTGGTAACAAATAGTGAAATTGAAAGATAAAACCCAATGTTTTATTTCTTAATTTTGCTAAGTTATTTTTAGAAAGACTCTTTGTATTCACACCGTTGATAATTACTTCCCCCGATGTTGCTTTATCTAGAGTCCCTATAATATTTAATAGGGTGCTTTTTCCACTACCCGATTGTCCAATAATTGAATTAAATGATTCTTTCTCAAAGCTAAGGTTTAAATCAAAAAGGACTTGGGTTTGAACAACTGTACCATAAATTTTATTTACATTTGTTAATTCGATAACTTTATCCATTCTTGATTACCTCCATTACACTTAGTTTTGATGATTTTCTTGCAGGAATAATAGATGCAGTACTTGCTGAGAAAACAGCAACCAATGCACTAATCAGAATGAATGTAGGATCAATAAACAATGCAATGACTGGTTCTCCATTTGCATCTAATGCAAATGTACTAAAAGTAAATGCTAATCCAAGTCCCAGCAACACTCCTCCAATCGCTCCAAATATTCCCAATATAAATCCTTCAGACAAGAAAATCAAACTAGCTTGTGAATCTTTAATTCCCATTGCTTTTAAAATTCCAATTTGTCTCGATTTTTGAATTACAGTAATAGCTAGCACGCTTGTGATACCTAAAATTACTGAAATTGTAACAAATACTTGAATCAAGTAACTAGAAGAACTTTGTGCAGTCAAAGCACTCAATAATTCAGCGTTACTCGTTTCCCAATCTGTAATATTGTAATTAGAATTGGCTACTACTTCTTGCAAATCAACAGCTATTTCATTTGCCATAAAGACATCTTTTACTTGCATTTCAATATTGCTCACTACATCTCCACTGTTTAAAATAGTTTGGGCTGTAGTAATATTTGAAATGATCCACAAATCATTTATTGTTGACACATTAAAATCATAGGTCCCAACTATAGTTAAAGATGTTTCCCCAATAAGTGGTACTTGCAATAAAACATTATCACCAATTGATAAATTGAATTTATCGAATAATGAAGTACCAATTATAATTTCATAATCCGCAGAAGGCATTCTTCCACTTGTCACTTTACCTGATAAATCATAGATACCATCAACTGTATTAAGTTCCATTCCGCGTAACAACACAGGTTCTGTAGTTGAATTATAAATCAATGTTCCCGGTGTATTCAAACTATATGTAAGATTTTCGATGTCCTCGTTACTATCTTCAATTTGCATACTAAGAGTCATATAATCTTCAATATATGCGTTATCATCCACATTCACTACAGTTACTTGCGAACTATTTCCGATTGTTGAATCAACCAAATCTTTTTGCAACCCTTGTATTAAACTACCGATAAAGACTTGAACACTAACACCAACACTAATCCCAAGGACAATAAGGAATGTTTGTGCTTTACTACTTTTTAAAAAGCGTAATGCAATCTTTAAGGATATCATTTTACATCACCCTTAAACTTCAAAATATCATCTAAGGTAGATAAATGAATATCCGCAGAAACAGCTTTTAAAGCATTTTCGTAATTCATTGCCTGTCCACCAGCAAGTACTGTAATGCTTGGAAGTTCATTTTTAACTGCTTCAACAATTCTTTTTGCTTTTACCAAATTGTAGTAATTTGTTACACTAAGTGCCAAATAATCTGGTTTTACGAAATGAACGCTCGATACGATTTCATCAAGTGGAGTATTTGCACCAACAAAAATTGATTGATATCCAGCAAGCTCAAAAAAATCATGAACCATTTTAGCTCCAATTTCATGATATTCTTCACTTGGGCAAACCACAATCACTTTTAATCCATTATTTGGCTTCTTTTCGTTTATAATATATGGAGTAGTACACTCCATAATTGTTCTGACAATTGCAGAACGAATATGTTCTCTCCAAATGCATTCTTTATCTCCGTCATTACATACAATGTTATACAAAGATGCACTTAATACATTTTCGTATAATTCTTTGATGGTTATTTCCTTATTCTCCAGTAAATTAATCGCCAATACAACGGATTCATCCCGATTTTCGTTTGCGATCAAGTTATATAAAGACTCATGCGTTTTTTTCATAAGATCCCTCCTTATTTATAATAATTATAACATTTTACAATATTTTTTCAAAGAAAAAAGCCCATAAAAATAGCAAATGCAATTTTTAGAATATCGTATAATGTTTGAATCCTTTGTGGTATGATAAGAAAGAGGTGAAACAATGGAAAAAACTAAAAAAACAATCTATATATCTTATAAATACTCAGAGTCTTTAAAATTTCGTAATAAATTAATTGATTTGCTGGGAAACCGTGAATATCGTTATTATGGGGAAAAATTTGAATCTCCTGTCATCCTAAAAGGGACCGAAGAAACTGTATACAAAACATTACATGACAAGATTTATCAGGCTCATGTTGTCATTGTATTAATTTCTCCAAATCTTTTACAAAGCACTTGGATTCCTCTTGAAATTGATAATGCTTTGAAAGAAATCAAAAAGGGTAAAGCAACAAGACGTTGTGGTATCATCGGTTTGGTAATACCTCAAAAAGGAAATGACTATTCATTTATTATGAATAAAACTCGTTCTGGGCAATATATACTTAAAAAGGATTTACTACCAAAAATCATTCAGGAAAACATGAATAACGAAATCCTTCCAAATCCACAAAAAGACCCTGATTTATCTTCTTATATCTCGATATATCGTTGGGATGAATTCACATTAAGACATGAGGAACTAATTGATCTTGCCTATGAAAAAGCTACTACATTAAGAAAAAACTACAAGTTACAAAATAAAATTGAAATTCTATAAGAAAAGCTGTTTACAAAAACAGCTTTTTTAATTATAAAGTTAGATACTTTTCAAAAATAGTAATGATCGGTTTTTCAGTCATTAAACTCACCGTTTTCGAAACGCTTTATCAAATCCAATACTTTCTCTTGTATCAGGTCCCTTGTTCTCTCAAACGCTTCTTTTGGTCCACCACTAGGATCATCAAGTCCCCAATCTTCTCTGTATTTGGTGGGGACAAATGGACATTCAACACCACACCCCATCGTGATTAAAATATCAAGTTTTGATGGGATATCACTCAATAATTTTGAGTTTGCATGACGCATATCAATATGAATATCTTCCATTACTTCTATGGCAAGTGGTTTTGGTCTATCGTATTTTTCTGTACCCGCTGAATAAACTTCAAAATATTCATTTCCCAGTGCTTTTAAGAACCCTTCTGCCATGATACTGCGGCAACTATTGTGCACGCATACAAATGCGATAACTTTCTTCATTTTATCACTCCTATCAAGCGTTATTTTAAGTAGTCTTTAATTTTGTCAACACTCGGTACTTGTCCATAAAATACAACATTATTATCGACAACTAATGCAGGGGTACTCATAACACCATGTGCAATGATATCTGCATAGTCCGTGATTTTTTCTATGGTTGCATCAAGACCCATTTCTTCTATTGCTTGTATAACATTTTTCTCTAATCTTTTACAATTAGGACAACCTGAACCCAACACTTTAATTTTCATAATACTCCTCCTTCATTTTTATATAAATAAATATCCGAAGATATTAAATAAATATCCTGTGATAATGATTCCTAACGTGATGATTCCAACAAATGTAAACAATAATTGTTTTTTAACAACCTTTTTCAATAAGATAATCGATGGTAAGCTAAGTGCAGTGACAGCCATCATAAAGGCCAATACAGTTCCAATTCCTACCCCTTTTAACACCAACGCTTCAGCAATCGGCAGTGTTCCAAAAATATCTGCGTACATTGGAATACCTACTAAGGTAGCCAATATCACTGAGAATGGATTTTTATCCCCAAGTACTTTTTCAATAAACGTTGCCGGAATAAATCCATGAATAATTGCACCAATTCCTACCCCAATAAAAATATATATATACACTTTTTGTATAATCTCTTTTACTTGATCAAATGCATACGTACGACGTTCTTTATTCGACATATAGTCATCCAATTCTATTTCAACGGTCTCTTGATTTCTTGTATTTAAAACAAATTGTTCAACATACTTTTCCATTTTGAAAAAACTGATCATTGAACCACCAATCACGGCAATCACTAGTCCTACAATGACGTATGCAAGTGCAACATTCCATCCAAAGATACTTGCAAGTAAAATAACCGAAGCAAGATCGACAAGTGGTGATGATATTAAGAAGGAAAATGTTACTCCAATTGGCAATCCAGCTTTCGTAAACCCAATAAAAATTGGTATGGATGAACAAGAACAAAATGGCGTAACAGTACCTAATAATGCTCCAATAATGTTAGCTGGAACACCCTTAATATTTCCTAATATTTTTCTTGTTTTTTCAGGAGAAAAATAAGATTGAATATAGGATGATATATAGATTAAAACAGAAAGTAAAATAAAGATTTTAATGACATCAAAGAAGAAAAATGAAACTCCTTTGAACCATAAACTTGTTTCATCCATCTTCATCCAGTTCAGTAAAATATAGTTCACACTGTTTTCTAACCAAGTCATTTTTAATAGCACATCATTTAACGTAATGAAAAAATCTCCTATAGATTGCATTTGATTACCTCAATATCTTTCATTGTAGATAAAAACTGAATGATTTCAGCTAAAACTTCTTTTTGCACATAATGATGATTCCAAGTGCCTTCTTTTACAGATTTCACCAATCCAGCATCACTCAGTTGTTTCAAATGATATGATAAAGTCGGTTGCGATATCGATAGATTATCAATTAAGGTACAACCACAAGTCTCTCCTTGTATTAAAAGTTCCAAAATTTTAATGCGGTTCGGATCAGACAAAGCTCTGAATAACACGCTATATTTTTGATACATTTTATCACTCCCATTATATAGATGGTTATCAATATAGATAACCATCTATATAATAAAGCCTTTTTCACATAAAAGCAAGAAAAAAAGGTTCTATTTTTAAAAATAGAGCCTTTTTTGATTAAAAATCTAATTCTTTTAACATTTTAATTTGACGATCAAGCGCATCACCTTCCACGCTTATATAATCCGAACGCTTCAAGTCTTGAATGATTCGTTTCACCTTGGTATCTTCTTTTACACTTCCAAAAACTGCGTGGGCTATATCTCTGTTTTTTAATGTACAGATGTTTTGTCCTGATCTATCGCATTTACTTTTTATAAAAAGTAATGTTTTTGCAAGTGCTTCACGATAACTGTTTGGTGTTTTTTCATCTCTTTGAGAGCGTAATAATTCAATATTTTCTTCAATATATTTCTTGTTTGCCATAATTCTCCTTTTCTTGTTCATTACAAATTTCTAATTACGTACTAAGCAAAAAGAGAAGCAATGACTAATTGTTATTCTACTTCTTTATACATATCAATAACGCGTTGTTTTAGGTTTTCTGGTAATTCATCATATCGTACAAACTCTCTAGTAAACACACCAGTACCTTGTGTCATTGCATTTAAATCAATTGTGTAGCGAATGATTTCAGCTTCTGGAATCTCCGCAGTAATTTTTTGCTTATTTCCAGGAAGTGGTTCCATTCCCAATACACGACCTCTTCTTTTATTCGCATCTCCCATTATTTCACCAACATATTCATCTTTTACAATTATTTCTAATTTCATGACTGGTTCTAAGATAATAGGGACTGCTTTTTCAGAGGCGTTTTTAAACGCTAATGTAGCTGCCAATTTGAATGATAACTCATTTGAGTCAACTGCATGGTATGCTCCATCGAGTAATGTAGCTTTTACTCCTATAATTGGGAAACCAGTTAGTGGACCATGTACAAATGTTTCAATCAGACCTTTTTCAATTGCTGGGAAATAGTTCTTTGGAACCGTTCCACCATGGATTTCTTCATAAAACTCGAATTCAGATTCATTTGGGTTTAATGGTTCAAAACGAATCTTAACAACACCAAATTGCCCAGAACCACCTGATTGTTTTTTATGGCGTCCTTCCACTTCAACTGTTTTCTTAATTGATTCACGGTAAACAATTTTTTGATCCACAACGTCTACATCAACATTAAACATATTTTTCATTTTTTCTAAAATATAAGAAATATGTGTCATACCTTGTCCACCAACTAATAGTTGAACAGTTTCAGGATTACGTTTGAATTCAAATGAAGGGTCTTCAATTGTTAATTTATGTAGTGCGATTGAAATTTTGTCTTCATCACGTTTGTTCTTCGGATGAATCGCAACATAAATCGTTGGAGTAGGGAAAGGAGGTCCTTGATAAATAATTGGTGCTTTCGGATCGCTTAATGTACATCCAGTATAAATACTTTCAGCTTTGTTTATTGCTCCAATATCTCCAGCAGTTAACATATCAACGTCGGTTTGTTCTTTTCCACGCAAGATGGAGATAGAACTAATTTTTATTGTTTCATTTGTGTTCGCAATTAATACTTTTTGTCCTACAGTTAAAGTTCCTGAAAAGACTTTTATCAAGTTAATTGAGCCAATAAATGGATCAATCGTTGTTTTAAAAACGTACGCAGAAAACGGATCATCATTTGTCGTATTACGTACCAATACTTCTTTTGTTTCAGGATCAATTCCCGCTTTTGGTTTTAAATCATTTGGTGCAGGCATAAATGCTGCAATCATATCTAAGATATCTCTGACACCAATGTCTTTTTTACAAGAACCAATTACAATTGGTTTCAAATCTCCATTTAATACACCTGTGCGTAATCCAGAACGAATTTCTTCCAAAGTTAATTCTTCCCCAGCGAAATGTTTATCTAGTAAATCTTCACTAGTCATTGCCACTGATTCAACAATACTTTCTCGTAATCCCTCTACTTTTTCAGTTAAGTAATCAGGCATTGGACCATCAACAACTTTACCGTCTTGTAAGACGCGTGTATTCATTTCAATTAAATTTACATAGCCCCTGAAGTCTTCTCCTTCTACGATTGGCCATAAAAATGGAACAGCTTTATTCCCCATAACTTTTTGCAAATCAGTAATAAGACCTTCGAATTTAATGTTTTCTTTGTCCATCTTATTAATAAAGATAACAGTTGGAATATTGCGTTCATTTAATTCAGATAATACCAATTCAGTTCCTACGTCGATTCCTTTTGCTCCATCAACAACTAATATAGCACCTTTTACAACTGAAAGTGCTTGATAAACTTCAGTGACTAACTCACGATTTCCAGCGGTATCTAAAAAATTGTATTTGTAGCCATGATATTCCACTGGAATATGACTCATCGATAAAGAAATTTGACGATTTTTTTCTTCATCAAGGTAATCAGAAGTTGTATTTTTATCTTCTACACTACCTTTCTTTTCTTTCGTATTTGTTACATAGAGCACTGATTCCATGAATGAAGTTTTCCCAGAACCTAGATGCCCCATAACTGCGATGGTACGAATGTTCTCAATGTCGTACTGCTTCATATAATCCCTCCGTAATAGAATAGTTTTTTTATGTCTGTTGTATCTATTATATCGTAGCTTAAATGGTAAACCAATGTTTTTTAACAAAAAAACTGAATTTTTTTCATTTTCTTGTAAAACCCTTACAAATTAAGCCATTTTTCACAGTTTTAACTTTCGAATAGCAAAAAAAACATCCTAAATATTAAATATTTAGAATGTTATATGTATTACATATCGTATTGACTAAGTAATTGCGAAGGTGTTTTCTTAATTTGTGCACGAATGGATAACAATCCAAAGAACAAATTAGAACAATAAATAACACCAATCCCAATTAATATACTGCGATAGTTTAAGAAGAAAAGATGTTGTAATGCTGAGCGATCTTGTATACTACGAATGACGTATGTCCCGAACAAAAATCCGATTAAACTACTGATTGAAGTCAACATTATTATCTCTATAATAAATGAATTTCGAATGCTACTTTGTTTGACTCCTAATGCTCTATATACACTAATACTATAAATTCGTGAAAGCATAGACGAACGCATCATATAATAAATACCTAGCCCTGAAAATAATACAATTGCTACAGAAATATATAAAATTGGCGCTAGTCTTTGAACGCTTGTTTCTGCAACGAGGATACTAGTCTCATAGGGCCACTTTGCAGTGTAACCAGCATTCAAATAGTCGTTAACTAGTTGTTGAGGATCTTGCGTGTAAATATCAAGTGTTCCTACAAAGTTCTTAATTAAATAATATTCAATATCAACGTCGTATCCAATATATGGTATATTATCAAATTCAACTAAAGATTCATCATAGGTTCCAGTGACTTTGATTCCAGAATAATTATAAGATCCATTATCAAAGAAACCATAGGTAGGTATTAAAAGGCCAAACCAAGAACTAGGAACAATCATTTCACGTTGTCCTTCTTCAGGCAATCTACCATCAACAATAACAACCTGGTCACTCACTAGTCCGTATGATAAAAATTTAGAAGAATAACTTCTATTTGAATAACTTAATAAGTTTAAAATACTGCGATCTCCATAAAATTTTTGCAAACCAGAATTCGAAATTCCTACAATTACAAAAGTTTGATCTAGCACAATGACTTCCTCACCAAGCAATTGTTTAGAATTCCAAATACCATATTGTGTTAAATTAGAGTATATCCCATTTGTGTTTGAATATACTTTTTGGTCAACAACAATTTCAAATTTATTTTCTGGCATTCTTCCATAAACAATATCCTCTTCAGATATATGGTCAATCAGATCATAATTCCCTTGTAAATCATAAGTTGTACGTGAACTTCTTGATGTAGGAATGCTAATTTTTAATGTTTCTTTCGTATAAGGGTTAATGAAGAAAGAATCATCATCACCTTTAAATTGTTCGATTTCATCGTATGTCATATTCATCCGATTTTTGTAAAAAGTAATATAATTTATATCTT
This sequence comes from Bacilli bacterium, assembly GCA_016936415.1. Classification (GTDB taxonomy): domain Bacteria; phylum Bacillota_I; class Bacilli_A; order Izemoplasmatales; family Izemoplasmataceae; genus JAFGXW01. The sequence continues at coordinate 962 of JAFGXW010000119.1, read as the reverse complement.
GTGATACAAATACTTCTTTATTATATAAACTATTACCTAAGACAGAAACTGAAACTGCAGTAATCATACCGGCAAGCATAAACCCTGCAAGCATCACTTTCCCAACTTTACCTAATCTCATTATTCTAAGTAAAGAGTCTTTTATATTATCTGTGAAAGACAACACTCTCCCTTTTCTTTTAGACAATGTTTTATGATCTAAAATTGTCATATCAAACTCTGTTTTTAGAAAATCATCTTTTAATTGTGTTTGATAAGACTCGTCTTTCAATTCAATTCCGGAGTCTTTTGTGATTAACTTAACTTTCTTTATCGCCCCTTGAACATCTAAAAATAATGTATCGTTTCGATATATCAACGAAATTTTAACATCATTTGGTAAATTGACTGAGTCCTTATCTTGATAGTATTTAATATTATCTTTTTCTTCCTTATATTTGAAGTCTTTCAAATAAAATACGTCTTGATCCTCAACATCATAAGAATCTACTGGTGTATTTTTGACATCACTAATAATTTCTCCATCTTTTATCGTAATAATATGATCACCATAAAAGTTAGCAATATCCTTTTCATGTGTAACTAAAATAACGAGTCTTTGTAGTGAAATCTTCTTAATAATGTTCATGATCTCAACGGTGTTTTTAGAGTCAAGATTTCCTGTGGGTTCATCGGCGATAACAACACGTGGATTTTTCACGAGTGCTCGCGCAATTGCTACTCTTTGTTTTTGCCCTCCAGAAAGTTGTGATGCTTTTCGCTTTCTAAAATTATACATTCCAGTGGTTTTAAGCATGTAATGTACACGTTCTTCGATTTCTTTTGGATCAATAATTCCAATTAATTTAAGTGACACAGCCACATTTTCAAATACTGTTAAATTTGGTAATAAATAATAATTTTGAAAAATATACCCAATTTCTTCTGTGCGAATTTTATTCCACACCGATTGTTTGAATTTT
>JAFGXW010000025.1 GCA_016936415.1 Bacilli bacterium | reverse complement strand
TATTGTAATTTTGACTAGGAGGACTGTTTAAAAAATATTACATAAAACGTTTGACATTCTGTTTATATTATATATAATATATTTGCAATAGTTTATTATTGTTTGACATTCAGTATAGTTATACTAAACTCAATTCGCAGTTTTGTATTTTTTTTATTGGTACTGTTTATCATAATTAAACACGATGTTTAGGAGGCTAGATGATATGGCAAAAAAATTAGTGGAAATTACAAATTTATCAAAATCTTTTGATGATAACCTTGTTTTAGATAGTATCAATCTATATATCAAAGAAAATGAGTTTGTTACTTTACTTGGACCTAGTGGTTGTGGTAAAACAACTCTTTTGCGTTTAATTGGTGGGTTTGAAACTGCTGATTCTGGTGTGATTACGTTTGAAAATAAAACATTAGAAAGTATGCCACCTTACGAGAGACCGATTAATACCGTTTTTCAAAAGTATGCGTTATTTCCTCATCTAAATGTTTTTGAAAACATTGCATTTGGATTGAGAATTAATAAAATGCCGAAAGACCAAATTCAAGAAGAAGTAATGAAAGCTTTGAAATTGGTTAAATTAAGTGGATTTGAAACAAGAAATATCAATACATTAAGCGGAGGACAACAACAACGTGTTGCCATTGCTAGAGCAATTGTGAACAAACCCAAATTATTGTTGCTAGATGAGCCGCTTGGAGCACTCGATTTAAAACTTCGTCAAGAAATGCAATATGAGTTAAAAGAAATGCAAAGAGCTCTTGGAATTAGTTTTGTATTTGTAACACATGATCAAGAAGAAGCATTAACAATGAGTGATACTGTTGTCGTTATGAATGGTGGATTAATTCAACAAATTGGAACGCCAGAAGACATTTATAATGAGCCTGAAAATAAGTTTACAGCTATGTTTATTGGCGAAAGCAATATCGTTGATGGAATCATGAAAAAGGATTTTGTCGTCGAATTTGAGGGCATTACATTTGATTGTGTTGATAAAGGTTTTGAGCCAAACGAAGCGGTTGATATTGTAATTAGACCCGAAGATATCGTATTAGAGGCTCAAAAAGCAGATAAAATCAATGGTGTCGTTACGGATATTACGTTTAAAGGTGTTCATTATGAAATCAGTATTGATGTGCACGGAAAAGAGTATGTTGTTCATTCGACAGATAAACAAGCAATTGGTGATAAAGTATCTTTGAATTTTGACCCTGATGAAATACATGTTATGAGTAAAAGCAATGAGTAAATTAAATAAATTAGCATTACCATATTTCATTTGGATGACACTGCTTGTTTTGATACCAACCATTTTAATTTTGATTTTGAGTTTATCGAATTTAGATATCTATACACTTGGATCTTTTACATTTAATCTAGATGCATTTAGTATTTTCTCTAGACCAGAAGTTCAAGTGGCTGCGAAAAATAGTATTCGATTGAGTTTGGCTGCGACAGCTATTTGTTTTTTAATTGGGTATCCTGTTGCATATTATTTGGCGAATATTAAAAGTTCAAATAAAACGTTCTTTGTTTCATTATTAATTATTCCTGTTTGGAGCAATATGCTACTTCGAATTATTGCTTGGGAAAAATTGTTTTTCCCAAAATCAATCTTAAATATGTTTGGACTCAGTTTTGATTTGATTGGAACAGATACAGCTATCTTAATTGGGATGACTTCGATGTATTTACCATTTATGGTTTTACCGATTTATAGTGTGCTTGAAAAAATGGATAAATCTTTAATTGAGGCAGCAAAAGACTTGGGTGCAAACAATATCAAAACATTCTTCAAAGTGATATTACCATTATCCTTAACGGGTGTGGTTAGCGGGACAATTATGACCTTCTTACCTTCGATGACTGCCTTTGCTTTACCAGAAAGATTGAGTGGTGGGAAAACGTTGTTGATTGGAAATATTATTGAAGATTATTTCATGAAGACAGCGAATATAAATGCAGGTAGTTTGATTAGTATTATATTAATGGTTATTATTATCTTCTTGTTTATCTTGATTATTAAATTTGATAAAGAGGGGGAAACATTAATATGAAAAAGTTTGGGAATATTACATTGTTTTCGATTACCTCTTTGGCATTTATTGTGATATATTTTCCGATTTTTGTAATTACTTTATTGTCGTTTAATGATTCGACAAAAGATTATACATTTGTGGGATTTAGTTTTAGATGGTACATCGAAATTTTCAAAGATGATAGATTATTAGAAGCGATCATTAACACAATAAGTGTTGCAGTATTAAGTACCTTAATTGCAACCATTATTGGAACATTGACTGCGATCGGAATCAATAGTTTAAAAAAGAACATGCGTGTAAGAATGATGATTTTAAACAATGTTCCAGTTATTAATCCAGATATCGTTACTGGGATAAGTTTGATGTTAGTATTTAGTTTGTTGCCACTTTCTTTTGGAATGGGAACCATGTTAATGGGACACATATTCTTTAGTACTCCGTTTGTTGTATTAACTGTAATGCCCAAGTTAAAAGAATTGGATGAGAACTTATTTGATGCAGCACTTGATCTAGGTTGCAATCGATTTCAAGCAATTTATAAAGTCATAATCCCATCGATAAAAACGGGAATTATTGCTGGTGCATTGATTGCATTCACCATGAGTATTGACGATTTCGTCATTAGTTATTTTACGACAGGTAATGGGTTTCAAAATGTAAGTTTATGGATTTATTCTAGATTGGGAAGAAGAAATTTTAGTCCTGCAGTTTATGCTTATAACACTTTGGTTATTTTTATCACAATTACCATATTAACTGTTGTAAATCGTTTGAATAATAACAAATCAATTAAAATAAAAAGAAGATTAAAGGAGATGAAAGTATGAAAAAATTATTATCAGTATTTGTAACATTGTTATTGGTGTTGGTTCTTGCTGGATGTAGTGGCAGCAAAGAAACACTTTATGTATTAAACTGGGGTGAATACATGGATATGGATTTGGTAGCTCAGTTTGAAGATGAATTTAATGTTAAAGTCGTATATGATGAAGTTGGTTCGAATGAAGAGATGGAAGTTCGAATCAAATCTGCGACTACAAAATATGACATTGTATTTCCAAGTGACTTTATGGTTGATAAATTAAGACAACAAGGATTGTTGAATGAGATTGATTTTGATTTATTGCCAGCACTAGATGAAGTTAGCATTATGGATGATGCAAAAGCAATGTATGAAAATGAAGCATATGCGCCATATATGGTCCCATATTTTTGGGGAACAATTGGGATTCTTTACAACATTGATACTGTGGATGAAGCAGACTTAACTGGTTGGGATATTATGTTTGAACCAAATGATTACAAAGTTGGAATGTATGACTCTGCTAGAGATTCTGCAGCTGCAGCATTTATGTATTTGGGATATAATGTGAATACCAATGTAGCAAGTGAAATTGATGAAGCAGAAGCAGCAATGATCAACGCTGGATTTGACTTATATGCAGAAGAAAACCTTAAAAAATTAGTCATCACTGAAAATTTAGATTTGGCGCTAGTTTATTCAGGTGATTACCTAGATGAATATTACGCTGCAGATGAAGAAGGAACAAGAATTAACTTTAATTACTTTGTACCTGATATTACAAATATCTGGATTGATTCATTTGTTATTCCAACCATTAGTGAAAACGTTGAATTGGCTCACGAATTCATTAATTTCTTCTTAGGATTTGATGTTGCGACTGCAAATGCAGAGTATGTTGGATATTGTCCTGTTATTCAAGAAGTATTTGACTTATTGGCTACAGATGAATATGGATATAATATTGAAAATTACTATCCATTCCCTGAAGGAACAAACCGTGTAATGTATCGTTTTATCAGCGATGAAAGATTCAATCGTCTAAACCAATTATTGAGCGCTGCAAAATCTTCAAACTAATTACAGACCTGAATTCATATAACAAGCAAAATCAAGTGATTTTGCTTTTTATTTTGCCTATAATATGTTATATTTTAATATATATATAATACGAGGTAACCAATATGGATGAAAATAAAGATTTAACGAGAAAAGAACAAAGAGAAGAAATTATTAAATTACTTTACGCTTTTGATATTACTACTGAAAATCCAGAGTTGGAAGAAGTTGTAGAATACGTGCGAGAATCGGTTCTCGGAGTGATTGAACATAAGGATAAAATTGATGAAATTCTGGTAGTTAATTTACAAAAATGGAAATTAAATCGTTTGAGTTTTGTCGATAGAGCGATTATGCGTTTTGCTGTGTATGAATTATATTATACGAGTACACCGTTTGAGATTGTCATCAATGAAGCGTTAAATTTGACTAGGAAATATTCTGATGAAGGTGACAATAAAACGGTTGGATTTATTAATAAAGTGCTTGATAACATTAAAATATACTTAAAAAAGTAGGGATTTTATGGAAGAAAAAAAACACTTAAGTGTTTATGCACTAACCAAATACTTAAAATATAAATTCGATAATGATGCACATTTAAAAAATGTGCTTTTGAAAGGCGAAATTTCTAACTTCAAAGCTCATTCTAGGGGCCATTTTTACTTTACACTGAAGGATGAAAAAGCACAAATTAGTGCAATTATGTTCGCAGGAAACGCAGGTAAAGTACAGTTTCGTCCTGAAGATGGAATGAGTGTTTTGGTTGAAGGTTCTGTCAGTGTCTATGAAGCGAGTGGGAACTACCAAATATATGTTAATAAAATGAGTGTGGATGGTCTTGGAAATCTTTTTGTTGCCTATGAGCAACTAAAGAAGAAACTTGAAGGAGAAGGTTTGTTTGATCAAAGACATAAAAAACAAATCCCTCGTTTCCCAAAAGCAATTGGGGTTTTAACTAGTCCAACCGGGGCTGCAGTGAAAGATATTATTCATATTGTGAATCGACGCTTTCCCTTGGCAAATATTATTGTTTATCCGACATTAGTCCAGGGTGAGTATGCGAAGGATTCAATTGTAGAACAATTAAAAAAAGTAAATGATGATAATTTAGTTGATGTAATCATTCTCGGACGTGGTGGTGGAGGAATTGAAGACCTTTGGCCATTTAATGAAGAAATAGTGGCTTATGAAATATTTAAATCAAAAATCCCTGTCATTTCAAGTGTTGGTCATGAAACTGATTTTACAATTAGTGATTTTGTTTCTGATTTACGTGCTCCTACGCCTTCAGGTGGAGCGGAATTGGCAGTTCCAGATCAATTAGAATTGATCCAATACATTGCTCGTTTGAACAATCAAAATCAAATTGCGCTATCAAGATT
>JAFGXW010000024.1 GCA_016936415.1 Bacilli bacterium | reverse complement strand
GGCTGAGTAAGCATGAATATTGTTTTAGTGGAAAACGGTTTTGAGCTGCAACATAACACAAAACCAATTATAAGGCATACCATTGATAACCCAGCTTTTTACATAGGTGAAAAGGCGTTGGATATTCACATGGATAAAGGTGAATTCCAGATACATGACGATACAGTTTATTCACCTTGTAAATTCATAAAAATGAACACCAATCAAATCATTTTCGATTGTTTTACTTTGGATATTGTAGTGATTGATGGTAACACTCATATTAAATTTCTCGAATCAGATAAACCAATCAAAATCAAATTGATCGCAGATGAAACAGAAAAAATATATGGCTTAGGCGAGCATTTTACATCATTAAACCTTAGAGGACACCTAGTTAAGAACTGGGTTGAAGAACATATCACAAGAAAACAAATATATAATAAAATAATTAGAAGAATGCTTAAAATCAAGCCAAAAAAATGGAAATTTGAAGAGTATAAAACATATTTTGTCATCCCATCGTTTATTTCAAGTAATCATTATTTTTGTCATATCGAATCATCAGGATATGGGACATTTGATTTTCGAGACAAGTTGTGTCATGAAATCACATTTGTCAGTCCAGTGAAGGAAATGGTTCTTTCCTTTCAAGAATCTTTACTGGATACTAGTTCTAAACTTTGTCAATTTCATGGCATAATGCCAAAATTACCAGATTGGATTTATGACGGCATGATCCTTGGAATCCAAGGGGGTACTGAAACTGTAAACAATATTATGACTTCACTCTTGAACTATGGAGCAAAAATTAATGGTGTTTGGTCTCAAGATTGGTGTGGGGAATTATTTACATATTTCGGGAAACAAGTGTTATGGAATTGGTCTGTAGATGAGTTGCTCTATCCTAATTTGAAAGAGACAATTCAAAAATGGAATAATCAGGGAATTCAGTTTCTTTCTTATATTAATCCCTATCTAAACGCCAATGAAAGCATGTTTCAGTTTGCAAAAGAAAAAGACTATCTGGTAAAAGATGAAAATGATGAAATTTTCCTTACGCAAGCGACGTCATTTCAATTTGGGATTGTAGATTTAACAAATCCAGCAGCCTACCAGTGGTTCAAAAAAATAATCAAAGAGAATTATCTTGATTTAGGAATAATGGGTTGGATGGCAGATTTTGGTGAATATTTACCAACAAAATGCAAATTGTATTCTGGAAGTGGTGAAGAACTTCACAATATGTGGCCAGACATTTGGATAAAACTAAACAGAGAAGTTTTAGAAGAGAATAATCTAGTATCCAAAGCGTTTTTCTTTAATCGTGCTGGTTACTCCAACAACGCAAAGTATAGTACTATGATTTGGAATGGTGATCAACATGTTGACTTTACTGATGACTTCGGTATGAGATCGGTGGTTAGGGCAGCACTATCCTTATCTCTATCTGGTGTTGGAATATCACATTCCGATGTTGGTGGATATACTACAGTTCCTGGAATCACAAGGTCAAAAGAGTTATATCTAAGATGGCTAGAAATGAATACTTTTTCACCTGTGTTAAGATCTCACGAGGGTAATAAACCTTGGTCTAATGTTCAAAGTTATTCCGATAGTGAAACGATGATAGCAACAGCTAAATTTTCAACAATTCACGTATTATTAAAACCGTATCTAAAGTCCATAGAAGATGAATATCAAATGAACCATTATCCAATGATTAGACCGGTCTTTATGTATTATAATCACTTTTCAGAATCTACATATCTTCTTGGTAGTGATTTGTATGTATGCCCTGTACTATCCAAAAAGAAAAACAAAATGGAAGTTGATATTCTGTCTGACGGATGGATTCATCTATTTACTGGCGAGGAATTTAATAAAGGGAAACACACAATTATGTGCCCGATAGGAACACCGCCAGTATTTTATAAAAAGAATTCTGAATTTCATACTTTATTTAAAGAAATCACAACATACATAACCAGTACTAACTAATTATTAAAAGGACACCTTTGTAAAAAAAGTGTCCTTTTAAAATCTATCATAAGTGTGAAGTTATAATGTGTACAAAACAAGTATTCAGTTCATTTGATTTCCCGAATCTTGCTACATATTTAATTATATATAAAAACAAATTCATTGGAATATTTTTATGCCAAGAACATGAGTATGGAGAAGATATATCATTTTCAAAATCAATGAAACAACTACCGAGCAACAATTGATAAGATATTTGTTCCCTAGAAACATTATAACATTAATATGGTTGGGTTCTACATTGTATATACATAACATCTACTTGTATATTTATAAAAAAATAACGACACTATTCAAGAAACAGTATCGTTATTTTTTATATTTTCATTAAAACAATAAAATCAGTCTCTTGAATTTTAAAATCCTCGTTTTTATGTAGTTCTTCAGATAAAATATGTAATACATTATCTCTAAAATATCCAAATGGGATAATTTTCTTTTGAAAGGATTCATATGTTGAAACGATGAATGACTTTTTATTTGAAAATTGTAGCGGGAACTTCTCGTTGAACATTTCATTTGCTTTCTTAATGATGATTTCTTGATCATCTTCATCTCCATCTATGCTAAAGGTAAGAAGACTTTCATAAAACGAACCTGTATCTTCAATTAATGCTAGTTTACTGAGCAATAGAGAAATAATCTTATTCGATATAATCGTATTATTAATATTGAAATCCTTAATAATACTATCGTTTTTCGGATCAAGAAGTTCAACTATAATATTGACATCTTTTCTTGTTATTCTTCCCTCTAAATAAATTAAACTATTGATGACGTTAGCATCTAAACTATCATCTATTTGATTTTCATCACTTAAGAGGACGATGGTAATGGGATTGTGTGATTCGTTTATTTCATCAATGAATGAATCAATCTCATTATCGGAAATCCATTTAGAAGAAAAATCTGTATTATACAATTGTTTATACTCATTAAATGCAGATTGGATAAACTCAAGTTTGTTATTCTTGCCAATTAAATAAACCTCTTGGTTTGTAACTTCTTGAAAATGTATCGTTTTCAACGATTTGACTTCAATTTCAGCATTTGAAGTCTTATGCATTTTCTTATTATCTAGCGACAACACAAACAAATCTTCACCATTTCTCGCCAATGGAACTGCGTCAGAATAACGATTCAAACATTCCTCAAATGTAGTATTTTTAAGATTGTATACTTCTGAACCTTCGAATGAGAATAGAGATAAATAAACATCTTCCATTAAATTATGAATTATTGTTTGAGCAATGATTTGTCCAAGTCTTCGATCAAAACAAATTGGGAGCAAAGTGTGTCCTTTTAAGGTTTCAACTACTCTCGCCATGGTAAATATTTTTTCTTTTGTTTCGATTCTTTTTATCTCAGCAACGATTGGCGGATTGTTATTAAAATCAATTCTACCAATATTCAAAATCGTCTTAATTACATTTAAATCACTTTTTGACATATCCTTTGTTACTTCTTCATATGTACCTTTATTCATAATGATAACCGTGATAGCTTCTTCAATTGAAATATCTGATAGATCAGAAGCAACCAAAGGATCACCTTTTTTAACAAGCACATTTAAATTTGATAATTCCTTACTGCTTTTCCCCATTTTATAGACAGCATTAAATATTTGTTTTTCAGCATATTCTTTTTCCACATCAGCTAATATCATCAGAGTAACATCAGCATCTTCAACATTCAATAAGTCTGCGACTAACTCAGGAACCTTATTATTCCAATTCAATATTACAATGTGATTGCTTAGAAAAATTTTCCCTGATCCGCTTTTCTTTTTTTGAAAATATTCCTTAATTAAATTCGTTGTCAAAGCGATTATGGTTCCACTGAAAAGAACCATTCCAACTACTAATACGATGGCAGCCAAAAACAGCGTGTTTGGATTTTCGATATCTAGTACTGCGTTTGGTGTCAATAGCCATTTTAAACTTCCATTTGCAAATGCATCGATAAACCCAGAATATGAATCATCGATAAAAAGAGCAATCACAGCAGCAACACATAAAATAATAATATTAATGAGCACCATTAACATTATTACAAACAACATAGGTCGCTTATATGTTTTAATACTTACAATACTTCTGGCTTTTAATAAACGTGCTTTTATTTTTTTCAACAAGGTATCCCTCCTTAATATATCTCAATTATACACCAGACTAATTTCAAAAGAAACGCCTCAATCAAAAAAAGTTTTGGTTGTGGAAAACTGCATAATGTTTGATATTCACTTTACGATTCTTTCATCTTTTTACAACTTTATAAATGTAATACATCCACCCAATCAATCCAATGTGAAGTACATCATTCGCAGAAAACCAAATACCATAATTTTCATAGATCAACTCTCCTATACCGCCTAAGAAGTAGATGAAGTATGCAATATTAATCAAAAGCATAAATACCCATACCAGTATGAGTCCTCGATCTAGTGGGTTCTTTAATTGATGATTACTACCTACATTTATACTCATAAATGAAATAAAATAAGGTAAGAAGAATATTAAAAACCATTCATATGTAATCAACAACTTTATCTCAAAGAAAATACCTGAAATCAAAGATACAGTATACAAGACAAATCCAATAATTGCTATTTGATTGTATTTGTGTAAATATTTCTTGTTTAAGGATTGAATTGAAACAGCAAACGCCATTATTGTAATACTCAAAGCCGTACCGTATAAATAACTAAGTTCAAACCAGCTTGTAAATAAACAATAATCTTGGTTAGAGCATTTTAACTCATACCCCAAACCTTGATAACTTGTCCCAGCTAGTAATGTTCCAACACCCCAAATAATTAATGATATTCCCCAGTATTTTTTGTATTTCTCATCAAAATGACTGAGTTTCATCCCAATCAATATTGTAATTATTCCTAACAAATAGACAATCAAAGTAGACGAAGGAACAATCAAAGTAACCCCAAATATATCTATAAATGGTTTTGTTTGAAGATATTCAAAAGGTGTCATCATTGGTGACATCAATATACTCACTGGAAATACAGAAATGATTAACAAGACAAATATACTCCCAACATATAAAAACATTCTTTTGTTCATATTATTACACCTAGTTCTTTCAAAATAATCTTATTTGCTTATAAACGCAAAAGTCATTGGCTCAAAATTGTCATAAACCGTTTGCACATTATTATCTATTGATTCCCAATGCCAAACACTATACAAATATATTCCGCCTCCTGTACTGCGAAGCTCCCATATATTTGCCCCATTTGGATTATCATCTCTCTCCAATGTATATCCCATTCCAGAAGTAAATAAACCTTCTTCATAATAAGGGTTATCGTCTCCTATTTTATAATATTCAAGTTTATATGTACCCATGTCTCCAGAAACAAAGGTAACAATCTGAATGACAAAATAATGATACTCTAAATCATATCCCGTTAATTCAAAATTTAAAGATTCTGAAACGGCATAATCAATTTGCTGCGGTGTTGGAACAACACATTGTTCTCCTATGTAAACTTCTCCTAACTCACAAACTGTGTTAGAACCATCTACTTTGCCATCCGTGTTATCATCATTGGTATCATCATTACCACAAGCAGTCATAGCAATAACAATGAATAGTGTCAAAACCATTATCAATTTTTTCATTATAGTCTCCTTATCCTTTTTTTTAATTTTATCACAGTTACATTTAGTTTCATAATCAAAATTGATATTGTCATCATTCATCGTCAAAAATTCAACAAAAAAAGAAAACCTATATTAGAATAATCTAAAATACGTTTTCTTTGTTTTAACCACTATACTATATCGTATTATTTTCTCATTTTTCTTGAAACCATCTCTGCAGCTTCAATTAGTGGATATTTAGCTGGAGAAGCAGTTAACATCGGTTGTGTTCCAATTTGTGAAACAAGTACATCAGTAACCGTCATATTGTTTTGAATGATAAATCCTAGAACATTGGTAAGTTCACCGATTGAATTACCTCCAATTACTTCTCCACCCATAATGATTCCTGTTGTTTTATTAACGACAAGTTTCACAGATTGGTAATGAGGTTGATTTAATTTTCCAGGATGACGGTCCATTCCTTTAAATGTTGCTGATACAATATTAAACCCTTCCGCTGCTGCTCTTTTTTCAGTGATTCCTGCAACACCAAAAGAAGTTTTTCCAATATTAGTAGAATATATTCCAATTGTTCCATTGAATTTTTTAATGGTACTTAGTTCATATAAATTCATTCCAGCTACTCTTGCTTCTGCACAAGCTGTAGATGCAAGCATTACATTAATGATTTTACCTGTAACAAAATCACGTTTTTGAGCACAATCTCCACAAGCAAAAATATCTTGTTGATGTGTTCTCATGTATGCATCAACTTTAATAGCACCCTGTTTATTTACACTGATACCAGATTTTTTTGCAAGTTCAACATTTGCACGGTAACCAATAGACAAGATCACAGCATCAACGTCTAATGTATCTCCAGAAGCAAATTGAATTTGTTTAACAGTTTTAGGTCCGACTAGTTTTTTCACATATGTTGATGTCATCACTTTGACACCACGTTCTACTAAAATCGATTCTGCAATTTTACATGATTCAGTGTCAAATGCACAACACAGAATATCTTCTTGTGCTTCAATCAAAGTAACATTCTTTCCAGCTTTAGCTAGTTCATCAGAAAGTTCAACACCAATAAATCCAGCACCAATAACTGCAATGTTTTTGGCATTATCTAAATGTTTCTTCGCGATATCCAAATATGTTTTGTTTTTGGGAATTACAAACACATTTTCTAAATCAGTTCCTTCAATGAAATCTGGAACAAATGGAGTAGAACCTGTAGCCATAATTAATTTCTCATAAGTAAACGTATCACCGTTTTCTAGAGTAACAGTGTGTTCTTCAGGATTTACAAGGTCAACTGTACCAACCATAATTTCAACACCAGCGTTAATTAATCCACCGTCTGGTAAAATATCTTCATCTGAAGATGCCAATGTCCCAAAGATATATGGTATCCCACAAGGAATTAATACGGTCTCTTCCTTTCTAATTAATAAAACTGATTTATCGGGGTGATTCGATTTTGCTGTGGTAGCCGCAACTAATCCAGCTGCACTTCCACCAATAACAATAATTTCCTTTTTCATATTTTCTCCTTCTGCGCATGGTCCTTTAATTTAAAATAGGTATTTGCAAAACAATATATATGGGCATATGCACACTTGTATTATACAACTACCTTTCTTTTTGTCAATATCATTTACAGATATTTTCACGAATCATTAACGATTATTAACATACTATCATTTATTTTTTATATCATTGAAATTCTAGTTTACGTATTATTTTAATGAAATAAATCCTATCATTGTTTTGACTAATTTTTTATAAAAATGTATAATTAAAACATAAAAATATTGAGGTGAATTAAATGAGAATTGGAATAATCGGCCCTATTGGAAGCGGAAAATCAACATTAGCGCATCTGTTGTCTTCATATTACAATGTTCCCTTGGTAAAAGAACCCGTTGAAAGTAGCCCATTTTTACCTCTTTTTTATGCAGATAAAGAACGTTTTGCTTTGATAAGTCAAAATGCATTCTATGGGGAATTATTTCTTTCAATGTGGGAGACAAAAGATGAGAAATTCTTAATATGTGATTCAACCATGTTTTCCAATCTTGTCTTTACAGAATTGTTAAAGAGAGAAAAAGTTATGACTGAATTTGAAGTCGATTTAACATACAAAATCGCCGATGCTCATATGAAGTTATTGCCAGATTTAGACTTGCACGTCGTTCTTATTCGTGATGAAGAAAGTCTATTCTCAAATGTAAGAAAACGATCAAGAATCTTAGAAGAAGGACAATACAGTTATTTAAAATTTCATTACAAAAATTATTCTGAAGTCTTGGAAAATATATTTACCAAGTACAAAGTACCAAAAGAAAAGATT
>JAFGXW010000023.1 GCA_016936415.1 Bacilli bacterium | reverse complement strand
AGTGCATAACCTTTTTGTTTTGCTTGGAAGGTAGCTCCTTTAATGCTTTCTCTGGTTTTGTCATTAAAATGCCCAATATTAAACAGTAAATGCTTATTAAACATATGCGCTGTTCTTTCATACGGTAAACTAGTTGGCATTTTCCAACCCTCACCATACACAATAATGTCACTTCTATATCGATCTAGTTTTTGTCGTAGGGTATTCATTGTTTTGATATCTGTTAATCCCATTAAATCAAAACGGAATCCATCCATTTTAAATTCACGAGCCCAATACATTACCGCATCAATAATAAATTTGCGTACCATCTTACGTTCCGATGCAAGGTCGTTTCCACAACCACTTGAATCTGTTAATAATCCTTGTTCATCAAAACGATAAGCATACCCTGGGACTATCTTTTCAAATGGAAATACTTCGTGATTATAAACGTGATTAAATACGACATCCATGACCACTCTTAAATTCTTTTTGTGTAGATTATCAACCAATTCTCTTAATTCATTAATCCTCTTATAAGGGTCATTCGGATCTGTACTATACCATCCCTCAGGAACATTATATTGTTCCGGATTATATCCCCAGTTATATAGTTTATCTGGGTTCAATTCATCCACACCACCAAAGTCAAAAACTGGCAATAATTGAACATGGGTAATACCTAATTCCGTAATATAATCGAATCCAGCACTGTTTCCTTTTGGTGTTTTTAAATTGTGTTCCGTGAAGCTTTTATATTTACCAGGATATTTCGCATGAATTGATTTATCAATTGTAAAATCACGAACATGCGTTTCATATATCACAGCGTCATTCATCGAACCACTAAATTTTGGTCTTTGATACTTCATTTTGTATAATTTAGAATGATCCACTACATAACTGTATTCTGCATTCGCATTACTACTAATGGCATAAGGATCAATAAAAGTATGTTCCTTTCCATTCACATATGAAATATAACGATAACGGCAACCTTCATAGTTTCCATGTAGGCGTAAATACCAAACACCTTGATTGTCGTAATCCATATCAATGATTTCTTGATTCCCTTTTTTATCAATGATTTCTAACTTCATGTATTTCGCTGTAGGGGTCCAAATCTTAAATTTCGTACGATCACGACGGTAAGAAGATCCCAAATCAGTTGGTTCATAAAAATAGATGTCATCAAAAAGTTCAGTTCGAACGATTTTTCCAGTAAAAAGTTCACTTGTCTCATTTCTATCATCATAAATAAAATACATGTGATTCAGTAAAATATACCCATCAAATTTTGTAATATATTTTCTTTCAGCACCGATTAATTCACTTGATACAATCTCCAAATCAATTTCTTCATCATTCCCAATCACTTTAAAATACGATGTAAAGTCATCTCTATATTTTAAGGGTACAATAATTGTGATTAAATTAAAATCGTCTAGATAAGAATAAAATTTACTCATTTTGTTCTCCCATTTCTATATTTAATTCTTTGATTCGCTGAAATGCAAATTCTTTTAATGCTTCATATTCATTTGGTAAAGTTCCCATAATTACATTATACTTGATATCATCAATAATAACACCAATCACTGATTTTTTCTTTAACGGTGTCAACCATAAAATATCTTGCCCTTTGAAAACCAAATCACATACATCTTTAATTGGCAAGTTAGCATCAAGCTCTCGAATGTGTTTTTCTTGATCAGGGTAGCCTAATATTACATTTATTTTATTTGTCATCAAACATACTTCAAGTCCATTCACAAAAACAATAAACTGATTAAAAATATCTTCTTTTGTTACTTCGTGAAGTTCAATCACTTGAATGATTAAATTCTTATGCTTGTTTGAGAAACGCCATATATCATGAATATCATCTAATATAAAACAAATCATAAAAACTTCAAGTGGCATTAATTTTATCTGTTTATCTTGAAGGTAAACCAGTCCTTTTTCTAGACCATAGAGTTGTTGTGCGACACCGGTTTCAATCATGCTTTTCACTGCCATATTCCAATAATCACCACGGAAGATTTTATCTAGTTCTACCATGACTCTTTCAATGGAAATCGTTGCAATTTTACCTCGTTCTTTTTCAATTGCTGCCTTGGTTTCAAGATCCAAAGCAAACCCTAGTTTACTCATAAAACGAAAAGCTCGCAATATACGCAATGAATCTTCGTTAAAACGTTCTACTGGATTTCCGATGGTTCTAATTAACTTTCTTTTTAAATCGGCACCACAGTCAAAATAGTCGTGTATAACTTGATTCTTATCCATCACAATCGCATTGATGGTAAAATCTCGTCTTTTTAAATCTTCCAATAACGTGTTCGCATATTCAATATCTTGAGGATGACGAGAATCAAGATATACACCGTCAGTTCGAAAGGTTGTTACTTCGTATGAAAAATCATCCAATAAAACAGTGACGGTTCCATACTTCTTTCCTGTTTCTTTCACTCTAGCGAATATATTTGATACTGCATCTGGAGTCGCATCTGTCGTAATGTCAATATCCCCTGAGTCAATTCCAAGCAAATAATCGCGCACAAAACCACCAACAAAGTACGCTTGATATCCATTTTCTTCCAATGTTTTTAATACTGATATTCCTTTTTCGATATAATCATTCATCTAAATCACCAAAAAAATTATACTATAAAAATAAGAAATATTCCACAAGATATCACTTTATTTTTGAAATCAGTGAACTATGATATAATGAAATGGGTGATACCATGAAAAGTATAAAAAATGAAGTGATTACTTCAATCGAAATTAACAAAAGTAAATTTATCAACTATTTAGTTCCCGTCTCAAACGTTGATGAAGTTCCAAATATCTTACAATCTATCCGTAAAAAACATTATGATGCCAATCATCACACATATGCCTACATCATCGGATTAAATCAAGAACATCAAAAATGTAGCGATGATGGCGAACCAAGTAAAACTGCTGGTTATCCGATGCTTGATGTCTTGAAAAAAAACGACTTAACCAATGTATTAAACGTCTCAGTTCGATATTTTGGTGGTACGAAATTAGGAGCAGGTGGACTCATTCGAGCATACGTTAAAAGTTGCACCAACGGAATAGAAAATGCAACATTCAGCACACTTAAAAATCTAATTAATCTTGAAATAACAATTCCGTTTGATTCTATCGGACAGGTGGAAAAATTTTTAAGAGACAACTATGTAATCACAGATACACAATATAAAAATGATGTCAGTTACTACCTAACAGTATTAGAAACTGAAGTCGCAAACATTAGTGATAAACTAATCGAATCAACCAAAGGAATCGCAAGTATCAATATCATCAAACAATTTTCTTCTTTCCAAGAATAATGTTTGATGATCATCCATTTAAATAGACTATCAAAATAGAGTATTTTGTTTGGGAGTTGAAACACCATTTCTAACTTCAAATTTTCCTTTAAACCGCTGTCTTTATGTCAGTGGTTTTTTTCACTTCTTTTAGCACAAACAAGAATTTATTTTATCCAATAAAAAAAGAGCCAAGCTCTTTTTTATTGAAAAATGCCTAGTGACAAAGAAATCAAGTTCATCAATGCTTTGACAACTAAGTAAGAAAAAGCAATCGCAGAAAAAATATAAATAATTTGGATCTGCCACGTATGATTTTTCTTAAAAATTTTTGATAAATCAATTGCGTTAAATGCTTGAAAAACAACCGCAAAAATCACGAAGTAAAAAAAGAACTCAACAATAAATAAATATGTAGTATCCATTATTTCCTCCTATCCAGTAATCACATCAGGATCTTCATCAGATTTTGGAGCTTCTATTATTATTATAACATTATTTGGTAAACAAGTAATGGGCGTTAATGGGGAAGAACTCCACCCTTGTGCTTGACATATGTTTTGTGGAGAAATTTCATCAATCACGCGAACACGATTATCTTTATACTCAATTACAACATCACCATTTGTGCCCTCAACAGTATACAAATACTTCGTTTCGTCAATATGAACAATGTACTTCTCATCAATCACATCATAAGAACCATCAATCAGATGAATTTTCAAAATTGGATTATCGTTATACAAAATTGTGGCAGTTCCATTTGAAATGGTTGACCGATTTAAGATAATACTCAATATAAGAAAGCTAACCAAAGAGAAAAGTGCGAGGGAAATAATTAAAACTATATCGTTTTTTTTCATGATATCACCTATTTGTTTTGATGAATATATTATACCACACAATAAATAATATTCTAAACACTTCACAAAATAATATCACTATTCTAAAAATATAAAGCTTATTTATAAAAAAATATATTTTTTCTAATTAAGAATAATTTTTAATAATTAGTTAACGCGCAAACTATTTTTTATACGAATTAGTTCGTGTGTGAAGAGTATTAAATGGCTCTGTTTAGCGATTATTTTGTTATCATTTTGTTTGACAAACATAAGACATAGTTTTATAATAATACAGGATGAAAATAAAACTAGGAGGAACAAAAAATGAAAAAATTAATTATTTTAGTTGCTGCAATTATGCTGACTTTAACTTTGACTGGATGTGCTAAAGAAAACAATACATTAGCTTCAATTCCTACAACAGTTACAGTATCAGAAATCGATGAATATTTAGGAAGAGCGGATGCACAATACGTTGACCTAAGAAATTTCGATGACAAAATGAAATCTGGATATATCTCAGGATTCGAATTTATTCCTTTCTTTGATTATCTTGAAGCTACAAATGTTTTAGTTAGAACTGACGGAGATTTTACATTCGCTGCTGAAGACATTAAAAACGAAGCTGCACTTCGCGCTTTATTCAATGAAGACAAAACAATCTTCTTAATGTGCGCTGGAGGAACAAGAGCTGGTTTTGTGAAAGCTGCATTAGATTATCTAGGGTATGAAAACGTAATTAACCTAGGTGCATTTGCAGATTACGGTAAAGACGCTCCTGCATTAAACTTAGTTGCTGGAGATGGAACATACTTGAATGAAGTTTCTACATTAGGTGGATGGACTCCTGGTGTTTACTTTGGTTTTGATACTGTTGGTAAATACATGGTTACTATCGTTATTGGACAAGGTGGAGGAATCACTGAAGTATTATTCGATGCAGTTTATGGTAATAGCACAAAACAAGATTTAGGTGATGCTTACACGTTAGGTAGTGGTGTTACATGGGCTGCTGAAGCTAATATGTTAGCTGCATATATCGTTGCAAACCAAGGTTGGGATGGAATCACATTTAACGAAACTGATTTCACAGGAAAAACAATGGTTAACGTACCAAGCCACTTCTTAAAAATTAATCAAGATGAATCAAATGACGGTGTTGCTGGTGTTACAATCGGTGCAGAAGGATTTGTACTAGCATGGAATGATGCAATTGCACAAGCTTCTGATTCAGGTTTAGGGTTGGTTGAAACTGCTCAAACTGCTGCTGAATGGGCTGCTGCTCATGCACCAATCGTGAATTATACTAACGGTACTTTCTATGGTTACGACAATGGATATAGCGCTTTAATTACTATCTCTGGAAACAAAATCGTAAGCGTATATTTAGATGCTATTCACTGTAAAGATTTATCTGATCCAGCGGATGGTATTAAAGAAACTTGTAACTCAAAACGTTCTTATGAAGTTGCTGATTACGCAATGAACTATACATTAAACGACAATGGTACTCCAGAAGATCCAAGTGATGACTTCTATGTATTAAAAGATGGAAAACTTGACTGGTGGGGACAAGCAGACGCTTTAGGTGCTGCAATTGTGAAAGCACAACAATGGACTTGGACTTTGGTTGATGGTGACTTCGATGTAGACGGTGTTGCTGGTGTTACAGTTGGTGTTGCTAACTGGGAAGCTGCAGTTAATGAAGCATTGGCTCAAGCTACTCCTGCAAACTAATTAAATGAAATATTAAAAGAGGAAATTTTTTCCTCTTTTTTTTATTTATTATTATGAAATACTGAAACGCATAAAATAAAAGATGCCAATATTCATTGGCATCTTTATGTTACATTTTTACTTTTACGTACTCTCCAGAAGCATCCGGATGTTCATTTAGATAATCACGAATTGATTCACGCATTTCTTGATCACCTGGTTTACATTGTGAAAGTCTCGAGTCTTCATTTAACACAGAGACAGCCATTGCTTTACATCCAGGGTTTCCACAAAGACCACAGTTTTGATTTGGCAACATATCAACAATATCTTGCACCCTAGGGTCTTCTTCAACATGAAGTGCTACAGAAGCGAACGATAACAATAAAGCCAGTATAACGGAAACTGCAACGGAAAGAACGATAACTACTGTCATTATACAATCCCTCCAAATCCGATAAAGATCATTGCCATTATGAAGGCTGTGATTAAGGCAATTGGGATTCCTTGCCAATTACGTTTAATTGGGTATGCACTCATTTCTTCACGAATTGCGGAGAACAAGAAGATAACCAAAGCGTAACCAAGTGAAATTCCTAACGCATAAATTGTAACCATCATTAATGTAGGGTTTTCATTTCCACCAAATATTTTAGAACTATTTACTGTGGTATCTATTGCTACCCCAAGTACGGCACAGTTCGTAGTAATTAATGGTAAATAGACTCCCAATGCACTATACAATGATGAACTAAATCTTTTAATAAACATCTCTACCAATTGTACAAACGATGCGATAACCAATATAAATACAATCGTAGATAAATACGTAATGTCATTCGGTTTCAATATGTATGTATAAATTGCATATGAGATAATTGTTGAAAACGTAATAACGAATGTAACTGCCATTCCCATTGACAAAGCACTACTCTTTTTTGTAGATACTCCTAAGAAAGGACATAAACCGTAAAATTGTTGTAATATAACGTTGTTAACAAAGATAGCGCCAAAAGCAATTGCGATTAATTCCATCTTATGCCACCTCGTT
The DNA here is from genome assembly GCA_016936415.1 of Bacilli bacterium. Classification (GTDB taxonomy): domain Bacteria; phylum Bacillota_I; class Bacilli_A; order Izemoplasmatales; family Izemoplasmataceae; genus JAFGXW01. The sequence goes on along the minus strand of JAFGXW010000023.1, from coordinate 7,051 downwards.
TCTGTCTGCGCGGTTCATTCTTATTTTATTAATTTGAGATACCAAGATTCCAAATACTAAGAATGCTCCAGCGGATTGAATTAAGATTGAAATTTGGTACGTATCAGGAATGATTTGCATACCCAAGAACGTTCCAGCTCCAAAGATTTCTCTAAATGTAGCAATCAGTGTAATACCACCTGTAAACCCAATTGCCATTCCTAGTCCATCTGCCATTGATTTGATTGGACCGTTTTTAGATGCAAATGCTTCTGCACGACCTAAAATGATACAGTTAACAGCGATAAGACTTAAGAATGTACCAAGCAATAATGCGATGTCAGGTGCAAATGCTCTCATTAACATTTCTAAAATCGTTACCAGTGAAGCGATAATAACGATGTAAATTGGAATTCTAACTTCTCTTGGGACGTAATTACGAACCAATGAAACAGCAAGATTCGACATCACTAGTACAAAGATTACACCAGCACCCATTCCTAGAGCACTTTCCACACTTTTTGTTACAGCAAGTGTTGGACACATCCCTAAGAATTGAACGAAAGTTGGGTTTTGTTTAAACAAACCATTTGTGAAAATTTCTCTAATTGACTTTTGCTTTTTAGCCATTACTCTGCACCTCCAATTGAATTGTCAATATGGTATTCTGCAATGACTCCTATTGCATCTAACATTCCGAAAGTTGTATTGGTAACACCTGCGACTGCATCAACTGGTGTTGCAATTAAACTAGGGATTGACACTCCTTCAAATTGATTCAACCAAGTTGTATTTGGCCAGATTCCAACCGAACCATCATAATTACCATATTCTTCAGCGTCTGCCCAAGTTTCAGTATTATTTAAGATGACGATTTGTTGTGTCACACCAGCTAGGTTTACACCATATGTAAATTGAATATCCACAGAAGCATTTCCATCAGCATGCGCATAGTACACATATCCAATGACTTCTGAACTACCATTTAATACTTCATATAAATTATAAATCACACCAGAATATGGAACATCAAGATAAACACTACGATAACTGGTTGCACCAGGGAATGCTGCAAGAATGTTTCCACTTGTTGTATCAATCAAGTCAGGTCTTCCTATTCCATTATCATTATGGAAAGCAACAACTGTGTCAATTGCAGTTTTGAAAGCTGCTCCTGTAAATGTTGCTCCTGCATAACTATCAACCGTGTAAACTGAATCAATACTTTGTCCTGTAAAACTTGCTCCAAATGCAGGATCTAAGTATGCATCTGTAATACCCGATGTATCACCTAAATAGAACATTCTAAATCCTACAAAATCACGATTCATATCGATACCAATCACAAATTGATTTACGGTTGGTTCAGAATAACTTGCACCTACTGCTTCAACAAAGTACGCAACTCCTAAGAATTCACTACCGTTATATACTTCAAATACACGACGGACATCATGATTTGCTGCATATTTTCTAGTGACATCAGTAAACGTATTTGCCGTAGGATAAATTTCTCCAATTAAGCGAAGCGTTTTGTCTGCATCTGATTCTCCACCTTCAAAACCAACAAATGTTGCTTGATGGAATGAAGCGATATCTTCAATACTTGCTTTCCATGGATCTGTTGTTTCAGTCGCACCAGCAATACCATCAAAATTACTGCTTAATGCATCATCTAATCCTAAACCAACAAATTGTTCCCATCTAGCTTCTTCTTCAATCTTTGCTCCATAACCTGGAGTTTCAGCTTGTGCCAATACTCTAAATCCTAAAACTTCATTTGTTACTAAATCAAATGAAATCCAATATTCAATCAAATCATTTCTTCCATCGAAAGCAACTTGGTAGATTACTGCAACATCAGTTGATCCATCATTTGCAAATTCCATAGCTGTAATAAACGAAGGAAGTGTATAGTCACCTGATACATCTGTAAATGTTGCATCAGAAACTGTAATTTCTTGTTTCCATCTAGCCAATTTTTGAGCTTCTGTTTCTACAACTGCTCCTTCAAACTGAACCTTATGAAATCCCATTACTTTTGCCAAAGAAGATTTGAATCCACCTGTGGTAACAGATGCACCACTAAGTCCATCAAAATCTCCACTTGCTGCTGTATCTGTTGACATTCCAACAAATTGTGGATAAAAATCTGGATTTGCGATTTCTGCTCCAAGACCAGGCGTATCACCTTGTAATAAGGTTTTATATCCTGTTATATTTCCTTCAAGATCGAGACCAACCATATATGTAATTTGAGATTGATACCCTTGAAATTGTGCTGTATAAATATACCCTTTCCCTTCAACAATGATTAACTCCGTAATTGATGTATCTGTAAAATCATAGTTTGTAGTCGGCGTAATATCATCAGAAGATGTCAGGGTTGGTAACACTGTAAATTTCGCTGCATTTGCTTGTTCGAAATTATAATCATCAATAATCGGTGTTGTAATTCCTTCCACAAAGAATACAGCAAGACTCGCGACTAATACAACCAAGGTAAGTGCCAATACAATTTTAAGATGTTTCATTAAAATGCACCTCCTACAATTGCTGCAACTTCAGGCAAACGACTTTGAACAATTAATCCAAGTGCAACTGTTACAAGTAAAACAATAACAACACATGCAATAACGGTTCTTACTAACATTTTTGCATTGCTTCTTTTCACCGTGCGATTGATCAAAGGCGTTATCATATTCCCAAATAAGATTGCGAATACGAGTCCTTCTGTTTGTGATCCAAGTGTTCTTACCATCATCATGAAAACACCAATGACAACTGCGTATATAATCTTGGTTTCACGCGTGGTTGGGCTTGATACAGATTCACTAATCAAGAACACTGCACCAAATACAGTTAATCCTGTAATCATGTTGACAAGCACATATGATAAAACAACACTAAAATCACCAGGAGCGTAGAAATTAATATATCCTACACCAAATGTAATAACCAATACTGTTATCAAGAAAGTACCTGAAATTCTAAAATCAATCACTCTAGTCACTAATAAATATATAAAGATTAGAGCAAGTAAAATAACACTCGTTGATCCAATTGCGATTTCATTATAATTACCTAAAAACAATTCAGCTGTTTTAAATGTAATTGATTCACCACCAATTGCTCTTTTTAAAAGTTCTAACGGTGTATTGGTTAGTGCCAATTGTGCATTGAAAGAGATGTTTGCAAACAATACCCCAACCAAAGCAGGATTAAAGATATAGAATCCATATCCACCAAATACAAGTTTACCAATATATACACCAACAAACACAGCTAGTGCAAGAACATAAAACGGAGTAGTTGATGGAAGCAATAAAGCGATTAATAATCCCGTATTGATTGGATCTACAAAACCTTTATATGACTCAAACTTCTGAGTGTTTTTTTCTGATAATGCATAGAATATCTCAATTACAACTGAGAATACTGAAGCAAGTACCAACATCGCTAGAGCTTTAAAAGCAAGATCAAGAGATGTGTATGTTGCAGTTTCAGGAACCTTTGATAAAGCTTTAATAACAACAGTTCCAATTGCTACAACAATTAAAGCAAAGTGCAATGTAAACAATTTTTTATAAGTTCGTTGAGAGTTCATAACGATGGGAGGTTTTTTGGTAATAAATTTCATAATGGTCTCCTATCCGACACGACGTTTACCACGTCGCACCCATTCTAATACATTGATTTTTGATGGACATACATACGTACACAACCCACACTCAACACATTCATTTGTATTCAACTCAACGATTCTCGAACTTAAATTTCTTATTTCTGCATCCATAATATTTTGAGGTAGTATTCCTGCAGGACAAACATCATTACAGTCACCACATTTAATACATACATCTTCTTCTACAAGTCGATACTCTGCAACATTGATTGCATCAACCGATTCTGTAATAGCAAAATCATCATTTTCTAACTCGATTCCTGAAAGAAAAGAACCAATATGAAGAGTCATATTCTCTACTTCCGTATAGGAACCTAAATCTTCTACTAATTCAGCAAACAATGTCCCAATTCTAACATTATAAACAGCATTAACAGGTAATCCATCTCCAGTTAGTGAAACTTGTCTAGTCGTTGGTGGTGTTCCATTTCTTACTGCATCATGAATCATTTTCACAGCTTGAACACGTGTATAAATTACACCATTTTCTAGTAAATCAAAGTGAAGTGTTTCTTTCACCAAACTCTTAATAAATTTATAGTCTTGCCCTTTTAGTTTTTTTGCATCAATTATAATCAGTTCAATGTTTTTATCTACAATTGCTTTTCCAAGTTCTTCCATCGCTTCAGCTGGCATATATTTATCTACAATAACATAAGCTGTTTTACCGTTTGCAGCTGTATTCAATAAATCAATTCCATCTGCGATGGCTTCACTATTTTGCGTTACAAAATCATAATCAGTTGATAAAAACGGTTCGTTAACAAATATGGAATTGACAACAACAAACTTACTTTTTGCATCAAAACGTAAATCTGTATACAATCCATCAATTGCTATTTTTGTTAATCCCATTTCAGAAATTACTTTACGAACTTGTCCACTCGTTGCTTTTTCTGAATAAGTAGGATATGGTATGGTATTATTTTTTTGATCATTTTCAATTACGATATGATCTGTTAATTTACCATAACGATCCATTCTTTCTTCAAATCCAACAACTTCACCACTAACAGTCGATAAAATTGGTGATTTAACACGTCCGTGATATTTTTCAGCTACTTTTTGTCCTATCAATACTTCGTCTCCGACTTCAACCAATACATTGGCAATTTTGCTTTGTGTATCAGTTAGAGGAAGATAAACTTTTTTAGGATTTAAGTATGTTCTATATTCCGTAATCATTTCATCACCTCTTATTCGTTTCTGTATTCTTTTTTTGTATAGTATGTATGACAATATTTATGAGCTTCATGACTGTTTGGTTCTTTTAAGAAGTCTTCATAAACTTTTTTCACAGATGGGTTTTCATGAGATTTACGCATTGGCAATTCTGCATCTTGGTCATATAAAGCATTGGCTCTACGTTTGATGACTTCATGCATCGGTAAGTCTTGAACAATTGGCATTCCGCCACCATTCACACAACCACCTGGACAACCCATAAATTCAATAAAGTGATATTGTTTTTTACCACTTTTGATTCGTGCATACATTTCTTTTATTGCAGCCCCACCATGAACTACCGCTACGTTTAATTTATTACCTGCAATCGTAACAGTTGCTTCTTTGATGGTTCCTGTTGAATCTTTAAAATCTGCTCCACGAAGAATTTCAAACTCCAATTTCTCCAGTGGTTTTTTCTCCAATACTTCACTCACTGTACGAAGTGCAGCTTCAGCTACTCCACCACTAGCTCCAAAGATTGTCCCAGCACCAGTAAAGACTGCCAAAGGACTTTTTGATTCAAAATCTTCCAATTCTCTAAAATTAATTCCCTTGCGTTTGATTAGCTTCGCTAGCTCGCGTACTGTTAAAACTGCATCCACATCACGCACACCATCTACTTCCATTTCTGGACGACTAATTTCGTATTTTTTAGATGTACATGGCATAATAGAAACAACAAATACATCCTCAGGATTTTTATTAAGAATTTTTTTCGCATAATAATGTTTCAGTAAAGACCCTTGCATTGTATGCGGTGATTTTGCCGTAGAAAGGTTTTCTAAAAATTCAGGTTCATACATTTCTGTATAGCGAACCCATGAAGGACAACATGAAGTAAACAGTGGTAATGTTCCTCCATTTTGAATACGATTAATTAACTCTGTCCCCTCTTCCATAATGGTTAAGTCAGCAGCCCAATTCGTATCTGTAATTTCATCAAATCCAAGAAGATTTAATGCTTGATACATTTTTCCTTCTACTTCTTTTACTGGCGTTCCTATATCGTATCCAAACTCTTCACCAATACCAGAGCGAACAGCAGGTGCCATTTGAACAATAACAAATTTATTTGGATCTTGTAACATTTCTTCTACACGTTTTACATGACTTGTCTCAAAAAGTGTACCTGTAGGACAAACTTTCACACATTGTCCACAGAAAATACATCCCGTCTCATCAAATGACAATCCTGGTGTAGGAGAAACAACTGGATTCATTCCATCGTCATCTCTAAATTTTAATACTTTTGCAGTTACTACTTCTTGGCAAACAGCAACACATCTTTTACAAAGAACACATTTCGTTTGATCTTGTGAAATTCCTGTTCCAAATATTTGTTCTGGATTACGTCCCTTACTTGGCCCAAATTCTTCAAAAACCACATCGTATTCTTTTAATAAATCATAAAATTCGCACATTCCGTCTTTTGGACATCTCCAACAATCGAAACGATGTTTACTTGCTAACAATTGTAATGAAGCAGCTCTAGATTCTAAAACTTTTTCACTTTCAGTAAAAACAACCATCCCGTTTGTGATTGGAGTGTTACAAGCTGATACCAAATCTTGCTCTCCTTCAACCTCAACAACACAAATGCGGCAAAATCCGATTTCGTTAATTTCCTCAATAAAACATAAAGTAGGAATTCTAACACCGATGCTTTCTGCGGCTTTAAGGATAGTTGTGCCATTTTTAGCCTTAACTGAAATACCATTAATTTTAATTGTAGCCATACTATTCCTCCTTAATATTTTTTAACGGGTCTATATAGTACATTGTAGTTGTTTTCTAAAACAACCTCTAAATTTTTTCCAATGTCTAACCCCACAGAGCATCTACTTGCTCTCAGATTGTAAACTAACTTTTCAAACTCTTGTAAATTTTCTAGAGTCGCTTTTCCTTTTGCATACTTGTCAAGAAGCTTCTCCATTTTGACAACACCATCACGACAGGGAGTGCACTTCCCACAAATTTCAGGGTGTTGTGAAACTAAGTACTGTTTTATTTCATTCACGAGATCAATCTCATTCAATTTTACATCTGCGTCAATGATCCATTTTTCAAATAATTTTTTAACATCTAAAGACTCAGTTGCCATACGTTCACCTCATTTCATGTATTTAAAATGTAACCTATATTATTATAGCAAAAACGCTT
>JAFGXW010000001.1 GCA_016936415.1 Bacilli bacterium | reverse complement strand
TAATTCAAAAGATTTATCACGAAGTAGATGATGCACTTCACAGTGTACTGGGTGTAAACTGGGTGAATCGAACAGTAGTTGAAAATGGTGTTATTGTAAATACCTATCAAAATGGTGTAGAAATTGTCATTAACTATACGGAAAGTCCTATTACTTATCAAGGGACTACAGTAGATGCCGTTTCATACGCAGTGATGGGAGGGCAATAACATGAAAAAACAAAAAGTTTATAAATCAGATAAAGACATTTTAAAAGCAATTCAACGAAGTAATGACCATAACCTTCAAGCGTATATGTTTATTTTGCCTTGGTTGATTGGGTTCTTAGTATTTACGGTAGGACCATTCTTTTATACCATGTATTTGAGCTTCTTTGATGTTCAAAAAACAGGATTAGGGTGGCAAACTACATTTGTTGGTTTCGATAATTATGTGGTTGCCTTCTTCAAAAATCTTTACTATGTACCAGCTTTACTTGAATTTATTGTTGTGGAAGTAACCTACGTGCCAGCAATTATTATTGCATCGTTTATTTTAGCGATTTTACTGAATCGTGATTTAAAGTTTCGTGGTGGGTTTAGAACAATATTCTTCTTACCAGTTATCGTACTAAGTGGTAGTGTTATGGATAAATTACTCGATACTGGTTCAACACGTTTAAGTGACTTTTCTGAAAATATTATTTTTAAGATGATCATGAATTATAATATGGGTGCAGCAAGAGCATTGCTTACCTTGTTTGAGAACTTCACCATGGTTTTATGGTTTACTGGGATCCCAATTATTTTGTTTATTAACGGGTTGCAAAAAATCAATACACAGCTGTATGAAGCTGCGAAAATTGATGGTGCTACTACATGGCAAATCTTATGGAAAATCACAGTTCCAATCATTAAACCAACTGCATTAATTGTTACAATCTTTACCATTGTGCAAATCGGAATGTACAACATTAATCCTGTTTATGGATTGATCAAAGATTCGATGTATGACCTTGCAAGTGGACTTGGACTCGCAAGTGCATATACTTGGGTATATACTTTGGTTGTATTATTCTTCGTTTTGGTAGCTTTGTTTATCTTTGGATCAAGAGAGAAAAAGACAGAGATAAAACTTACTTCTATTCAACGCCTTAATTTTGACCGTATGCGAAAGCAAATTGCGAAGGGTAATGAGGAGGTAAATCATGCTTAAATTAAAAAAACTGTTCACTAAAATTGCAGAGTTGTATCATAAGATATATAATAGAAGAAACAGATACAAAAAGTTAATTGGACAAATTGTTATTTATGTTTTACTAATTACCATAAGTTATGTTTTCTTATTCCCATTATTTAGTATGGTTTCTCTTGCTTTTATGAGCCCAGATGATATCATCAATCCTGAAATTGACTGGTTACCACAATCCATATATTTTGGAAACTTTGCAGCGTCTATCAAAGTATTAAATGCTGGAAAGGCGTTATTTAATTCCATTTGGTTTTCTGGATTACTTGCAATTGCACAAACCGTTGTTAGCGCACTAACTGGATATGCATTTGCTAGATATCAGTTTCGATTTAAAAAATTATTATTTGCATTAATATTGGTTTCATTTATCGTCCCTGTACCAGTAATCTTAATTCCTAGAATTATGATGATTGCTTCTGTGCAAGATGTCATTGGGACACCATTAATTGGAACTGTGTATCCACAAATTGTTATGGCAATGTTTGGGCAAGGAGTTAATTCCGCAATCTTAATTTTGATTTTCTATAACTTCTTCAAGATGATTCCGACTGTCTTGTTTGAAGCAGCTAAAATTGATGGTGCTAGCGCACTTGATCAATTTTGGCACATTACCATTAAAATGAGTTTGAGTACGATTGTGGTTGTATTATTGTTTAGTTTTGTTTGGAATTGGAATGAAACGTATGTGACAGGTTTGTTATTACGAAACAATACCATTTTACTTCCTACTCAACTTGGTATATTTGACAGCATATTTACAACTAGACCACCTGAAATACCTGGCCAAGGTGGAGAAGCTCGTTTGAGTGAAGCATATAAGATGGCCGCAACATTATTAACAATGGTTCCATTGTTTATCATATACTTTGCAGCACAAAAACAATTTGTTGAAGGTATTGAAAAAACCGGAATCACAGGAGAGTGATATGATGAAGAAAGTATTTTTATTCACCAGTATATTTACATTTATGTTTGTGTTGAGTGCGTGTGAACAAACGCCTGATAATGACAGACCAACGATACCATCCGGACCAGTTCCGGATACAACCGGTGATACATTTTGCGCGGGTCAAGGATATTCTTACGATTATGATTCATTGGTTTATGATTTGGTTTGGAATGATGAATTTGATGGTGATACATTAGATTTGACAAAATGGACATATGAAATCAATGGAAATGGTGGAGGGAATCAAGAACTTCAATATTACACCAATTCAAATACATCTATCACAGATGGTATTTTATCAATCACAGCAAAAAATGAAACATATGAAGGCAGAGAATATACCTCTAGTCGTATTGTAACAAGAAACAACGGGGAATGGACTTATGGTATTTTTGAAGCAAGAATCAAACTTCCTGGTGGGCTTGGAACTTGGCCAGCATTTTGGATGATGCCAACGATTTCACGTTATGGTGGATGGCCTGACAGTGGTGAGATTGATATTATGGAACAAGTAGGATATGCAGAAAATATCATACATGGTACGATCCATACTGAAGCGTTTAATCACACACTCGGAACACAAAAAGGTGGAACATATTATAACCTGACTGACGCAGTGAGTGAATTCCATGTGTACAAAGTGGAATGGTTACCAGATCGTTTGAGATTCTTTGTAGATGATATCAATTATTTCACGTATAGACCAAATGCATATTCACAATGTGCAACAAGTGAAGAATGGCCATTTGATGCTGATTTCTTCCTTATCTTGAACGTTGCAGTAGGAGGAACTTGGGGAGGAGCACAAGGTGTTGATCCTTTGGCATTCCCAGTCTCTATGGAAGTAGATTATGTACGTGTTTATCAATCTGAAACGATTACCAATATTGTGCAAGGAGAATAATATAAAAACCCAAGTCTTAACTTGGGTTTTACTTATTACTAATGGAGGTTTATTTGATGAATATCAAGGAACTATTAAAAGAATTAACAAT
>JAFGXW010000022.1 GCA_016936415.1 Bacilli bacterium | reverse complement strand
GTTTTATTCATAATACCAATATTCTCATAAACACTGCGGCTATATAGGAATGGTTCTTGCATTATAATTCCAACATTTTTACGTAAATGTTTCTTGTTAATATCACGAATATCAACACCATCAAATTTTATACTACCTTCTTGATAATCTAGTAAGCGAATCATCAAGTTAATCAAGGTTGATTTACCACTTCCAGTTTTTCCAACAATAGCCACTGTTTCACCTTTTTGCACTTTGAAAGATATATCTTTTAATAATGGTTTTGTTTCATCTTCAAATTTAAAGCTAACATGTTCAAACTCCACAGAACCTTCGATATTTGGTGTATTTGTTGAGTCGTTAATATGTTCTGATTGTTTTAATACAATCTCATCCAAACGATCCAAAGCAACTGAAGTTTTTCCAAAATCCCCAACCATTCTACCTAGTTGTCTCATTGGCCAAATGATCATTCCTGAATAACTAACAAATGCAATAAATTGTCCTATTTCGATGGTTCCATTAGCAGTAAACAGGATTCCCATTGTTAGTGTGATACAGTATTGAATGAAAATCACGAAGTCAGTTCCACCCCAGAAAATTGCCATAATTCGCAATAATTTAAAATCCTCTTTTAAATACTCTTTTGAGTCATTATCGAATTTATCTATTTCAAATTGTTCTCTTGCGAATGCCTTAACAACACGAATACCTGTAACACCTTCTTGTAACGTTGTTGTCATTTTCGCTTCGGCTTCTTCTACTTTTTTAAATATTTTTTTAACAAAAACAAAATAAATCAATGCCACTGTAAAAATAAACGGTGTTACCAATAACGAGTAAACCGTCATTGTAATATTCATTCCAAGCATTAAATAAATTGAGAACCCAATTAACGATATCAAGCGAATTACTTCAATTAGCTGTTCACCAACAAATACACGGTATGTTTCAACATCAGTTGTACAACGCTGAATCAAATCACCAGTTTCTGCATGTGAATGATAATCGTATGATAAGTCTTGAAGCGTATTGTATAAGGTGTTTCTCATGTTGTATGCAATTTTCTCTGTGAAGTATGCATTTAGTAATCTTCTACCAAACATGAATACCACACGTATGAAAGAAATCCCCACATAAACGATTCCAAGTAATATGAGTTGCTCTTTGATTGTGTCAGCAATCAATAAATTTGCCAAATAATTTGGTAAACTAGATGGATCACCTTTAAAAATCGTGTCCACTAGATGTGCGATAAACAAAGGAGAAAGTGTTCTAAAATACTGTAAGATAATGATGATTAATAATGATATTACATAGTATCTTTTTACACCTTTCATCCATTTTATAAATTGATGTAGTCTCTTCATTTTTTTATCCTCTAATTTTCTTCTAAATCATGTAGCTCGTAGTACTGTTTCTCGAGGGTAATGACCAATTCTTTATAGGCATTAATTTTATCGTTAATCTTCGCTAATTCGACATAATTTGTATAAATTTCCTCTGAAAAAGTCTTTGATTCTAATGTTTTAATTTTTTCTTCTACTTTGTTAATTTCTTGTTCTAATATTGATATCTCGTGCTTAATATTTCTTTTCTTTGTGTTATCTTGTTTTTTCTCTTGTACTTTTTGTTCCTTCGATGCATTGTATTCTTTAAATTCATCATAGGTTCCATCAAATTCCGTACATTTATCATCTGCTAAATGCAGCATTTTCGTCCCGATTTTGTTAATGAAATAACGATCATGTGAGACAAATATAATCGGTCCACTAAATTCATCAAAAACATCCTCAACAATGTCTTTGGTTTCAATATCAAGATGATTGGTTGGTTCATCTAAAATAAGTAAATCAGGATTTGATAACATTAGAAGCAATAATACCAAGCGGACTTTTTCGCCCCCACTTAAGACACTAATTGGTTTCATAACATCATCATTCATAAACAAGAATCTAGCAGCCACACTTCTGACTTCTTTGTTGGTAAACATGGGATAGTAATCATGGATTTCTTCAAAAATTGTCTTATGATAATTTAATCCTGCTTGATTTTGATCAAAATATCCTATTTTGTATTCTCTTAGAAAATTTACTTTCCCAGATAAAGGCAATAATTTTTGCTCAATCACCTTAATTAGTGTTGTTTTACCAGTACCATTTGGACCAATAATCGCTAATTTGTCAAATCCTCTCATTGTAAAATTCACATGTGATAACAATGGTTTATCATATCCAAAACTAAGATCAATCGCCTCTAAGATTACTTCTCTAGTTGCTCTTTTATCCTCAAATGCCATTTTTACTTTTCGAGTGCTCGTTTGTGGTTTATCGATTTTCACCATTCTGTTAATTTTCTTTACTCTATCTTGTGCAATAGATGCTCGTTTCGCATTATATCGGAAACGGTCCACAAAACTTTGTAAATGTGAAATCTCTTGTTGTTGTCTAGTAAACTGTTTTAATAAAAGTTCGTATCTTTTTACCTTTTCAACCAAATATTCTTCATATGTACCGTAATAAACATGGCTAGTACCTTGATCAATTTCAATTATCTTACGGCAAACCTTACTAATAAAATATTTGTCATGAGTTACAATCAAAACGGCTCCATCATATTTCGTAAGGTAATCTTCTAACCATTCTATAATATTTATGTCAAGATGATTCGTCGGTTCATCTAAGATAAGTAAATCGGGATTCATTAGTAATAATTTTGCAAAGGCAATTCTTGTTTTTTCTCCTCCACTAAATGTATTTACTTCTCGATCATATTCATCTCTTGTAAACCCAAACTTACTTAAAATTAAATCAATTTTATAATGGTATTCATACCCACCTTTTATTTGAAATAAATGGGTCATCGATGCATATTTGTCTAGGATTTCCTGATCTCTCGGATGAATGGCAAGTTCACTAGCACATTCTGAAATTTTAGTTTCAAGTTGAATCAAGTCTTGGAATACACCATTCATTTCTTCTATCAGTGTATTCCCACGATTTGAAATCACATCTTGTGAAAGGTATCCGTATACTACCTTATTATTTTTAAAGACATCTCCTTCATCAATATCGAGTTGTCCTAATATCATTTTTAACAGTGTTGATTTTCCAGTTCCATTTCGACCAATAATTGCTACTTTATCTTTGCTATTTATTTCAAAAGAGATATTTTTAAATAAAACTTCTCCATTAAATTCTTTTTGTAGTTTTGAAACGCTTAATAAATTCATTATTAACACCTTCTTTCAAATAAAAACGTCTTCCATCATAAGATGAAAGACGTATTTTTAACACAAAACAAGTGTATATATAGTTATAATATTATAACTATCGTCTATTCAAAAGAGATGGAGAATGCGCGACAAAAAAACCGTTGTTTAAAACGTAAAATGCTGTTTGAACCATATTGAATTTCATCATTTCCATCACCTCTTTCTATAAATTTATTTTTGGTTTCTTACCCTTAACCTTTAATAGTTTAGCATAACTAAAAATTATTGTAAACCCTTTATTTTTGATTTTTTATAAATAAGCTTAAATTTCATCATCTACTACAACATTATCTGGTGGTGTAAGCAATTGATAAGGATGTGCCATGATGTTTTTTGCCAACTTTAACGCGGTTGCAAAGTAGAACCCATCGACGACTCTTTCATCGGCAACAACTTTTAAATCCATCGCTTTTCGCGTTTTTAAAACACCATTGTCATCCGTAAACTGTTCCTTTGTTTTTGTCCCAAAAGAAATAAAAAGTGTGTTTGTTCCTAAATTATAAATATGATGATGTACACCATTGATGCCCAACGATCCTAAATCGGTAATAAAGACACTTGAATGAAAGGGGCTTAGTGCAGTTAAAAAACGTGGTAGTTTTCCATGATTATCCAAGAAACGGATTAGATTGAATGTCCAATTGATTAAAAATCCGGGTAAGAAAGCAATCACTTTTGCAGCAACATCAGTATTGTTCTCATCACCAAGTTTTTTATTTTTGCTAATTTCATCATTCATTTTTTCGATGACTTCATAAATCGTATCTGTTGGTTCAAAAGTTACTTTTATTGTTGTCTCTTCAGAATCTTCTGTCATATCTTTTTTCACAGCAAGGGAAAACGATATATTACTTCTTGCGTACGTCTTTTTCCCAACAACAAAACGATTGATCTTTGGTTTTTGACTCATTGTTCGAATGATACTAGCTATTACAATGTGTAAAAAGCCTACTTTATGACCTTCTTTTCGAAGTTTTCTAATTAGACGATCTGTTTCTTCTAAATACACTCGATCTTCAAAAAACACTTGTGCATCATTTCTATCTTTCATGATATAAGGTATCAAACGAAACAGTGGATCAGCTTTTCGCAATCTGTATCCGTCTTTTCGGTCTCCAAAACGTCTCTTCATTGTATCACTCTCCAATGGTTATTATAGCGTAAAAAGTCTTCATATGCAAAGAAAAAAGGCATTTAGCCTTTTAATTCTTGTACCAAGTCTTTAAACTGTGTTGTGTATAAATCATGATAAAATCCTTTTGCATCAAGCAGTTCAATGTGACTACCACTTTCAATCAATTCACCATCACTAATTACAATGATTTTGTTTGCATTGCGAATGGTTTGTAAACGATGAGCGATAACAATACTAGTTCTACCGTTCATTAACAATTTCATGCTCTCTTGAATCTTAAACTCTGTTCTTGTGTCCACATTTGAAGTTGCTTCATCTAGAATTAAAATATCAGGATTTGATAAAATCGTTCTCGCGATAGAAATTAACTGTCTTTCCCCTTGAGAAAAGTTTTGTCCACCTTCATAAACTTCACTTTCGTATCCATGAGGTAATTTCATGATGAAATCATGCGCATTTGCTAATTTGGCTGCCTTAATTACTTCTTCTTTATTACAAGTGAGATCACCATATATAATATTATCATAAACCGTTCCACTAAACAAAATTGTATCTTGTAATACAACTCCTATTCTTTTACGAATCATGTTTTTTTGATAACTATATAAATTCTTATCATCAATTTCAATAGACCCACTATTTACATCATAAAAGCGGTTCAACAAATTAATAATTGTCGTTTTTCCACTACCTGTAGGTCCTACAATCGCAGTTATTTTACCCTCTTCTGCTTTAAACGAAATGTTCTTTAAAACAGGTTTATCTGCTTCATAACCAAACGTTACATCTTTAAATTCTACCAATCCTTTGATTTTGTTGACTGAAATTTCACCATCATTTTCATATTCGGTCTTTTCATCAATTAATTGGAAGACACGTTCTGCACCAGCAATACCTTGTTGTAACGTATTAAATAATTGCGCAAGATTCGCTATTGGTTGAATAAATTGTCGAGCATACGATGTAATGGCAGATATATCTCCTACTGTGATTGCAACTCTACCTGAAATATATAATAATCCACCCAATGATACAATGATGACGTAGATTAAATTATTTAAAAAGTTAATAATTGGCATAACGACTCCAGCATATACTTGTGCTTTAAATCCAGTTTTTTTCAATTCATTGTTCTTTTGTTTAAACTCCTCAATGACATCATTTTCCTGTGAATACAGTTTAATCACTTTTAAACCAGAAATACTTTCTTCGATAATACCATTCAGTGCACCCAGATGTTTCTGTTGTGCCATAAATCCTTTTCTTGTGATCTTCGAAATTTTTTGTGTGAGTAAAACCATAATTGGTACAAAGATCAATACGACAAGTGCCAATGCATAATTGACAAAAAACATCATGATTAACGATCCAGTTAACGTTATGAATGAACCAATCAATTCACTTACAACACTTGCGAGTGAATTACTAATTAAATCAACATCATTTGTAATTCTCGAAACGATATCACCAGGTTGATTGGTATCATAATATTGTACTGGTAAATTTTGTAGGTTATCAAATGCTTCTTTTCGAATTTGTTTGATTGCCTTTTGTGATATTACTGCAAGTACAAAGCGAGACACAAAACGTGCGGCACTTGATAACACTGCAATTCCAATTAGAAATAGTGCAATAATCGCAGCCCCATTAAAGTCAAATTTCATGATATAATTATCAATTGTATATCCAAATAACCAAGGAATTAAAACTCCAAATGCACTGGTAATAATAATGGCAAAGAATACGGCAATTAATCCAAATTTATACGGGTTCAAGTAACTTAAAATTCGCAAAACAGTCCCCTTAGCATTTTTTGGTTTTGCCCCAATGTACATCCCTCTACCAGGTCCTCTTCCCCCTGTTGTTTTGTTGAACATTTTCGAGTAATCTTTATTGGCTTCATTGCGCTTTTTAATTTGATCTTTGTTCAAAATAATACTAGAGTGATCAATAATATCTTTTGGTAAAACAGGTAAATTTTCACTCATCAAATTCATCTTGTCTTTTCTATCTTTATTTGATTTCATCAAAATCACCACCAGTTCCTACTTGAGAAATTGCAATTTCTTGATAAACATTACTTGTTTTCAACAGCATGTCATGTGTATCAAAACCATCTATCTTTCCAGTTGTATCAAGAACAATAATCTTATCCATATCTTTTATTGTTGAGATTTTTTGACTAATTACCAATGTTGTCATATGTTTCGATAAATCTTTAATTGTGCGAAGAATTGCTTCTTCACTTTTCGCATCAACTGCACTAGTTGAATCATCTAAAATTAAAATTTTCGGATGACGAACAAAAGCTCTTGCTAAAGACAAACGTTGTTTTTGTCCACCACTTAAATTAGATCCTTTTTGTTGAATTTCATGATTAAATAGATCTTCATAATTTTCAATAAACTCAAGGGCAACTGCCTTTTCACTAGCCTTAACAAAATCTTGATATGTTGCAGTTTGATTTCCTTGTGCAATATTGGTTCCTATACTTCCACTAAATATGGTTGCAGTTTGTGTAACAACACTGATTTGAGATCGTAAACATTCCGTATCTATGTCTTTTACATTGTGTCCATCAATTAAGACTTCTCCCTCACAAACGTCATATAATCGTGGGATAAGGTTTACAAGAGAAGTTTTTCCACTTCCTGTAGAACCAATAATACCAATTGTTTCGCCTTTTTTGATCGAAAAATTCAAGTCATTTAGACAGCGATTTCCATCTGTTCCATAACCAAAATTAACATGTTTAAATTCAATATTTCCTTCGATTGTAATATCCGTTAAAGCATCAATTTTATTTGTTAAATCTACTTCTTCAGTGAAAATTTCATTAATTCTCTTTGCACTAACCTCAGCACGAGAAATAAATACCATCATCATCGCAAACATCATCAGTCCAAACAAAATTTGCATACTGTAAGAATTGAATGCAAGTAATATTCCAACTTGTGGGGTAGCAACCCCATTAATGACTTCAGTCATAGAACCATGATCGATAAAGTACGACGCTAAGAAGATTAATCCAGCTAAACTTGCGTTAAAAATGAACATGATAATCGGATCTGCAAACGCCATTACTTTTTCAGCACTAATCGTGGTAGATCGGAATAATTCATTGGCATCTTCAAATTTCTTATTCTCATGTTCTAATGATACAAAAGACTTAATAACACGTGGTGCATTTGCGGTTTCTAACACGGTTTTATTTAATCCATCAATTGTTTTTTGAACGCGTTGAAAACGCGGAAAAGCCAAAATCATGATAATGATAATTGAAATGATTAACAAAGGAATGGAAAATAAAAATACATTTGATAATTGTTTGCTTGTTTGAAGCGCTAAAATTAAGCCAAACACAATCATTAATGGCGAACGCACGATTATTCTCAGTAACATTTGATAAAATTGTTGGATTCTCACTACATCATTCGTAGCATTTGTAATCAAACGGCTGGTCTTAAATTTATCAATGTTATTAAACGATAAAGTTTGAATCTTTTTAAATAGTTCAAGTCGTAAATCTGCACTTGCAAAAATCGCAACTTTTTGCGATGAATAGTTATTAATCAAACCCGCAAGCAGTCCAATTAATGCAACAGCTAGCATTAGTGCAGTTGTAATAAACAACAAATTGTAATCTTTATTTGGAATGGCATCATCAATGATATCAATCATCAACTTAGGGACGACAAATCCAGCTGCCACTTGAATCAGCATTGCAAAGAGTGATAACGTGATATTCTTATAATACTTTTTCGTAAACTTAAATAATTTGAGTAAATTACTCATGCAGTTCCTCCTTAATCAAACCGTTCTTTAGGACATCTAAATACCATTGAAATTCCACAATGGCTTGTTCTTTTGACAGTTTATCAATAATCGTTTTTTGAATGACATTTCGTTTCAAATCCTGAATCATTTGGTACATTTTTACCAAATCCTCTTCTTTTGAAAAACGAACATTGCTTAAATCCATTTTACTTAATATCCCAGTAATATAGTTGATTCTTTTTTTATTAAATTGAATGATAAATTCTTCGTTTGAAGAAATACTTTGAAATACGTTTGTCATAAATAAGTGACGCTTATCTTCTGTATATCCTAAATAATCATATTCAAAAGAAATTCTCGCAAATTCAAATAAATCATTTGTTTGATTACTATAGTCATTACCAATTTCATGAATTTCATCAAAGAACTGGTTAACAACAAAGTAATACAAATCATCGAGATCTTCAAAGTATTGGTAAAAACTACCTCTCGGTATTTTCGCATCAGCTATGATATTAGAAACACGAGACTTACGAAGTGGGTTTGCAGAAAACTCTTTTTTCGCAGCATCCAATATTTTTTGTCTTTTTTCAATATCCAAATTATAAAATGTATCTTTTGGCATATAATTACCTCCTTATGACAAGTTGTCACATAAATATATTAAATGACAACTTGTCATAAGTCAAGAAAAACAAACAAAAACCCTACACACGTAGGGTCTTTGTTAAAAATATATACAGAATTAATAAGAGGTATGAAAAAATTTATAACCAATTATACCAATTATTTGTGTAATTTTTAAGAAAATATCGTGTGGTTTTTGTGAAGATTATTCATTATGTCTTAGTGCTTCAACTGGATCTTTTTTCGCTGCAATACGAGATGGAATTAATCCAGCAATAAACGTTAAAATAACACTAATGGTGATTAGATATAATGCATGATCGATACGTAAGATTGCAATATCTCCAAATCCTTCAAGCACATTTGCTAATACAATGTTGATTGGAATACTTAAAATGAATGTAGTAACAATTCCAATCATCCCAGCGATAAAGCCGATAATGATACTTTCTGCATTGAAAACACTTGAAATATCGCGTTTACGAGCACCTAAACTACGTAAGATTCCGATTTCTTTTGTTCTCTCTAAAACACTAACATATGTAATAATTCCAATCATAATGGAAGATACCACCAAACTAATCGCTGCGAAAGCTACCAATACCGCAGAAATATTTGTAATAATACTTCCCATAATTCCAGAAATCGTTGCTGCTAAATCAGTATACAAAACTTGATCTGCTTCTATTTTACCTTCATTGAAAGCATCAAGGTATGCCAGCACTTCATCTTTTTCTGCAAATGATTCAGGATAGATACTAATTAACATCGGCAGTTCACTACATCCAGATTGATGCATTTGAATATTCAGTGCATTTATTTCATCTGGACTTAAATCGGTACGGTCTCTACCTGCAAACTCTGTACAAATCGTTGAATCAAGGTTATTTTCAATATAAGCAATTTCTAGATTGTCGTGAAAGAAGATTCCTTGTGTTGTTGTTTCTAATCCATCATTTTTCGCTTTTAATACTCCTGTTACATTTAAGACGATACCATTGTCATATGATGTTTGATCAACACTTTGTGTAATTTTACCGCCACTCACGCCATATGTAATATCATCGGAATTCGCAACAACAATCTCTTTTCCAATGACTTCGTTAAAACTAATATCTTGTGATGGATCAAATCCTAGAAATTCAAGTACTTTGCTATCAATCTCATTCAATACATCTACAATGATTACAACACCAAACTCATTTGTTGGTAAACTACCTGCGACAAGATTGAATTGCCCATTCAAATAGGCATCATTATTTGATAATTCAGAAAATGTAACATCTTCCGTAAAACTATTTTTCAAGACTCCATTATCATTATAAATCATCAACATTGCTACACCATAATTGTACTGAATAGAAGAAACAAGCGATGAATCAATATTGTCTAAATATGTTAAATACTCTTCTGTAAAAACATTATAATGAGACACGGAATCACTATCATAAACCGGGTCAAATAAAGTGGTCTCATTTGATGCGTTGTCATTCACACCCGTAGGTGGCCCACTTTGAAATGTAAATGGGATTTCAGTTACAGTAATTGGTAATGTTGATAACGTTTCTGTTTCCAATTTACCAATTTCATTACTAAACCCATTAGATATTGCTAAAACAAGCGCAACACCAATGATTCCAATACTACCTGCAATTGCAGTGATCAACGTTCTTCCTAATTTTGTTTTCAAATTATTAAAAGACAATTTTAAAGCAGTTGTAAATTTCATTGATGTCTTTAATTGTTTATAATCTTGAACGACATCTAT
>JAFGXW010000021.1 GCA_016936415.1 Bacilli bacterium | reverse complement strand
GTTTTTTTTCTGCCTACTTTTTTTGTTGGAGCGGTTTCCCCAGTTTCGATGATAATTCCTTCTTTAATAAACTCATTTACTAAAATTGTGATGGATGCAGGTGTTAAATTTACTTTTTTCGCAATATCCTTTCTGGATACCTTTGCATCACTAATTGCCTGTAAAATTAATGAACGATTGTTTCTTTTTACATCAACCATATTTGTTCCGTTTTTAATCATTTATTCACATCCTTTTTCAATGGAATGATTTCGTATTTCGAACTAATTATATGATATAAACGCTTACAAATCAATTGTTAATTAAAGCTTTTAATCAATTATAATTTTACATGTTGCAATCTGATATTGTATTTATAGGAGTGAAATCAGTCTTATTGTTTTTTTGTGTAGAAGTTTAATGAACAAAATATCAAATTAGTTAAAACTTTTAATCAATTGTATGAAAAATAAGGTCGAAATCATTAAAAATATCAAAAAAGATACATATTTATGCAAAAAAAGATTAAATTTTGCTTGAATTTCATTTTATTTGATGGTAATATTTATATATGAAACTATGTGAAAAAAACGAAAATGGCAAAATTTAGAAGATTATATGTTGCTTAGCTCTTGATGGGATTGCTTCAAAATAATTATAGTAAGTTTGTCATATTTTTTTTACAAATTTAAAGTAAGCGGTTTCAATTCTGGGAGGAATTATGTTACAAAAATTGAATGAGAAAAATCATGGTTTTTCCATTAAACATGTTTCAAGTGAATCATTTTCTCAATACGGAAAAGTTCTTGATTCCTCTTTATTCCGTGAAGCGTTCAGTTACTTAGATCAAACAGAAATTCCAAATATTGGGAATTACTATATAGCGCATGATCAACAATTTGCTGACTTTGTGAATGATAAAAGTGTTTATGCTGATGTATTTGGTTATATGCCAATTCAGTTTGGATATGTCAATGGGAATAATTCATTCTTGAATGCTTTAGAATTTCATAAATCGTCTGAAATTAATCTGATTCATACACCACTTGTTTTGTTGTTAGGAAAAGTCAATGACATTCATAATAATGAATATGATTCCGGTTTGTTAGAGGCGTTTTATATTCCTTCAGATACCGTAATTGAAATTTATTCGTCTACACTACATTTTTCACCTTGTAAAGTTAATGATTCTGGTTTCAAGTGTGGCGTCATTTTACCTTATGGAACAAATATGGATTTTGTAAAAGCATCACATTTTCATTCAAATGAAGATTATTTGCTTTTTAAAACAAACAAATGGTTACTTGCACACCATGAAAATGATACTTTGATTCAAAAAGGAGCTTATAAAGGGATAAAAGGTATTAATTACCAAGTCAAATATTAAAGAGGTTTATTATGATAAAATACGTTGAATTAGACAATGGCGTTAACATTATATATAATGGCGAATTAATTATTAAACACACATCAAATAAGCCTAGTTTTTATATAGGACAAGGATACGAAAAGATAGATAGTTATCGTGGAAATTTTAAAATTGAAGATTTTATTGAACAAAGAATTGGATTAGAGTCATATGAGATTTTTGAAGATAAGATTCGATTTTATCATCATGATAGTTATATTGATTTATGTTTGAAAGAAAATCTTGGACGTTTGGTAATCCAGTTAAAAACAAAACCAGGATATAATCGCTTTTGGGTAAGATTTTACGCTTTAGAAGATGAAAGAGTGTATGGTTGTGGAGAACAAGCATCTTATTTCAATTTAAGAGGGCGTAATTTTCCACTATGGACAAGCGAGCCTGGTGTGGGAAGAGATAAGAATTCTCTAACCACATTTTATGCAGACTTATATGATAAAGCTGGTGGGGATTATTACAATACGTATTATCCAGAACCTACCTTTGTTTCAACTAGAAAATATTGGTTACACGCGGATACGTTTGTCTATTCTGATTTTAATTTTAAATTTAGAGACTTTCATGAATTGTTCTTTTGGGAATTGCCAAAAGAAATTATTGTATCATTTGAGAATAGTTATTTAGATTTGGTTCATGATTTAACAAACTATACAGGACGTCCACCAATCTTACCAGAATATTTATTAGATGGAATGGTTCTAGGTGTTCAGGGTGGAATGGATAAAGTCATGAGTTATCTTGACTTAACCGAGAAACATGATGTGAAAGTGTCAGGACTTTGGTGTCAAGACTGGGCAGGATATAAATATACATCATTTGGTAGAAGATTATTCTGGAATTGGAAGTTAAATGAAGAGATTTATCCAAAACTTCCTGAGAAAATTGTAGAATTGGCAGAAAAAAATGTTGCATTCTTGTCATATATATGTCCTTTTTTATTAGAAGATCAATCATTATTCATTGAAGCGAACAAGCAAGGATTTCTGGCTTTGGATTTGAATAATAATACATACTTAGTAGATTTTGGAGAGTTTTATTGTGGAATTGTTGATTTAACCAATCCAGATGCATTTAATTGGTTCAAAGGCATCATTAAAACAAATCTAATTGATTTAGGAATTAAAGGTTGGATGGCAGATTTTGGAGAATACTTGCCAATTGATTGTGTGCTTCACAATGGAGTTAATTCACGTGACATGCACAACCAGTGGCCAGTACTGTGGGCGAAATGTAACTATGAGGCAGTAGAAGAAAGTGGAAAACTTGGTGAAGTGTTTTACTTTATGAGAAGTGGGGCACATGGTTCACAACATTATGCAACTTCATTATGGGCTGGGGACCAAAGTGTAAACTGGGAATTGCATGATGGTATTCCTTCTGTAATCCCCTCAGCACTCTCGATTGGTATCATAGGTAATCCTTTCACTCATAGTGATATTGGAGGATACACAAGTTTACACGGAAACATTCGTACCAAAGAATTGTTTGATAGATGGTTAGAGATGAGTGTATTCACTTCATATATGAGAACGCACGAAGGAAATAGACCTACTCAAAATTTTCAATTTTATCAAGATGAAAACACACTTGAATTAATGTCAAGAATGACAAAAATCAGAGTTGCGTTAAAACCATATATCAGAGAATTATT
>JAFGXW010000118.1 GCA_016936415.1 Bacilli bacterium | reverse complement strand
TAGGGTATAGTGGTGTGAACACACCAAAACGAACTTATCTTTTTGGATAAGTTCGTTTGAATGGTTGATTGATCAACCTTTGTTCTTGTGAAAGGTATGAAAAAGTGCTACAATTTTCTAAGATATATAGAACGGACGTGTGTATATGAAAAAACAGATTTATTATATTTTATCCTTCTTTTTTATACAGGGGTTAATTCATAATTTAGGGCACCCAGTTACACCAGCTATGGTTACAAACATGGGTATCCCTAATTATATGTTTGGCGTCTTTTTTTCAGCGATGAGTTTTGGACTTCTCGTAGGAGCACCAATTTGGGGTTCACTTGGAGATCAGGGAAATAAAAAGAAATATATAATGATTGGATTATTCATTTATAGTATAGGACAATTTATGTTTGCATATATAGGAAACGTCTCACTTATGGTTGTATTCCGCTTTATGTCTGGGTTTAATGTTGTAGCAAGTTCAACCTTACTTCTTAGTCAATTAATTGCACTATCCAGCAAAGATGATAGAACGAAGTATATTGCATGGAGTGCTGCTGCAATGTCACTTGGAGCAAGCTTTGGATATCTGATTGGAGGGGAATTTGGAAGTAATTCACTTCTAATAGATTTATTTGGGACAAATGATTATCGAAGAGTATTTTTGATTCAAGCTCTGGCAAATCTTGGGTATATTCTTTATATCTTTCTAACGCTAAAAGATGATATTGTAGTTAAGTCAATTGAGAAAAAACCAAGTCTTCTTCAAGGATTTAAAGATATTCGCAAGTTGAACATGACTTTAATTATTTTTCTAATAGCACTTACTTTGATTTCGATTGGTACAATCAATGTTAGTAAATTCATTGAAGTTTATATGAATGAAGTTGGTTTATCATCTTTGATAATTGGTAGATTCGTTTGGATTACTGGAATTGTCACATTGGGGACTAGTATATTTATCGTTCCTTTAATTGTGAAAATTAAAAGAGATATGAATATAATGATTTATATTCAGGTGATTAGTGCGATTATTATATTTGTGGTTTTTAGAAATGAAGAGATTTTAATCTTGTTATATTCTGTATTTATGATATATGTCATTGCAAAAGCAATTTTTACACCGTTAGAGCAAAATTACATTTCAAGTCATGCGGTTGATGGGAAATATGGAACATTGATGGGTGTTCGACAATCATTCTTTGCAATTGGATTGGTAATAGGACCATTAATTGGTGGGTTTTTGTATGATATTCAGCCACAATTTGTGTTTGATTTTAGTGTTTTAATGTTTGTAATAGGATTCTTTTTGTTGCTTGCTGTTAAAGGAAGAATCACGAAGGAGCTTGAACTCAAAACAAGACAAAATTGATTGTTTATATGTTCATATTATGATATAATTTTAATGAGGTGATTGAATGAATTTACCAAATAAAATCAGTATGATTCGGATACTAATTATACCGGTAATGGTTGTTGTGTATTATGTTGTTCCAACAGTAGCTCCTGTTGGATGGAATTTTTATCCATATTGGTTGATTGTTCCATTGTTGTTCGTGATCGCGTCTTTAACAGATTTCTTAGATGGTTACTTAGCAAGAAAGTTAAATTTAGTAACAACATTTGGAAAATTCATTGATCCGCTGGCTGATAAATTACTAGTTATGACAGCATTAATGATATTGACCACTGAAGGAATAGTGCCAATGTGGATTACGATTGTAATTCTTTCAAGAGAGTTTATTGTGACTGGAATTAGATTGGTTGCTGCACCTACTGGAAAAGTGATTGCCGCGAGTAAATTAGGGAAATATAAAACGGCTTCGACTATGGTTGCTTTGATCATATTGTTACTACACCCTTATGGTGAATGGTATTATAATGTCGGTATTGTAATACTGTATATTGGGTTGGCATTAACGGTTGTATCTGGAATTGATTATTTTATAAAAAATAAAAGTATTATTACAGAATCTATTTAAGTAAAATGCTTCATTGATAAGTATAATAATTATATGCAAGATAGGAGGAATATATCATGGCGAATGATGCTAGACAAAAAGCTTTAGATACTGCAATAAAAGAGATTGAAAAACAATATGGAAAAGGATCAGTAATGATTCTTGGTGATGATAATACTGATTTCAATGTTGAATCAGTTCCTAGTGGTTCTATTAAATTAGACAAAGCAATGGGAATTGGTGGGTACCCTAAAGGAAGAATTATTGAGATTTATGGACCTGAATCTTCTGGAAAAACAACATTTGCATTACATGCAATCGCAGAAGTACAAAAAAAAGGTGGATATGCAGCTTTTATTGATGCAGAACATGCACTCGATCCACAATATGCTAGAGCACTCGGTGTTGACATTGATAATCTGATATTATCTCAACCAGACACTGGTGAACAAGCATTGGAGATTACAGAAGCTTTGATTCGAAGTGGAGCAGTTGATATTGTTGTAATAGACTCAGTAGCTGCTTTGGTTCCGGAAGCCGAAATTAGAGGAGACATGGGTAGTAGTCATGTTGGACTACAGGCACGTTTAATGTCTCAAGCAATGAGAAAATTAAGTGGTGCAATTAGTAAATCTAACACGATTTGTATTTTTATTAATCAAATTCGTGAAAAAGTAGGTATCATGTTTGGAAGCCCAGAAACAACTCCAGGTGGACGTGCACTTAAATTTTATGCGTC
>JAFGXW010000117.1 GCA_016936415.1 Bacilli bacterium | reverse complement strand
TGTCAGAGTGAATCTGAGGGATTAATTCGAGTATTAGATGAACATGGTCTTTATGGATATTATAATACTTCTGGTGAATTGGTTATAACTCCACAATTTGTTAGCGCATTTGATTTTAAGGATGGAAGAGCGATTGTTTCAAACAGTGAAGGTAAATTTGGTATTATCGATATGGAAGGTGATTTCATTCTGAATTATCAACCCCTTCATATTTCTGATTTTTCAGAAGGATTGTCAGCCATCTATGATAGTAACATTATGAGATGGGGATATATAAACAATGAAGGAGAACTTGAAATTCCTTATTTGTATACAAGTGTGTATGCTTTTTACAATGGATTCGCAGTAGTTAAATCTGCGGAGACAAATCTATGGGGAATCATTGATCAAGAAGGAAATACATTTATTGATTTTGATTATGCATATATTAGAAGTTTTTATCCACCAGCTCCATTTAGTTTTATCAGATATACGATGAATGAAGTTAATATTTACAAAATGATTGATTTGAAGGGAAATATTGTTTTTGATGAATTAAAAGGGTTTACTGGATACCAAGATCATTTTGGCTTTAATTTGGAGACCAAGTATGATAACATTTGGGTTATGTATGAAGATGGCGTTTTAAGTTATGATGTTTATGATGATAGAGGAAATGTCTATACGCTGATGTATGATGGAGAGTGGTCATTATATCAAGATGGCATTGAAGTGCTCACAGAAGGCTATGATGATATCTATTTTTCTGTTGAAAAAGGTATGTGGGAAGTTACAAGAGATGGCAAAACAGGACTGCTTGATCGAAAATTTGACGTTGTGTTAGAACCAATATTTGACTCGATTTCTATCCGTGATAATCAAGCGTACTACTTTGTGAGTGTGAATGGATCAAACGGTGTATATGACATGGAAGGTAATGAGATTATTTCACCAATTTATGAAAGTATATTATTGGATCAAGATTTACAATTATTTATCGTAAGTAATGGAGAAATATATGGTTTATATGATGCTTTAGGAAATGAAATTCTACCTCTTGAATTTAACTTAATTACGTATATTTCAATGTTGAACAATAATTAATTTACGTGTTAGCATAAGGATTGTTGATTTTTGACAATCCTTTTTTTAGAAAAAATTGGTATAAAGCGAATAACTTTTCATTTCGTTGAATGAATGGTATATTAAATAGTATAAAAATATAAATATGGAGGACTATAAACATGGGATTACTAAGTAATTATACTGTTTTCTTGGATGAGACTTCTGGGAAATGGATTGTACGTAGACATGGTTCGGTTAAAAAGTCCGATGCTTTTTCAACACAGGCTGAGGCAATTACTCGTGCAAAAGAGCTTGCGAACAAAACTGGTGGAACAGTCAATGTGAAGAACAAAGAAGGAAAAGTTCGTACCACAGCATTAAAATCAAATAAGAAAGTTAAGTAATATATAAAAGATGAATTCTTGAGAGTTCGTCTTTTTTATTTCCAGTCTATTTAAAAAATGTTATAATTAATTTGGAATGTTGTATGTATGAGACCAACTATATAATACGAGGTGACAATATGTGTAAATCAAAGATTTTTCTTTTTTTGTTAACAACAATCACCATATTAATTGGATTGAATGCTTGTTCAAAATCAATTGAGTATACAATTTATTTTGAAACAAATGGAGGAAATTTGATTCAACCAATTAAAACCGATGGTAAATCAAGTGCTTTGTTGCCAACGATTCCGTTAAAAGATGGATATCTTTTTGATGGGTGGTTTTTTGATGAGGATACGTTTTTAGAACCTTTCACAACTGACTCTTTTATTCAAGAAAAGCTAACTGATGACATTACCGTTTATGCTAAATGGCAAATGATTGAATATCAAATAACTTATGAATTATTCTTTGGAATGAATGACCCAAGTAATCCAAGTGTCTTTACAATTGAAGATGAGGAGATACACTTACAAAATCCTCAAAGATTTGGATATGCATTTTTGGGTTGGTATATAGATGAAAATTTATTAACATTGTTTGATTTTGATTCTATTGCATATGAAGATATCACACTATATGCAAAATGGGAAGAGTTAAGTGTGGATAAAACCTATTATCTACCGACCTTCAATGTGTTAAATTTAAATCCACATAATTCAATTGACTCGAATTCTGAAGAATTGTTTCAATTACTCACAGATAGTTTGTTTGAATGGGATTTCGATTGGATAGCTGCAAGAGAGATTTTATTGAATGAAGGCCATATTGAGGTTGCCGATACAATCACATTTTATGATTGGTTTAAGGCTGGACACTCTACTTCTGAACTTCCATATAACTGTTATCCTACTATGGCTTCAGGATACCCTATCTCGATGGATGAAGATGGATTGGTATGGAGAATAACACTTCGTGAAGATCTTGTTTTTGAAGATGGAACTATGATTGATTCGAGCACATTTGAATATTCATGGAAGATGTTGCTAGATCCATTGCTGAAAAACAGTCATGCCATTGAAATCTATCAAGGATTATCGCTTTTGAATGCAGAAGCATATTTTTCACAAATAGATGTTCCTGTTGAATTTGAGGAAGTAGGATTTCAAATAATTGACCCGTATACTTTTGAAATCACGTTAGACACACCAAAAACAAGTTGGGATGTTATGCGTGCTTTGACAACTAATAGTACAGGAGTTGTTCACCCGATACAATATGAGGATGGGATGAATGAGTTTCGAACATATACAACATATGGTACCAAAGACAATCCACTGGTTGGGTATGGACCATATGTATTATCAAATTGGGAACCAAATGAGTTATATTACTTTACAAGATTTGACGAATATTATGATGTAGATAGATATCAAATGAAAGAGATACAATACAATGTATATGATAGTCAAATAGGTATCGTTGCAGATTTTAAAGATGGGTTATTAGACATGATTCCGCTTACTGGAGAAGACTATCTAGAAATGGAATATACAGGTAATGTACATTTATCTCCAACCTCAACATCGTTTAGATTTGCACTTAATGCTTTGGGGAGTAATGAATACAGCATGAATCCAATGTTATCACGTTTTGAATTTAGAAAAGCACTGTTTTATGCGATTAATCGAGAAGAACTAACTGTGTCATTTAGAAAGTTTTCAAACCCATCCATTGGGTTTATAGGCTCAGTTTATTACGCAACACCTTATAGTCCAATCACTTATCGTTCTAGTCTTTTTGGAAGAGAGGTATTAGCCGATTTTTCGCCAGATACTTATGGATATGATCCAATTTTGGCAAAAGAGTTATTTGATCAAGCATATGCGGATGCAGTGTCAAGTGGTGATATTCTTGATGGAGATATCGTTCATCTAGAATACAAGTTCAATGATTTAGAAACAAGTCAGTTATTTGAACATTGGTTAAAATCTTCATTAGAGGAAATATTTAATGCGGGAGAAAATATCTTTCAACTTGATTTGGTTGGGGTGAGTAGTTCAGCATTGAACAAAGACACGGAAAATGGCGATTTTGAAATGATTTTTACTGGTTGGCAAGGAGTTAACTATGATGCCCCTTATTTTCTAGGGCAAGTATATAATAGTAAGTTAGATTACATGGTTGAAAAAGGGATTGATACAGCAAATATGATAATTACTGTAGAATTACCATATTCAAAAGTTGCTCTTTCTAGATGGATCGATGCTTATTTGTTGTTAGAAGCCCCAACAATAAAGCAAACTGAAGCATATCAAAAATGGGTAACACTTTATGATAGATTCATAGGCGATCATCTAACAGTCACTTATGATGAACTGAGCAACATTGCATATGAAGAACTGTGGAATGAAATTGATTTAAATTACTTAGGTAAAAATGCTGATTTTGATCAGATTACGGCAGCGATGGAACGTATTTTGTTAGAACAAATGATTTCGATCCCACTATTTACAAGAACAAATGTGTTTGTTTCGAGTGGAAGAGTAGCTTATGTATCCAATGATTTTCATCCTATCATTGCGTTTAATGATTTAAGATATACATATTTTAGTATGTTAGGGAGTTACTAAAATTATTTTTGTGAGGTTAGATTATGAGTATAAATCAAATACGAAAGTTATCACTAGATGATGTATTAAATTATAAATCAATTCGTTTAGAACTACTTCAAAATGAGCCAATGAATTTTGGTTCTAGTTTTGAAGAAGAGAATGCTTTTTCCAATCAAATGTGGATAGACAGATTAACAAAAAAGTACATTCATCCAATTGGAGCATTTGATGGTGAAGAGTTGATTGGGATTGTACTTTTGGTTTGTAACCCAAGAGCAAAAATGAAACATGTGGCAACCATAAACAGTATGTATGTCAAAGCAAAATATCGTGGACAAGGTATTGCGAATGAATTACTACAAACAGCAATTATTACGGCAAGAGAAGAGCATGTTGAAAAGTTAAATTTGTCTGTTGTTTCGACAAATGTATTTGCATATCAATTATATAAGAGACACGGGTTTACTGAATATGGTGAAGAGAAAAACGCCATTCAATATGAAGGGCAATACGCGCATTTGTTGTTGATGAGTAAAACACTATGAAACAGTGATACACAACGTTTTTGACGTTGTGTTTTTTGTTATGAAATTGCTTTTCTAGAAGAAAGACAATATGTTATAATATTATATAAGGATTTAGGGAGGTGCATATTATCAAAACTAGAATTCGGAATAATATGATGGTGCCTTACATTGCAGGGTTATTTATTGTTACTTCATTTTTTGTGCAAGGATTTTCTGGTGTCATTGCAGGGTTCTTTCAAATCCAAGTAAATAAAAGCATCTTATTAACCGATTATATCGTGGTTGGAGGAATCGGTGCAACACTTCTCAATTCAGGGATATTAATGATGGGAAGTTACTTGATTGTAAGAAAAATAAAATTGAATATAACTGGACCTATTTTCGCTGGAATTCTAACGATAGGCGGATTTGGTTTTTTTGGTAAGAACATTCTAAACGTCTCTGTGATTTATTTTGGCGTTTTTTTATATTCACAATACAAGAAAATACCGTTAAAAAGCGTTATTGTAATTTTCTTGTTTTCAACAGGTATTGCACCAATCACTAGTTTGTTTATGTTTGGTCTAGGTATTCCATATCTATACAGTATTCCTTTGGGGATGACGATAGGGGTATTATCTGGTTTTGTACTTGTCGAATTGGCATCTCACGTAATTACGTTTCATAAAGGATATGACTTATATAATGTTGGTTTTGCTGGTGGAATATTGGCTTTGCTTTACTTTGGATTGATCAAACAGCTTGGGTTATCTTATTCCACTGTCAGTTTGTTTTCGGAAGACTATAACATATTCTTGATTGTCTTTTTGATTGTTATTTGTTTGTCTTTCATTTTAGTTGGATATATAATAAATGGTAAGAATATTGATAACTATCAAGATATTTTAAGTAAGAGTGGTCGTGCTATCACAGACTTTACAAGAAAGAATAACCAAGGAATTACACTGTTTAATGTTGGACTTACTGGAATATTGGTGTTAGCGTTTGTGTTATTGGTGCAAATCAAGTTGAGTGGCCCAGTGATTGGCGCACTCATGACTGTGATCGGATTCTCAGCATTTGGGAAACATCCATATAATGTGTTCCCAGGTATGATTGGGGTACTGATTGCTGCTTTTCTATTTGGATATCAACCAAGTAATATTTCGATTGCTTTGGCAATCATATTTTCAACAGCTTTGGCACCAATCACCGGGGAACATGGTATTGTTGCTGGAGTACTTACGGGTATGATACATCTTCCCCTCGTGTTATCATTCACAGAGCTTCATGGAGGAATATTATTATATGCGAACGGATTTGCTGCAGCCTTTACTGCAGTGATTGTACACACAGTTATTTCGACAATTGAAAGGAGAGACATAAAATGGCGCTTCACGAAATGATCAAGAACGTAAAAATCATTGATGAAATTTTAGTTTATCTAGTAGATAAAGGATACAAAAAAGTGAATATTAATTTTGAATTGAACAAAAATGATGCGAAAATATTGGTTACAATCAATCATCCAAAAGCAGAGTTGATTGAGGCATTAAAACGTGATATTTGTGCAGAACGTGGTGAAGAATTAGAAGAATATGGTTGGGAATTAATGGGAGAAGATCATCATTCTTGTGAACTACAACAAGTAGGTATGCTGATTGATAAAGTAGAAGTTATGGAAAAAGAGAATAAAGTCCAGTTGTTGCTTGTTCGCAAAATGTAAATAGCATTATATATATTGTAAAAGAGGTGGTAACTTGAATCATCAACACAATATACCCAAACAATTTAGTCAAAATTTTGGGGTTATGAATCAAGATGATTATGATGTTCTATCGAAAAGTAGGGTTTTAATAGTAGGGTTAGGTGGGCT
>JAFGXW010000116.1 GCA_016936415.1 Bacilli bacterium | reverse complement strand
TAATTTATTGTATTGCTGAAAGAAAAGTATAATTTTCTATTTCTTTATATCCAATAGTACATTTCCTACTTTATGTTTGGAATAGACATGCTTATGTGCTTCTTCGTAATCATTCAATGGATATACTTTATCAATCACCGTTTGAAGTTTACCTTCTTCAATAATTTTATTAATTGCTTCTAATCTTTCAACAGCTTCCTTGGTAGGCGTTTTTATCGATAAATATTTACCATTTGGTGATAGATTTCTCTTCATCATTTTCTTTTTATATCGCCCAACCGCATCAAAAATCACATCGTACTTTTGCACTATTGTTGAGAAATCTGTGGTATGATAATCAATCACATGATCTGCGCCAAGAGACAAAACTTGAGGATGATTTTTTTTACT
Organism: Bacilli bacterium; assembly: GCA_016936415.1. Classification (GTDB taxonomy): domain Bacteria; phylum Bacillota_I; class Bacilli_A; order Izemoplasmatales; family Izemoplasmataceae; genus JAFGXW01. The sequence goes on along the minus strand of JAFGXW010000116.1, from coordinate 3,508 downwards.
ACATACTGCGGTCACTTCATTACCATAGTATTTGCTTAGTTGAAGTGCATATGTGCCAACACTTCCACTTGCCCCTAAGATGAGGACTTTGTCGCTATCTTTAATATTTTTACCATTGATAAAATGATAGGCACTCATAGCGCCAAAAGCAAGTGGTGCTGCTTCTTCATAAGAAAAGTTCTCTGGGATATGCGCCATGATTGATTTCTCAGTTAACACAATATATTCCGCAAGTGATCCAGCCCCCATTGAATTGATGAAATAAACAAGGTCATCTTTTTTAAATCTTTTGACTTCTGTTCCAACTTCAATTACCTTACCAGAACCGGACAATCCTCTAATTTGTTTTTTGGGACCTTTCCAGCCAAACATCAGTCTGAAAATCGTCTTCAGTCCAAACGGAACATCTAGCGTGTTTACTCTCATGTCTCCACTTGCGATATTGGAGACATAAATTTCAATAAGAATTGATTTTTCATGTAACGATGGAACTGGTGTTTCTACCATTTCTAACAGTTCAGGACCACCATAGGTTTTTTGAATGATTGCTTTCATTTTTGCCTCCTATTAATTTATTTATGAAATATTTTATAGCCAATTATTTCTTGTGATAAATAAAGTATTTATTATAAAAGAATGCCAAAACGTGGTTTATCACCATCGTTAGAACCAATACCCCATATGCATTCCATTCCTGTTGAATTAAAGCATTACCTCCCCAAGTTGAGAAAGGCGTAAAAAACAAGTAAAACAACATTAGTTTCGATACTGCAGTTTTGTATTTCACGGTAGACTGAAACGTATACTTTCGATTAAAAGTTGTGTTCCACAATACAAGAGACATTAAAGCAAGTATATATGCCAACCAATAGGCGAATCCAAGCAGTTCAAATAAAAACGCGAAAACCAAGGCTTGAATGATACCTGCGGAAATGGAAAACAATGTAAATCGGATTATTTGGCTTGTACTTTGTTTATTATCCATTGGTCTCCTCCATTTTTTTATTTCAGTTTGTTAATTTTTCTCATTTCTTTTTTCAATCATTTTTACCAAATATTTACTTTTCATTTGTTCGCTAGCCATGATTTGTTTAACGGGTGGCAATCTGAGAATTACTCCTAAGATTGCCGCCAAAGCGCGATGATTAAAATGAGCTTGATTATCATAAATGAGATTTTGTAACTTCCCTTTTTCAATGGCTTCTAAAACCACTCGATGCGTAATATCAACTGGTGTTAAAACTCTTTCTTCTCTCGCATTCATCTCGATGGCATTTGGTTTACAGACATTGACACATACCCCACAGCCAATACAGATTTCAGGAGATAAAACCGCCATTTTTTTATTCTTTTTAACATCAAATGCTGATACCATATACAAAGCACCCATTGGGCATACTTCTACGCATTTTCCACAGCCAACACATAATTCATCAGTTACTGCAGCAATAAAGTTTGATTTGATGGTTTGACTGAATCCTGTTCTTCTTGCGCCTACTAGTGCTTCGCAGCAACAACTACAACAGTTACAGATAAATGCCACATTGTTTTGAACATTTTCACCAAATTGCACCAAATTATGTTCTTTGGCAACCTTTAATAAGTCCAAACATTCTTGTTCTGTAATTCTTTTTGCATATCCATGTTTGATTAAAGAAGCTGCAGTATTATTAAATGTCATACAAATTTCCATTGGAGCATCACATGCTTCCCCAACATGTTCTTTCTTATGTCTACAGTAACATGTACCAACACCAATATGTGATGCCGTTTTAATAACCTCTGTTGCTCTTTCATAGTCCATGACATACAAACTCTTATCATCTATCGGTTCTTCATGCACGAAGGTTCTACCTAGAGCTGTTGGCATCGTAAATAACTCTTTGACAAATTCATCTTCGACATTGATGTATTGATGAAATAATTCCGATAATACTTTTTGATCTAATTTCCCACCAACTCGCATTAAAGAGAACTCAAAAAAACCTGCCATCGGTGGTGGTAAAGCATAGGTCGCATTTCCATCCACTTCTACATCAATCAAAATTGCACGTGATGCAAGTTCATTCAATATCACAATAGATTCTTCTACACTCTTCTTCCATGCTTTTGCCGCAACGATAGCCGTAAAGGGCTTAATTGGCAATAAGGAAACCAGTCTTGCTTCTTCTTCGCTAAACATTACATTTAGAATTTGATACAATGACTCAGAAGGTGGTGCACCTAGGGGGAACTTATTCAATCTTTTAACAAGCTTATCGTATCCGCTTTTCGATGTGTTATGTCCCATATGATCCTCCATATTTTATATTTATAAAAAGTATATCATGATTGATTTGATATTAAAACTATTTTTCTATTCCTGATTCATTAAAATCAATAATAAAATTAATCATTTCCCACGTCAAATATAGTTGTTTTCTTCAAAAAAAGACCAGGACAAATTTTTTGTCTTGGTCTTATTAGTATCACTAATTCAATTCTATACCTTCAAGTTTTCTTCTTTTGTGATTCTTAATATATTTACACCAAATAATAATATAGTGTCTTTATCTATCATCAAGTCTTGGATGTGCTATCTTTCATCAAAGCCAGATAGGGGTGTAACAAAATCGGGTAATAAAAAAATACAAAACAATAATTACAATTCAAACAAAAAATCCAAAATTCTTTCAAAAACAAGCACTCCAAAAACATAAGATGCTGTATTCATACATAAAGACAAAATGAACAATTTTATCTTCTTTTCTTCATCACCATATACATATTTAAGTATGTAGTATTCTACTCCTACAACAATTAGTTCAAGAAATAAAATAAAGATGAGTGGTTGTTCTGATCCAATAAAAAAAGCAACTAGAGTCAGAACAAGTGTTAAAATTGGATTTGTAATAATACTAGCCAATGCAACAATTTTTAATTTATTATTACCTTTAAAACCAAAAATGATTGCCACAATAACTTCAATAACAACCGTAAATACCAATGCCAAGAAAGGTATCAATAATATATTATTCAACATGATTACGATTATCTTTCTTGATTTTTACAATCAATTTTATTGAAAAAAACACCAAAAAGAATATCAATACAAGTGCCAATAATAATCCAATGCCCATAATCAAATAGACTGGGCCAACTGCAACATCTAACAAACCAAATAATATGTTCATTTTAGTTCCCCTTTCAAGACATATGTAAAGCAATTGATTTACGTAATAAAAATGCTCCAAATAAAACAAGTAATGACATGACAATTCCATAAACAATACCTAGTTCTAGATGAAATCCTAACGCTCCTGGCAAGTAAGAAAACAACAAAGCAAGTGTTGTCAATCCAAAGGCAAATCCCTTGTATTTTCCTAGGTTATCTATGATTAGAAACAACGTAATTGCCATTGTTAAATTAAAGCAAAATGCGCCGATCAATCCTAGTATAACATTAGAATACCCTAATAACAATAATGGAAGAGATAAAAGCAGTCCACCTATTCCAATCTTTCCAAAC
>JAFGXW010000115.1 GCA_016936415.1 Bacilli bacterium | reverse complement strand
ATAATGGACTAAATTTAATTTATAATTATGAACCAAGTCCACAATTAGTTGTTAATCATTTGCTGCCGATGTATGTTGAGAATACTTTGTATGGAATGATTTTGGATGCAAAAGCAAGTGAGCATGCTTCTAGAATGACAGCTATGAAAAGTGCGACAGATAATGCGGATGAAGTGATTCACTCATTACAACTACATTATAATCGTGCAAGACAAGCAGCTATCACAATTGAGTTAACTGATATTATTGGCGGAGCCAACGCAGTTAACTAGAGGAGGAAATTATGAACAAAGGAAAAGTAGTTCAGGTAATGGGACCTGTAATTGATGTTGCATTTGAAGAAATGCTTCCAGAAATCAACTATGCTCTAACCCTTAACATTTCAGCTGATGATAATCATGGAGTACCGATTGTTTTAACGCTTGAAGTTTCTTTGCATCTAGGGAATAATATCGTTCGTACAATTGCGATGGATTCGACTGATGGTGTTGTTAGAGGAATGGAAGTTGTTGATACTGGTGCACCAATTAGTGTTCCGGTTGGGAAAGCGACTTTAGGACGTATTTTCAATGTACTTGGTGAAGAAATTGATGGGAAAGGACCCGTTGCAAAAGGAACACAATACAGTCCTATTCATCGACCTGCACCTAAACTAGATGAATTAAATAGTGAAGTTTTGATTCTTGAAACTGGTATCAAAGTAGTAGACCTATTGGCCCCTTACATTAAAGGTGGTAAGATTGGTTTATTTGGTGGAGCCGGAGTAGGTAAAACTGTACTTATTCAAGAATTAATTAATAATATAGCACAGGAACATGGTGGTATTTCTGTATTTGCAGGTGTAGGTGAACGTACTCGTGAGGGTAATGACTTATATCATGAAATGACAGAGTCAGGTGTTATTAAAAAAACTGCCATGGTGTTTGGTCAAATGAATGAACCACCTGGAGCACGTATGCGTGTTGGGTTAACAGGTTTAACAATGGCTGAATATTTTAGAGATCAAGAAAAACAAGATGTACTTTTATTCATTGATAATATTTTCCGTTTTACACAAGCAGGTTCAGAAGTTTCTGCTTTACTAGGTCGTATGCCTAGTGCGGTAGGGTATCAACCAACTTTGGCTACAGAAATGGGGAAATTACAAGAAAGAATTACTTCTACAAAAGAAGGTTCAATCACTTCTATTCAAGCAGTTTATGTTCCTGCGGATGATTATACTGACCCTGCGCCAGCAACAACATTTAACCATCTTGATGCTACAACGAACCTTTCACGTAAAATTAGTGAAGAGGGTATCTATCCAGCGGTAGATCCACTTGCTTCCACATCAAGAGCTTTGGCCCCTGAAATCGTTGGAAAAGAACATTATGAAATTGCACGTGAAGTACAAAGAACAATTCAAAGATATAATGAGTTACTAGATATTATTGCGATTTTAGGTATGGATGAATTGAGTGAGGACGATAAACTTGTGGTACACCGTGCTAGACGCGTTCGTCTATTCTTATCACAAAACTTCCATGTTGCAGAACAATTCACAGGACAAAAAGGTTCTTATGTTCCAGTAAAAGAAACCATCAAAGGATTCAAAGAAATCTTAGAAGGAAAACACGATGATTTACCTGAAGATGCCTTCCGTCTTGTAGGAAGTATTGATGAAGTAATTAAAAAAGCTGCATCAATGAAATAGGGGGAATATGATGAAAATTAGTGTTGTAACACCCCAAGGAGAATTATACAAAGAAAATATTGATTACGTTGTTGTGACTTCGAAAATGAATGGTGAGTTTGCTATCATGAAAGATCATATTCCAATCATCAGTACAATTGATACTGGATATATCAAAATTGTTCGTGAGGAAAAAGCAATCTATACAGTTGTGATTAATGGTGTTGTGGAATTCCAAGATAATACTGTGAATATCATTGCACAAGAAGCACACGTTGGAATGAATAAAGATAGTGCGATGGATCATTTAAACACCGTTAGAGAAGAAAGAATTTCTGAGAATAAACGTCGCAATGTCGATTTTGCTAAGGCAGAGAGAGAACTGAAAAAAAACGTAAAAGATGCCAAAGCAGGAAACTTATAAAGTTCGAGAAATCGAACTTTTTATTTTATTTTGTTTTTTTACTAATCAAACTGTTTGTTTTGTGATATAATTCAAGTGTAAATATATAAATAAAATCAAAGGTAAACCCATGTGAAAACTGGGGACGCAAAGATATAGGGCTTGAAAGTGCTTGCTATATCTACATAATTTATTTGTATGGGGGACATAACTATACTACTTTTTTGGTATAGTTTTTTTATTACAGGGGGTATTTATGAAAGAATACAGAGGTATCATTTTATACTATTTACTTTCAATGACACTATTTATTTCCATGAGTTATTCAAATTTTTTATTGTATCATACCGTAATTGAACTATTTACAATCGTAATCGGAATACTGATTTTTGTTATTTCAATATATTCAAGAAAATACATGAATGGTTCTAGTTTTGCTTTACTGGGAATTGCTTATTTATTTTTGGCTTT
>JAFGXW010000114.1 GCA_016936415.1 Bacilli bacterium | reverse complement strand
TGATTCTTAATGCAACTTTCTCTAAGAAATCAAAAGACAATCTACTAAAGGTTGCTGTCATAAAATCTATGGTATCCGCACTTCTAATTGCAGCCACATACTCGTATGTTCTTTTATCACCCATAACACCTACTGATTTTACTGGCAACAATACAACAAAAGCCTGAGATACCGTATTATATAACCCACTACTAATCAATTCTTCAATAAAGATGTTATCTGCTTCCTGCAATATTCGCACTTTTTCTTCAGATACTTCTTCTAAAATTCTAATACCAAGCCCAGGCCCAGGAAAAGGATGTCTCATGATCATTTCTTTCGGTATTCCTAATGCTAACCCAACTTTTCTTACTTCATCTTTAAACAATTCTCTGAGAGGTTCAAGTAGCTCAAAATCAAAATTTCCAGGTAGGCCGCCAACATTATGATGGGATTTGATTGTCACACTAGGTCCATTAACAGACACAGATTCTATTACATCAGGGTAAATCGTCCCTTGAGCAAGAAATTTCGCATTTTTATATTTACTCTTTGCAGACTCGAATACTTTCACAAATTCAGACCCAATGATTTTTCTTTTTTCCTCAGGATCTTTAATTCCTTTTAGCCTACGTAAAAATTGCTCTTTGGCATTGACTCTAACTACATTCATATTAAAATTATCAGCGTAGAGAGACATAACTTTGTCACCTTCATCTTTTCGAAGCAATCCAGTATCTACAAAAATACAGGTTAGTTGATTCCCAATTGCTCTATGGATGAGTGTTGCAGCAACACTAGAATCGACACCTCCAGACAATCCCAAAATAACTTGTTCATCTTGTACTTTGTCTTTAATACCTTGAATTGTCTTCTCTATGTAGTCATCTAGGTTCCAAGTCTGGTTTGCTTTACAGATTGATAAAGTAAAGTTTTTAAGAATCTCTTTCCCAAAGATTGTATGTGTTACTTCAGGGTGAAATTGGAGATTATAAATATCTTTAGTGCGATGTTTTGCAACTGCAATACATGAATCTGTATTTCCGATTTCGTAAAATTCCTCCGACAATTCATCAACATGGTCTCCATGACTCATCCAAACAGTAGATGATGCTTTCACTCCCGCAGTTAACTCACTATCAGCAATTAAATTTAAAGTGCTCTTTCCATATTCTCTTTTCGTGGTTGGACATACTTTTCCGTTATATAGATATTGAGTTAATTGCATTCCATAGCAAATTCCAAGAACTGGAATTCCTAGCTCAAATAAATCTTTACTAATATGTGGTGCCCCATTATCATAAACACTATTTGGTCCACCAGATAAAATAATCCCCTTAATATTCTTATCATCAAAGTAAGATAATTTAGTATTATATGGAATAATTTCTGAATACACACCGAATTCCCTAACTCTTCTTGCAATTAATTGATTATATTGTGAACCAAAATCCAAAACAACAATTTTATCCATTATTCATACCTCTAATTGATTTATTTCCGATATCGGATCTATAACACAGATTGTCACACCTAATTTTTTCTATGTAATTATACGCTTTTTGTTTTGCTTCTTCAAGGGTTTTTCCTTCTCCACATACTAGAAGAACTCTACCACCATTTGTAACAAGGTGATTATTCACTATAGATGTTCCCATATGATAGACACTGTCACCTAATGACTCTACTCCATATATTGGTACTGACACATCATAGTGATTGGGATATCCTTTTGAAGCCAATACAACACCAAGGTTAAATTGTTTCTTCCAAATAGGATATAATACATTTTCCGTTTGTAGCCCATTGATAAGATCGAGGAAATCTGTTTGTAATTTTGGTAGTATTACTTCAGCCTCAGGATCACCTAGTCTAGCATTAAACTCTATTACCTTTGGTCCATTTGCAGTTAGAATTAATCCTGCATATAGAAATCCAACAAAAGGAATATTTTCGGCTAATAATGCTTTGACCATTCTCTTGACAATAAAATTTTCAGCCTCAAGTATTGTATCATTATCTATAATGGGAACCGGTGAGTAAATCCCCATTCCCCCTGTATTCGGTCCTAAATCGTTATCCAGCAGTCTTTTGTGATCTTGAGCAATTGGCATTGGAATAAAAACATCATTGAATACAAAACTAATGAGTGAAAACTCCTCACCTTGCAAAAACTCTTCAATCACAACTTTATTTGATCCATATTTTTTATCTACTAGCATAGTTTTTAAAGCTTCTAATGCTTCAAACATGGTATAGGCTACAACAACACCTTTGCCTGCGGCTAATCCATCATACTTAAGGACAATTGGGACGCCTTTAGATAGCACATATTCTTTTGCGTCATTATACTCACTAAACACTTCATATTCAGCTGTTGGTATATCATATTTTTTCATAATATTCTTAGCAAATTCTTTCGAAGTCTCGATTTGAGATGCTTCTTTTGTAGGTCCAAAAACAAACGCAGATGTTTCAAAAAGAGCATCTGTAATGCCGTTCTCCAAATACACTTCACTACCCGGGATTACGAGGGAAATATTGAATTCAATCACAAAATCTTTCATTGCGTTATTGTCTAAAGGATTAATTTCAATACACTTTGCATATTTGGCAATACCTATATTCCCTGGAATCGCGTATAGATTCGTCAGTGAGTTTGACTTACTTATAACTTGAGCCAACGCATGCTCTCTGCCCCCACTTCCTATAATTAGCACATTCATATAATCACCTCTAATGTTTGAAATGTCTGTTATGTGTAAACACCATTTTGATTCCAAGTTCATTACAAGCATCAATTGAATCTTGATCTCTAATTGAACCTCCTGGTTGAATAATTTTTGATACACCATATGTACTGGCTAATTTGACAACATCATCGAATGGAAAAAATGCATCACTAGCCATAGTTAGATTAGAATAATATCCAAGATTTTTTGCACTATCTAAGGCGATTTTCGCTGCGCCAACTCTATTCATTTGTCCTGCGCCAACACCGATTGTTCTTTTCCCAGTAGAAATGACTATTGCATTTGATTTTACATGTTTCACTACTTTCCAAGAGAAATATAACTCATCCAATTCATCTTGAGACAATGGGGTATTTGTGACTGGTTTCAAATTTTCAAATGGAATTAAATAGTCATCTGAATGTTGCATCAAAACTCCTCCATTAATACTAACCAATTGCATATTATCAATGTTTTCAGCACTTGTGTCTAATAATAGAATTCTCAGATTTTTCTTTTTGCATAGTTCTAAAAGCGCATCTTTTGTGTATGAAGGAGCAATAATAATTTCTAAAAAAGTTTTATTTAACTCAACTGCAAGATTCAATGTTACTTCTCTATTCAATGCGACTATACCACCGAATATTGAAATTGAATCAGATGCAAAGGCAGCTTGATATGCCTCAAGTATCGTTTCTGATGATGCAACTCCACAAGGATTCATATGTTTTAAAGCAACTGCAGTTGGTTCATGAAACTCTTTTAAAATATTTATTGCTGCGTTTCCATCTTGTATATTATTGTATGATAAAGGTTTTCCATTTAATATTTGAGCGTCTAATATAGAATAGCTATTTGAGTTTGAGGTATACAAAGCAGCAGTTTGATGTGGATTTTCACCATATCTCATATCTTGTTTGTATTGATAAGTAACGGTCAAATTTTCTGGAAAATCGTTGTTTTCTTTTTTGGATAAGTAACTAGAGATAATTGCGTCATACGAGGCAGTTAGTCTAAATGCTTTTGCACTCAAGCGTTTCTTTGTTTCTATAGTTGTTTCGCCATATTGTTCAATTTCTGACAGAACTTTTTGATAATCTTTTTGATCTGATATAACTGTCACATATTTATAGTTCTTGGCACCACTTCTTAACATTGACGGTCCACCTATATCAATTTGTTCAATCGCTTCGTCAAATGTAACATTTGGTTTCATTATTGTTTCTTTAAATGGATATAAATTTACTACAATGATATCTATATACTCGATTTTGTTTTCGATAACATCTTTAATATGATTATGCTGTTCACGCAATGCAAGAAGCCCACCATGTACCATTGGATGAAGTGTTTTTACTCTTCCCCCAAGAATTTCAGGGAACCCTGTGATATTTTCAATAGATTTTGTTTTGATATTGTTTGCTTCAAGAACTTCTCTGGTTCCTCCTGTAGATATAATTTCATACCCGTTTTCAACTAGTCCTTTTGCAAACTCAACAACATTTGTCTTATCACTTACACTAATCAATGCTCTTTTCATTTTTGAACCTCCAATATTTTTTTGATAGCTTTATAATATATTTCATGTTCGACTTTGTGAATTTGTAGTTCTAAATCATGTCTATCCCAAGAAGGTTCTATTCTAATTTCTTCTTGCATAATTATCTTCCCGGTATCAATTCCTTCGTCAACAAAATGGACTGTAACACCTGTCTTTTTGTCTCTCGCCTTTAATGCTTGACCAACGGCATCTTTGCCTTTGTATAGAGGTAAGAGTGATGGATGAATATTCACGATTCTATTACTATACTGCTCAAGGATAGTTGCTCCAATAATTCTCATGTATCCAGCAAGCACTACCAAATCTATTTGATGATTACTTAAAAACCCAATTATCTCCTTCTCATAATCCTTCTTTGTTGCGAATTCTTTTGGATTAAATGAATATGTTTCTATGTGAAGGTCTTTCGCTCTTTTTAAGGCATCTGATTCAAAGTTATCAGTAATAAAGAGTTTAATATTTGCTTTCAATTTCCCTTCCTTTATCGCTTTGTGAATTGCTAAAAAATTACTTCCTGTTCCAGATGCAAATATTGCAATATTTTTCATTTTTTAATCACAACTTCACTTTGAGTTGTTACTTCACCTAGGATGACTGGGTTATATTGATATTGAGATAAAATTGAAAGTGCATCGTCAACTACTTTTTCATCTACAACGACAATCATCCCAATACCCATATTAAATATGTTATACATCTCTTGTTCTGCAATATCTCCAAGTTTCATTAACAAATTAAATATTGGTTTTTTAGCGATTCTATCAGAATGAATCAATACACCCAATCCTTGAGGGATAGCTCGAGGAACGTTTTCAATAAAACCTCCTCCAGTAATATGAGCGATTGAATTAACTGGACACTGATCAATTAAATCTAGAATCCCCTTCACATAAATTCTCGTTGGTCTAAGTAATTCTTCTTTTAAAATACATCCAAGCGAGTCAATATACTCGTATAAATTTAGATGATTTTGTTCAAATAGAATTTTTCTCACCAAGGAAAATCCATTCGAATGAATACCTGAAGATTCTAATCCTATAATAATGTTTCCTGGCCTCACATTATTGATGTCAATCATTTTACTTTTTTCTACAACTCCAGTCGTGTAACCTGCTAGGTCATAATGATTTCCTTCATACATACCTGGCATCTCTGCTGTTTCTCCTCCAATTAAAGCACATCCTGATTCGATACAGCCCTTACTAATCCCATCAACAATTTCTTCAATTACACTAGGATCAACTTTTCCTGTTGCGATATAGTCTAGGAAAAATAAAGGTTTAGCTCCACAAGTAATAATGTCGTTCACACACATTGCAACCAAATCAATCCCAATTGAAGAATGATCATTGCATTCCTGAGCAATAAGTAATTTAGTTCCAACACCATCTGTTCCAGAAACTAATACAGGTTCTTTTATATGATACTTCGAAAGGTCAAACATCCCTCCAAAACTACCAATATTACCCATTACTCCGATATTATCTGTTTTCTTCGTTAATTTCTTTATTCTTCTTACTGATTCATATCCTCTTTCTAAACTCACTCCTGAAGATTGATATTTATCTGACATACAGTCCTCCTAAAATTTTCCATCTTTATTGGCTTCTTTTATATCTTGGTAGATATAAGTTGGATATTTCCCACTAAAACACGATAAGCACAGCTTATTTCTTCCAATAGCGTTCAATAATCCTTCTTGAGATATAAACGCTAAAGAATCAGCATTAATCATATTTTTGACTTCTTCTATAGAATGTCTTGCACATATTAATTCTTCATAAGTAGAAGTATCAACGCCATAAAAACAAGGATGTGTTATTGGTGGAGCTGCAATCCTCATATGCACCTCTTTTGCACCTGCTTCACGAATTAATTCAATGATTTTTTTCGATGTTGTGCCTCTTACAATCGAATCGTCTACGATTACAACTCTTTTTCCAGAAATAATTGATCGTATTGGCGAAAGTTTCATTTTGACACCCTTTTCTCTCATTGCTTGAGACGGTTGTATAAAAGTTCTTCCAACATATCTATTCTTAATTAAACCCATTTCAGCTGGGATTCTAAGCTCTTCAGCGTATCCCAATGCTGCAGAAGTAGATGAATCTGGAACCCATAAAACCACATCAGCATCTACCGGTGCTTCTTTTGCCAATATTTTACCCGTTTCTTTTCTAGAAGCATGAACATTGATTCCCTCAATATCTGAATCTGGTCTAGAAAAATAAATATATTCCATGGCACACATATTTTTATATGTCTTTTTAGCATAAAAATCCGAAGTAATTATTCCATTTTCATCAATAATAATAATTTCTCCTGGTAAAACATCTCTAATAAAAGTAGCTCCAACAACTTCAAAAGCACAAGTTTCGCTAGATACAACATATCCACCATTCAATTTACCAAGTGATAGTGGTCTCAAAGAATTCTTATCTCTCATAATGTATATTTTGTTTCTTGTCATAGCTAAAAAAGCAAATGCTCCTTCTAAACGATTCAAAGCTTGTTTGATTGCTTCAAGGCGATTTGTTTGATTATCTTTCTTAATCAGATGTGCAAATATTTCAGAATCAGATGTAGATTGAAATATAGATCCTTGAATCTCCAAAAATCTTTTTAACTCTCTCGAATTTACAAGATTTCCGTTATGACAAAGACCAAAATCTCCAGTATGGTGTCTGAAAAGGAATGGTTGAACATTCTCAATTCCACCTCCTCCGCTAGTAGAATATCTTACATGACCAATTGCAATATTTCCTTTCAAAGATAACAAATTGCTTTCTTTGAAAACTTCCGTTACTAATCCTTCTCCCTTAAGTTGATACATATCTGTACCATCCGTAGACAGAATCCCACACCCCTCTTGCCCACGATGTTGAAGTGCGTGCAGCCCATAATAAATTACTTCACTTGCATTTGAAACGTTTATTGCCCCAAATACTCCGCACTCTTCATTAAATTTATCTTGAAGAAAGAAATCAATTTCACTCATTTTACCATCCCTTAATTGATTCGATTTAATATTTCAATATACGCTTCTTCTATGCTGCCCAAATCTCTTCTAAAACGATCTTTATCAAGTTTTTCTAGTGTATCTTTATCCCATAATCGACAAGTATCTGGACTGATTTCATCTGCAAGTAGTATTTCGCCATTCATATTCTTTCCAAATTCAACTTTAAAATCGACAAGTATAATGTTTTCTTTCATGAACAATTCAGATAATATATCATTGATTTTTCTCACAACTTCATACATGTGATTCAATTCTTCATAACTACATAATCCTATAGCAACAGCATGATGATCATTTATGAGCGGATCACCTAATTCATCTTTTTTGTAACAAATTTCTAAAATAGTGTTACTTGGGATTGTTCCTTCCTTTATCAAAAGTCTTTTTGCCATAGAACCAGCAATGACATTTCTAACAATAAACTCCAATGGTATAATATCTACTTTTTGACAAAGTTGTGTTCTTTCATCCACTCTTGAAATAAAATGATTTTTTATTCCTTTGTTCGATAATTTGTTAAATAAGACTTCTGTAATTTTATTGTTTAAAATCCCTTTATTTTTGATTTCAGCTTTCTTTACTCCGTTAAATGCAGTAGCATCATCTTTATAATAAATATACACTTGGTCTGACGAATCTGTCTTGTACACTTTTTTAGCTTTACCTTCATATAATAAATCACTATCTTTCATCTAAATCACCTGTCCTTTAAAGTATTTAATTGCATTTAAGAAAATATTTTGATCTTTACTGCCCATTATATTTTTGTACAAACCTTGTTCATATCTTTCAGAATGAGCCATTTTCCCAAGAATCAAACCATTTTTAGAAATGATTCCCTCAATTGCATATGAAGACCCATTAGGATTAAATGCTGGATCGTATGTTGGTTGATTATTCTCGTCTACATATTGAAAAGCAATTTGATTATTATCCAGCAACTCTTTATATTGATTGTGGTCAATAATAAATTTTCCTTCGCCGTGTGAAACTGGCAAAGTATGACGTTCTTCTAAACTAAACGAAGATAACCATGGTGATGAAATTGAACTAACCTTCGTTGAGATGAATTTTGAAACATGCCTATTAATTGAATTTTTAAATAATGTAGGATCATTTTTTTGTAACATTGAAATTTTTCCGTTTGGCAATAATCCTGATTTAATTAATGCTTGAAATCCATTGCAAATTCCCAAAATCAAATGTTTTTTTTCTAAGAAATTCGATATTGCCTCACTGATTGATGGTGTTCTTAATACATTAGCTATAAATTTCCCACTGCCGTCCGGTTCATCTCCACTACTGAAACCACCACTAAATACAAGTATGTGAGCCCTGTTAATTAACTTTTCAAATTCTAAAATAGATTTCATAATTGATGTCTCATTTTGATTGTTGAATACAAATGGGATTATATTTGCACCGTATTTGCTAAAGGATGATTCTGTATCATATTCACAATTCGTTCCTGGAAATATTGGTATTAATACGTTGACAATATCAACTGGATTTCTAGTGAAGTGTTTATATTTACTATGCTTTGAAATCTCGTTTTTAAGAAACCTGTTATCATTATGGAGTATTGGAAATACTTTGTCGTAATATCCAAAATTCTTAGAAATACATTCTTCGATAGATAATATAATTCCATTAATTTCAATCGAACTACTACTGTTTGTTTTTCCAATTAGAATTGCATTTTTGTCATTTAGAATTTTTTTCGATTCAACTATTATTGATCCATAATCAAAGTCAAATAATGAAAGGTTTGTTGAAACACTAATACCAATTTTATTACCAAATGTTGGTTTAATTAATGCTTCTATTAAGCCTCCATAATCAAGCGCATAAGCACTGACAATTGCTTGACTTTTGATATGTTCATGTATAAAACTATAATTTCTTTTTAAATCTTCAAAATTCGGAAGATATAGTTCTTTATAATTGTGTTTAATTATATAAATATATGAATTTTGAAGTTTAAACTCAGGTGAAATAATATTATATATTTTATTTGTCGTTACAGCAAAAGACACTAGTGTAGGTGGTACTGAAAGATTTTGATACGTCCCACTCATTGAGTCTTTTCCACCTATTGCTGCAAGTGAGAATTGATATAATGTTTCCATAGCACCGAGTAATGAAGCAAGAGGTTTTGACCAGGATAATTCATCAGTCATTTTTTCAAAATATTCTTGAAAAGTGAAATATATTTTTTTAAAATCTCCTCCTGAAGCCACGATTTTAGACATTGATTCAATAATTGAAATCATTGAACCATGATATGGACTCCATTCAGAGATATATGGGTTATATCCACATGCCATCATACTAACTGTTGAAGTTGATTTATTTTTAACGGGGATTTTATGAACACTGGTTTGTGTCTTGGTTAACTGATATTTTCCTCCATAGGGGGCGAGTACTGTAGTCTTCCCTATTGTTGAATCAAACATTTCTACTAATCCTTTTTTTTCAGCAACATTCGGATCTTCTAGGATAGTGTGAATTTGCTTAACGATATTATCCTCATGGTATTCTTTTATGAAAGGTGATTTTTTGGACAACAATCCGAACTTTACATTTGTATGTTGTCTTACTCCCGATGTATTAATAAAATCTCTAGAGATGTTACAAATTATTTGATTTTTCCATTTCATAATCAATCGATTTTGATCAGTTACTTTTCCAATTTGTACAGCATCAATATTTTCTTGATGACAAAAATGCATAAACTTATCAGCATCTTTTGGAGATATTACTACCGCCATTCTTTCTTGAGATTCACTGATTGCAAGTTCTGTGCCATTCATTCCCTCATATTTTGTTTGAATTACATCTAAATCAATTTCTATACCATCAGCCAATTCCCCGATGGCTACACAAACTCCTCCTGCACCAAAATCATTTGACTTCTTGATTAGTTGAGTAACTTCAGGATTACGAAATAACCTCTGTATTTTTCTTTCTTCGGGAGCATTTCCTTTTTGAACTTCTGCCCCGGAATCTTCCAGTGAATTATTGTCATGAGATTTAGAAGAGCCAGTTGCTCCACCAATACCATCTCTTCCAGTTTTACCACCAAACATAATAATAATGTCACCTGTTTGAGGTGTCTCTCTTCTTACATTAGACGCTTTAACGGCCCCGATTACTGCACCAATTTCCATTCTTTTGGCCATAAATCCTTCGTGATGATATTCACGCACAAAAGTTGTTGCTAACCCAATTTGATTTCCATACGATGAATATCCATGTGCTGCTTGTTTAGAAATAATCTTTTGGGCTAACTTGCCTTCAATTGTGTCCTTTATTGATTGATTAATATCCCCTGCTCCAGTAACTCGCATTGCTGAGTAAACATAACTTCTTCCACTCAAAGGGTCTCTAATCGCACCTCCAATACATGTTGATGCTCCTCCAAAAGGTTCAATCTCGGTAGGATGATTATGCGTTTCATTCTTAAACATCAATAACCATCTTTCATCAATCCCATTAACATCAACATCAATAAATATGCTCGCCGCATTTACTTCGTCACTCACTTCTAAATCATTTAAGTTATTATTGCTGAATTCGTACTTTGCGTTTATTGTTGCAATATCCATTAGCGTTATTGGTTTATTCATCCTATTTAATTTTGATCTTATCTTCAAATATCTGTTATATGATTGCTCAATTTGATAATTTATCTCATCATTATCAAATGTGACATTTTCAATTTGAGTTTCAAAAGTTGTATGTCTACAATGATCACTCCAATAAGTATCCAACACTCTGATTTCAGTTTCAAATGGATTTCTAGACTCTGTTTCCATAAAATACTTTTGAACAAACACTAGATCATCAATTGACATTGCCAGTTTCATATCAATTCGGAGTTTTTGGAGTTTATCAATACTCATCTTTTGAAAATCCTCGATAGTATCAATACAATTTGGTACGTTATGCAATTCAATATTTAAAACTGATAAATCTTTTTCTCTAGCTTCTACTTTGTTTATTAAGAATTTTTTTATGTACTTGATACTTTCGTCTGTAATTTTTTCAGTAAAAGTTATCACAACACCACTTCTTACATGAGTGTTTGAATGAGGTGATAAAATTTTTAAGCATTGTTCAGCTGAGTCTGCACGCTGGTCGAACTGTCCAGGAATATACTCATATGAAATATAGTTGGAAGTATCGTCAATTTTATTTGTGACAATATCTTTGTTTGGCTCTGAAAAAACAGTGTTAATCGCCAACTCTAAAATCTCTTGGTCAATATCAAATATATCATATACAACAAAATATCTTAAACTCAATAAGTGAATATCCAAGTTCAAAAATAAATCATTAATTAACTCATTTGCTTCTATATTAAACTCAGGTTTTCTCTCTACAAACAGCCTCATTTTTTTCATAATTACTCCTTAGTTATTTCATCTAAAATGGACAAATTATTCTCAGCTATGATTGTAATGTGACCAATCTTTCTATTATTGTTGTATTCTTTTTTACCATACAAGTGTAGATACGCTTCATCATAATTATACGAGTTTTTAATGTAACATAGATTTTGCCCAAGAATATTTAGCATGATTGATTTATGTACTAATATTGGCTCAATAATAGGATTTCCCGTTATTGCTAAAACATGATTATGAAACTGTGATACATTGCAAGCCTCAATTGTATAATGTCCAGAGTTGTGTGGTCTTGGCGCAAACTCATTAAACAAAATATCGTTACCTACAACGAAATATTCTATGGCCATAGTTCCAACATAATCCAGTTTTTCAACTATAGTTCTTGATTTTTCAACTGCTTTATCAATTATTTCTTTTGGAATACTCCCATCAACTATTGATGTAAATAAGATTCCATTTTTATGATGATTGATTGGTATTGGAAATACAACTGTTGTATTAAAAATATCACGAGTACACAATACAGATATCTCATAATCAAAATTAATATACTCTTCAATAATATAATTTTCAGGATTGTCAATTTGTATTCGGTCAATATCTTGGTCGCTTTTAATTATATATTGATTTTTGCCATCATAGCCACCTGTTTTAGATTTAACTATTGATGGGTATTTCATCTTCTTTTTCATTTCAAATGACGTATACTTTGGTGTTTTTATATTCATCTTAGCTATTGTGTCTTTTTCCAACAATCTGTTTTGTGAGATCTTTAATGCTTTTAGTCCTTGAATGATTTTCTTCTCAGAATCTATAATTTTATCTAAAATAATATTCTCAAATTCATAGGTCACAACGTCAGAAATTTTAATTAACTCGTTTATGGCATTAACATCATCAAAAGCAGCAACAATATGATAATCAGTCACACTTTTTATAGGACATTCGTCATTTGAGTCTAGGGAATATATGATATGCCCTAACTCTTTTGCTGCCTGGGCAATCATGAGTCCTAGTTGCCCTCCTCCTATAATTCCAATTTTCATTACAATACTAGCTTTCTATCATCTAAGACACTATTGGTTTGTTTCTCACGGTATTCTTCCAGCTTTATTGCTATATTTTCATCATAAGTCGATAGTATTGATATAGCGAACAGTGCAGCGTTTTTAGCTCCATCAATTGCCATCGTTGCAACTGGTACACCTGGAGGCATTTGAACAATAGATAATAATGAGTCAAGTCCATCCAATTTTGATGTTTTTATAGGTACTCCAATAACAGGCAGTGTCGTCAAAGAGGCTACCATCCCGGGCAAATGAGCTGCCCCTCCAGCTCCAGCAATAATTACTTCAATTCCAATTTTCTTTGCGTTTTTCGAATATGCATATAATTTTTCTGGAGTACGATGTGCACTAACAACTTCTCTTGAATAAGGTATATCAAACTCTTCCAGTATTACACATGCTTGTTTCATCACTTCCCAATCACTCTTTGAACCCATAATTACAGCAATTTTATTCATATTAATCCTCCTTAATAAATTAAAAATGAGATTTTTCACAAAGAAAAATCTCATTATATTCTATAATGAATTCTCTTTGCGTAGTCCTAAATTTACGGTTTAGGGTAGAAACTTGCTTACCATATTAAAGCTATTATACGCAGTTATTTATTTTGAATAATTCGGTGCTTCTTTGGTGATATGAACATCATGAGGATGTGACTCTGACAATCCGGCACTAGTGATTTTAACAAACTTCCCATTTCTCATAAGATCATCAATTGTTTTTGTCCCACAGTACCCCATTCCAGAACGTAAGCCCCCTACTAATTGGTAAACTATATCAGATAGTTCTCCATTATATGGAACTCTTCCTTCAATTCCTTCCGGTACAAGTTTTTTGGTTTCTCCGTTACCTTTTTGAAAATATCTATCACTTGAACCACGTTTCATTGCTGCCAATGATCCCATACCAACATATGTTTTAAATCTTCTTCCTTGAAATATTATTTCTTCTCCTGGAGACTCTTTTGTTCCAGCTAATAATGAGCCAATCATTACTGAGTGAGCTCCAGCTGCGATTGCTTTTGTAATATCTCCGCTATATTTTATTCCTCCATCTGCAATTAGACAGGCATTAACATTTTTAATGTATTCAAATACTTCATTTATTGCAGAAATTTGTGGAACACCCACTCCAGCTATGACTCTTGTAGTACAAATAGACCCTGGCCCAACACCAACCTTTACTGCATTAGCTCCTGCTTCAACAAGTTCTTTTGCAGCTTCTTTTGTTACGATATTTCCTGCCACTATATCTAATGTTGGATATTGTGCTCTAATTTTCCTTACCATTTCTATTACACCTTTAGAATGCCCATGTGCACTATCAACTGTAATAACATCAACACCTGCATTAAAAAGAGCATCCACTCTAAGTAAAGAATCTTCTCCAACTCCAACTGCAGCTCCACATCGCAACCTACCTTTAGAATCTTTACATGCATTTGGATAATTTACTACATTATCAATATCTTTAATGGTGATTAACCCTTTTAATTTATAATTTTCATCTACTATTGGAAGTTTCTCTATTCTATTATCTAATAATATTTTTTTCGCTACCTCTAGACTGGTGCCAACAGGAGCGGTGATTAAATTCTTATACGTCATAATTTCAGATATTGGAGTATTATCGAGATTTCTATACTTCATATCACGGTTCGTAACAATCCCAATTAGAGTATTGTCATTTGTAACAACAGGCAATCCTGAAATTCTATAAGTAGCTAAAATGTTTTCTGCATCTCTGACTGTGTTTTCTTTATTCAATGTGATTGGGTGTGTTATCATACCACTTTCACTTCTCTTCACATAATCTACTTGAGATGATTGATCTTCAATTGACATATTCTTATGTATAAATCCTATTCCCCCTTGTCTTGCTAGTGCAATAGCCAATTTAGCTTCAGTTACTGTATCCATTGCAGCAGAAACAATAGGAATATTTAATTTTATATTTGGCGTCAAATAAGTTCCTAATTCAACCTCGTTCGGCAATACTTCCGATTTTTGAGGAATCAGTAGTACATCATCAAAAGTGATTCCATCATACAACAATTTACCATGTAAATTTGACATAAATTACCTCCTAAAATATTAAAATGGGCCCCTTTACCAACGTAAAGAAACCCATTATATTTCTAATGGTGTAACTTCACGTAGTCCTATATTTTACGGTATAGGGTAGAAACTTGCTTTCCTTATTAAAGCTATTATACGTGTTTTCGCCTAATTATATCAAATGTAAATGACTATTACAATGACAACATAAAGATATTACAAATTATTTCTTTCTATTTATAAATAACAATACTGTCAGTAATATCAACATATATACAGCGGGAACTATGAATACCAGTAAATTAAAAATATTATTCCCTGAAGTGATTGCCAAACCAGGAAACATTAACAAAGCAAACAAAGGAAGTGCCATGGATATTGCAGTTCCACTTCCCACAACCATTTCTTCAGCTACTGGAGATTCAAAATCTTGGTCAACTCCCTTTAAAAGAGCCAAACCAGTTGAAGCAGTTCCAGTTAACATCCCAAACAATCCTAAAAAATAGTGTATCTGGTATTCTTTTCCATATACTTTCGAAACTAAAAGTTTAATAGCAAGGAAAGTAAATATACCACCAAAAATAGTCAACACTAGAACAAACAAATAGTATTCTTTAATAGATTCAATTGTAATTGTCAAAACTGCTGATGCAATCAAGAAATTAAATGCAATTGAGCTTATATTAGATAAAATATAATTATTTGTGATAAAATTGATGTTTTTTCCTTTTTTCTCAAAATAATCTAGCACTTTCTTGAAAAGCAAAGCATAAAGTATCCCAATTAAAAAGTTAAAACCGTGCGCTACTCCAATAAAAGTCTCTCCGATACTT
Source organism: Bacilli bacterium (assembly GCA_016936415.1). Classification (GTDB taxonomy): domain Bacteria; phylum Bacillota_I; class Bacilli_A; order Izemoplasmatales; family Izemoplasmataceae; genus JAFGXW01. The sequence goes on along the minus strand of JAFGXW010000114.1, from coordinate 17,242 downwards.
CCTAGCATAGGGAGAAACCATCCTTCAAGAAAAACCAAAGTTAAGTATACTGCTCCATAAATGATAAAAATAATTGCAACTTGAGCAGTCAAAGCATCAAAAACACGAAGTTCCTTAATTGTCTCAAACTCAAATTTTTCTTTGGTAATTGAGTTTTCTTTATGAAATTTATCAACAACTAAATTGTTCTTTCTCGCGTAATAATTTAGTGCAATAACACCAATAATACCCCCTACTAAGAACCCTACCGAAGCAATAGTAGCACCTAAAGCTCCACCTTCAATTAGATGCCCAACACCAACAGCAAATCCATCTCCGATATTGGTAGCAAGACCTGGTCCTTGTCCAAATCCTAATGGAAGTAACAATCCAGCACCAAGGAATAAATCCTTAAAAAATACTACAACAACAGTTGTCCCTATTAAAGCCTGTAGTAGATAAATTATTACAATAATCATACCTGTAGACCATATTTTTTTATTAGTCTTATTATCCCCTCTTTTTAAAGATAAGGCTATAAATCCAATTGCCAAAGAATGATATACAATATCCTTAATAACACCATCTCTATCAATGGTAATAATATTTAAGAAGCCATTAGAAAGAATTAATCCTATAAAACCAGCTATTAACGCAGTCGGAATAATTACTTTATTTAAAAATGGTAATTTCTCTTTTATAATCTTCCCTATAAATAATAACACTCCGATATAGATGAAATAAATCATTATATCCCAATCTTGTACAGCTTCAAACATTATTTTTCCTCCTTAATTATTCTTGTTAAATCTAGCAATAATTTTGGTTTTTCAGTAAAAAACATATAAGTCTCCTCAAGATAATCAAATGAAAATTCTTTTCTCTCTGTATATGCCTCTCCTTTAATCTTAATTATATCAAAAGCATACTTATTATCTATGTAAAAAAAACTATTTTCGTAGGTAAGCTTTTTTTTACCCAAATTATACTTCTTGTGTACAAGCATATCAAACTTATAAAATTCAATTTCAAACTCTAATTTTGCATCCAATTTACTTCTTAATAGATTTTCTTGAAATTCTCCCCAATCAACAAAATTGTCATATTTTGTCCCTTCAATAAACCCAAAATCATTAATCGTTCCTTTCATGTCACATGAAGTGCAAAATATTGTGTCCTTAAAAGAGTCTAAAGTGTTAACTGAATTACAATTCGGACAGCCGTAAATTACTCTATGTGAACCCAACAGTCTATTCTTCCCAATATATTTGTGTTGATGAATTCGATTCCACTCATAATCATTATTGTAATAAAAACTTGTCATTTTATTGAAAATCTCTTCAACTGACATTTTCTCCAAATCATTTACAGTAAAAAGAGTTGACATAGAAATCTCTATATATGGTTTTTTTGTTCTTGATTTTCTCCAACGTGGTTTAGCGAAGTAGCCACCTTTAGTTTTTGAGCATATTACATCAATTTTTTGTGACTTGAATAGTTTTGCAGTTGTAAATATAGATTCAGTAGTATCCCCATAATATGAGGTGTTTCCCTCTGGATAAATGGCGATCGACTTACCTTGTTTAATAAACCTTCTCATATCTTTAATTGTTTGAATATCTGATTGTCCTTTTCTCTTCACAATTGAATCAATCAATTTTGTAAGTGCAAATTTTTGAATGGGACTTGTATAAACAAAAGAATTTGTAACTGGAATTGCATATCCATTTATAGGGAAATTACTAAAAAAGGCATCCAATAGAAGAACATGATTTCCAATCAAAAAGAATGGTCCTTCTCTTTTCGGGTCGAAATCAACAAATTCGTACTTCACATTAAATGCCCATAAATAATACTTTCGGATAATAAATTTTAGTGGTATTAGATAAATTCTTTTACGTATTTTCATTTTATCACCTATACCATTATAACATAAAATTTGTTTTGTTTAATAGTCTTTAATTAAGAATTATTCTTAATCATAAACCTTCTTATATATTCAGAAAGAAAAGTAACTTGATTATTATTATAATCAATATGAGCTATGTTGGCAATACTTCTATCATACTCATAGAGACTTATAAATGCAAAAGTTAGGACTTTTATTTCCTTATCAAAATAGTTTTCACATAACTCTTTATAAATTAGTAATTCAGTTTTCTTTTTAGTCCATGTTGATTTTATTTTCTCAAAATCATTAACTAATCTAAATTCAAGAAGTAAAACGGTTTTATTAAATATTAATAAGTAATCTACTCTCATCAATTTGGACATTTGAATGACATATTCACAACAAACTTCAAGTTGATCAAATTCTTCTTGTTCAATATTGGATGAGAGATTTTCAAAAACCCTTTTCATGATCGAAAAGCTGTCTATCCAAGACACTATTTCACCGACCGAAACACTTCTTCTAAAAAACTTTTTATTATTGAATTTCTCTTTCAAATGCTTACAATACCACTTATTACTAATATAATCTCCACGTTCATTCATTGTTCCAGAAGAAATCTTCCACTCATTAACAATATTAAATTTCATTAAAAAGCAAACAAAATCCCTTGGGTTTTCAAAATATAGAAAAGAATTATTCTTCATAATATCACCATTAATATAATAATCATTAAGGGTTAGTTTTTCTTCAAGTCAATTTAAAATGATATATTTTATACAATGATGAAGGATGATACTTTTATTTTATTACTTAGTTTTCTTAAAAAGCCAAAAAAATATAAATAAAAAAGCCAAAAAATGGCTTATTTCCACTATTAGTGGTGGCTCGGGACGGAATTGAACCGCCGACACATGGATTTTCAATACTTTGAGTTGGAGTAATACAATAAATTAGATCTTTTTTACATGTACGGTTTTTGCTTTATTTATCCACTGGATAACTCTCCGTTGAGACTTCTATTTCTTAACAGCCTCTTCTGTTAATAATAAGGATTAAATTAATTATTTGACTAAAAATGAGAGGTGCTAATTTAACTCACAAATTTAATAAATTCTTCATAGTGAAAAAGAAATTTGAACTCCTCAAAATTTGAATAAACCATTTCATAGCAGTTCAATTATTTACTTGATAATTAAATCTACTTTTCATGATGGCTCATATATGAACTTTCATACTAGTAGTAATGGATGTTAAAGTAATAGAAGCAAAAAGGTAGTGCCAAAATTGTTACTTTTGACACTACCAAATAAAAACAAAGGGGAAACTATGAGAAATTTATTTAGAAAAGGATTTACATTTTTAATGTTTTTAACTCTTGTATTTAGTCCAAAACCAGTATCAGCACACACAGAATTATACTCTTGCTATAGCAGTACCTGTACATTATCATTAAATTATCTGTATGAAACAAGTATTAGTTCTGCTGGTGAGACTGACACATTTAAGTTTACACCATCAACTTCAGGGTATTATGTGATAGAAACATATGGAATTTTGGACACTTATATGTCAAGGTATTTATCACCTTACTTAACACTTACTAACGATGATGGAGGAGAGAGATTAAACTCTAATATGGGATTTTCTGCAACCTCAGGGCAACAATATACTTTTAACATAAAAGCTTTCTCAAGTAGTGCAACAGGTTTGTATTATATTCAAGTGAGAAGACAGACTGCTTCGATTATGACATTTGATTATGGACCAGGTGAAATTGATACAACAAATGATGCAGTGTATCCTATATCACAATTAACATCAATGGGATATATTGCCCTTGATTTTCAAAACTCATCTGAGACAACTTTGAAAGACCATGACTTCACAGGGATTGATAGGTTTAACAAGGAAATTATAATGTTCTCAGGTCATGGTGGTCCTGGATATGCACAAGTTTCTAATTATTTGTTTGATACATCAACGCTATACTCAACTGAACTACCATATATGGGGAATGTTAAGCTAGCTATTTGGGCAACATGTCACTCAGCAAACGAATCTGGAACACTAAATTCAACTTCAAAACAATCAGTACTGAATGGTGCAAGAAGTTCAATTGGTTGGCCAGACACAACAACGACAATTTCATCAGCAGTTTTTACAAGTAATTTGTTTTTTAAACTGAATCAAGGCTATACTATTGATGCTGCAGCAAGTTATGCTTCATCACAGGTGATATTCCCTTGGGACAATGTGAAAGACTATATTGTTTATGGAGATGGAAATACTACTATCAGTTCTAGTGTAAATAATAAACAAAACTCTGTTTCATATATCCCCCTATATAATGATGATCCGTTTTGGATGATAAATTATAGTAATCCAATAACATTTTCATCAAATGACAACAGCATGAAAATTAGTGAAAATATAGCATCAATTGATTTGGGAGTAAAGTTCAATGAAATGCAGGTTACTAGAAATTATATGATGATTGAAGGGTATCTTACAAACGTTTATTATGACACTATCGATAACGGAAGTATTGAAGTGAATCGTTCATTTAATCAGTTAAATGATTATGAGCTCGTTGGTAACAAATCAATATCTAAAAATGATTTTGAAATTAATTATCAGAAGCTGAGTGGTAATTTTGTGAACTATCAGATTTTTTCTGTAGAAGAACATAAAGTCTTTATCAAAGATTCAGATCATTTAAAGTTCGTAAAAATTGCTTATGTAACATTTTATAATTCAATGAATAACACATGGGTGTCAGAAGCATATGCTTATGATATAATAACAGGTGAGGAACTGACTTATTTTGAAATTGGTTTTGAGAAGGAGTACTGATATGCGAAAATTTATAACCCCTATACTATTTTTAGTTTTTCTTATATTTGTCCATTGGTGGGAAAATACTTACCTAGGAGAATTGTTTCTTTCGGGCGTTACTGATGCAAGATCAGTTAATAAAATTAATAGAATTGTATTTATTACAGTACCAATCGTCATTGTTGTTCTTGACATATTACCAAATGCATCAAAAATGAAGACAAAACTGGAAAAAGTATTTTATATAGTTATGACATCAGTTTGGTTCTTCTTATTGACATTGTTATTTATTATCTTGCTGCAATGGAAGTAAAGATTAGATTGTACCATTAAAAATTAGAAATAAAAAAAATTCTTTATGAAACTAATTTTAGTACAATCTAAATATAAATAGTCAAAGAGGTTTGATACTTGATGTAACACTATTATACACAACCATGTTATCGGTGGTGTATACGTTACATTTGGAATTTTGAAAGAAGATATGAAATTCTGTCGTTTTTCAAGAGCAATGTTTTCTGTGATAAAACTCAAATTAAACCTAATCTCATTTGAATATAATCTCAATAAATTTCACAATAAGCTATTCAAATAAATAAAAATAAAATAATTATCCACATTTCTCACAGAAAAGTATTTTAAATACACAATAAACGCTGATTTCAGCGTTTTTTTTATGAATTAGAGTAAAAGAAAAGCCGTAAAGCTAACATCAACTAAGATTTCATTTTTTTACAGCCTCTTTTTATCTATTTTTGGATAATATAAATACTTTCACAAGTAGGAGGGAATCCCATCAATTCAAGAACTGCTTCTACCTTGATTGATTTTAATCCAGAATTTAAACTCTTGATTAACTCATTTAACTCAATAAAGAACGAGTCAAAATCATTCTTACTCAATAAAGCTTTGAAAATTATAACACATGAAAATAAATCTCTTCTACCATACTTATACTTGTTATAATTTAATAATTCAAATCCAATTAATTTATGGTATTTTGTGTTTTTTATTTTACTTCGCTCAGACAGAGTATATGTATATAGATTTATATTATTATACAATAAAAAATATAACTACTGTAGGATTCGGGCACATATATCCAGTATGCATAGAGGCTAAAATTATTTTAATATTCACAAGTGTATCTGGATACATTTTTCTTGCTTCTATAATCGCAGTAATACTTAGTAAAAATGAGAAAATGGAATGAGGTGAACTCATGGAATTAAGTGAACTAATTAGGGAAATGAGCGAACGAAACAATAAAGATTTAGATATTGCTAGTGTGAATGAAATATATCTAGACTTCGTAAAATCAAATCGAAGATATGGTACCTATGAACATCATAGAGACCACTTAAAAGCGATCACTAATTATCTAAAGCTGCAAAATGTAAAAATGGTTAGTGAAATTGAAATGAAAGTAATATACAAGTTCAACAGAACTCAAAAAGATAGTGGTGTTACCAATAAGACTATCAATAAAAGAATACAAGTTTTGAAACGTGCCATATCACTTTCAATAGAACTAGGTTACTTAAGTAAGAACCCATTAGAAAAGGTCGATAAACTACGAGAAACAACGACAGAAACACAAATCATACCAACATACATATACACCAAGATATTTGACTATCTGGATACAAATCCAGATGAATTCGCACAAAGAGACAAAGTGATCCTTTACTTGTTTCTAGAAACTGGAATAAGAGTTAGTGAAGTAGTTGAGTTAAACGTTGAAGATTTTAACTTTGAAGAAAGATACATTCATCTTAAATTCACAAAGACTTCAGAAGAACGAATATTGTATTTTACAACTTATGTTAAATACGAGTTATTGAATTACATGGAGAACTATAACATAAGTACTGGACCTTTCTTTTTATCCAGATACCATGAGAGAATAACAAAGAATGCAATATCAATAAGACTCCAGAGAATAAAAGAACACTTAGACATAAAGTTATCTATTTCACCTCACAAGTGGAGACACACTTGCGCCACCTATTCTCTATCGAACGGAGCAAACGTTGAAGAGGTAAAGAAAATGCTAGGTCACAAGCATTTAGAAACAACAAATAAGTATGTACATGTTAGAAACGAGATTGTTATAGAAATGGTGAATCAGGCTAGTCCGGTTAAAAAAATGAAACTAGATGAATTTTAAAAATAAGTCTTCAATTTTTCAATATATATGTTGAAATCAAATAATAATATGCTATAATATATTAGACATCCGATATATAAACACATTTAACTATCATTAAATATAGATTAATGGATGTCATCATATATAGAAAATATTATAAAAGGAGTTCAAATTATTGAACTCCTTTTTTCTATGGTAATATCCAATTTGTTTCAGGTTTCATGATTAGTCTTGCGTTTTTATACGCCATTTGTCTATTGAGTATAGTAACACCACGGTATCTATTACCTACTTGATCAACAACAAGTGGAATAATTTTATTATACATTTTGATTGGTAATAAAAACTGTACTTTTTCCTTATAATACATTGGCACTGCCATTCTTTGATTCCTTTTTACTCTCTTTTGAGTATTCAAAATCTCTCCATTTAATAATGCACAGAGTCCTGAAATAGGAATAGAATTGTAAAAAGGTACATCATGCATAATTTCATCAATTCTTTCCTTATTATCAGTAATTATATGATCTAAATTTGGCACAATTTCAAATGCAGGATTGAAAAATACATCATTAAAATCTTTGAAAAATGATGGATATTGAATTTCGTCAATAAAACTCATCATAATATTATCAGACTTTTTGTTAAAACCATTAAAATACCATTCCTGATGACCTGGAATTCCATTTTTTGTAAATATCATGAAAATTTCCTCTCCAAGTTCAGTTAAAAGACCAGTATTAATTGCAGAAACACTACCATCCTCGTTTGTAGCAATTAAATTATCTTCAGAACATTTATTAAATGTATTTTCAAGATAATTCGAAAGAATATCAAAATCTTTATTTTGGCCTGAATGCCATTTTTCATGTTCTGCTAAATTTTCTAAATATTGTAACTTTTTATCATAATCGCTCTTAACTCCTAAATATGCATAATCCCATAACTTAATATTTCTCACCACCTTCTAAATCACATTTTACTTTAAAATTTAATTAAATTCAATAGTCTAATTTTATTTTCCATACAAGAATAATATTTAATTATTAAAATAGTAAGTAAATAGATAATAAAATTCCACGTACATAAGTCGGAGAAAAATACATAAAAAAACTAAGACATAAAAATGGCTTAGTTAAAGGATTTTCGTGGTGGCTCGGGACGGAATTGAACCGCCGACACATGGATTTTCAATCCATTGCTCTACCGACTGAGCTACCGAGCCAAAAAATGGCGGTCTTGACGGGAATCGAACCCGCGATCTCCTGAGTGACAGTCAGGCATGTTAACCGCTACACCACAAGACCAATGGTTGCGGGGGAAGGATTTGAACCTACGACCTTTGGGTTATGAGCCCAACGAGCTACCAGACTGCTCCACCCCGCGATATTGAGTGATAAATCACTCTAAAAAACAGATAATTTAAAAATATATAAACTTTGAGACTTAAATCAATGGCGGAGGAAGAGGGATTCGAACCCCCGCGACGCTACAAACGCCCTGTCAGTTTTCAAGACTGATCCCTTCAGCCGGACTTGGGTATTCCTCCATATGTTTGCTGTAAGATTGTATTTGGTGGACCCGGTAGGACTCGAACCTACGACCTACCGGTTATGAGCCGGGAGCTCTAACCAACTGAGCTACGGGTCCAAAACATTGGTAGCGGCGGAGGGGGTCGAACCCACGACCTTTCGGGTATGAACCGAACGCTCTAGCCATCTGAGCTACACCGCCAAATAGAATCTTAAAATTGGTGGAGCCTAGCGGGATCGAACCGCTGACCTCCTGCGTGCAAGGCAGGCGCTCTCCCAGCTGAGCTAAGGCCCCTGCAAAATTAATTGCAATGAGATTTTTTATAGAAAAATGAATATGGTACCTAGGGCCGGAGTCGAACCGGCACGATATTGCTATCATTGGATTTTAAGTCCAACGCGTCTACCTATTCCGCCACCCAGGCAAAAAATGGTGACCCGCAGAGGATTTGAACCTCTGACCCTTTGATTAAAAGTCAAATGCTCTGCCAACTGAGCTAGCGGGTCAAGAATGGTGCCGGAAACAGGAATCGAACCCGTGACCTACTGATTACAAGTCAGTTGCTCTACCTGCTGAGCTATTCCGGCAATGGTGGAGAATACTGGGTTCGAACCAGTGACCCCTTGCTTGTAAGGCAAGTGCTCTCCCAGCTGAGCTAATCCTCCATTTAAAACAGGTATTTAAAAAAATTGGTGGAGCCTAGCGGGATCGAACCGCTGACCTCCTGCGTGCAAGGCAGGCGCTCTCCCAGCTGAGCTAAGGCCCCATTTTGGTGGGCCTGAATGGATTTGAACCATCGACCTCACGCTTATCAGGCGTGCGCTCTAACCAACTGAGCTACAGGCCCCCCACCAAAAAGACATAAGTGCGTTAATTATTCTACTATTTAAACATAGTATTGTCAACATCTTTTCATCATTTTCTGAAATAAATATTCATATTTGATTTCATATTAAACTGACAAAATTAGTTTAATGGTAAATCTTACTGCTTATCTTAATGGTTTTAAGACAAATATGGTGGAGGGGGACGGATTCGAACCGCCGAACCCTAAGGAACAGAGTTACAGTCTGTCGCGTTTAGCCTCTTCGCTACCCCTCCAGATACGCAAGATATATTTTATACTAATAAAGATTAAAAATCAAGTCATTTTTCGGGATATTTTATTGCATTTTTAACCAATTTTTCTCTGATTATTTCTTCAATATCAAACCCTTGATCATATGCAAATGCTATAGCATAAATTAAAACATCCGCAATTTCTTCTTTAACATTCTCAAAATTAACACTTTCTGGGCCCCATTGATAATTTTCTAACAGCTCAGCAGCTTCAATTATTATTGATTTTGCCAAATTATCTGGTCTGTCTGTCAAGTTCCATTCTCTCTTATCTCGGAACTCAATTATCTCGTTAATTATCTTTTTCATAACTCACCTCAATTAAGTGTTTGTGAACATTCTATCATACAAACAGGATTACTGTAAATTATTTTAATTAAAAAACCATGCTGAAGTGTGTGAATTTTGTGAAAAAATAAGATTTATAATATCGGATATGATATATTATAAGTTATAGAGGTGGTAAAATGTTATCAACAATTTTAATTATTGAAGATGAATTAAGTTTACAAAATATAATAGCTGCATACTTTAAAAGAAACGAATATACTGTTATAACAGCTTCTAATGGTCTGGATGGTTTAGAAAAATTTCGAAAAAATCAAGTAGATATCGTTTGTTGTGATGTTATGATGCCATCCATAAATGGTTGGGATGTCGTCAAAAGTATACGACAAAACAGTAATGTTCCAATTATTATGATGACAGCACTCGACAGTGAGAAAGATCAATTAAAAGGGTTCGAACTTGAAGTGGACGATTATATTACAAAACCCTTTTCTCCAGCAGTACTAGTTGCAAAAGTTGGAAATTTATTAAAAAGAATTAACAATAAGGATACTCCTACTAGTGGGAATTTAATAAAATTTGAGAATTTGGAAATTAATATGGACTCTAGAACAATTAGACTTCATGGAAATGAGATCCACGTTTCAAAGACTGAATTTGATTTACTTGTTTTCTTAATGAAAAATAAAGGTATTGTTTTAGACCGTGTTACGATTTTAGATGAAGTATGGGGAATGGATGTTTATGTTGAAGAAAGAGTGGTAGACACGAACATCAAAGTGCTACGAAAGAAATTGAGAGAGTATAGCAAAAACATTCATACCGTATTTGGAATAGGATACAAATTTGATGTTGAAAATTAATATTAAAAATAGTTTTATAAAAAAGCTATTTTTCTCTTTATTCCTGTTGTATATTGTTGTGTTTGTTCTATTATTCATTTTTCAAGGTCTAATTTACGAAAAATACTATACCTCCAGAACTATATCAACCACAATTAAGCAGATTGAAAATTTTGTTTCTACTACAAATTCTGATAATTTATCAGAAAATATTGTTAATTTTTCCCAAAATACACAAACAACTTCAATTGCAGTTCCCTTTTCCCAAATTCAAGATGACATAACACAATTAAATCTTCTCATAATTAATGTGAAATTTGAGGGAGAGTCATTCTCAATAATTGTCCCCAACTCAGATGGAATTGAATATGAAATTTCTGATTTTGTAAAGGCTGACTTATATCTCCATACTTCAAGTGGAAATTACGTTCCAAAATCTTTATCTTTGGATGGAAAAGTAATTATTAGACCTCGAATGGGAACCATAGATCAAATTTATCAAGATTTGATAAATGATTTAGATTCTTCCCATTTATACCATGTTGAGGGAGATATTATCTCTGTCTTACCAATCAATCAGTTTCTCACTTCATCAATCAATCCAATAGTATCAAATGAAATACTAAATATATCAATTGGAAATTATGATTCACTAGAAAATTTTGACAACGGGCAATATTATATTTCAGAAAACCAAAACACAAGTACATCAAACTTGGTATTTGTCTCAAATTTGGAAATTAATGGTGTCCCATATGTATTAATTAGTGTATTTCCTTTGAATCATATTGACGATATAGTTTCAGCTATTCAGTTGGTAAATATATACATTTTTATCATTGTTCTAAGTGTTTTGATGTCAGCTTCATTTATTTATTCAAAACAATTTGCTAAACCTCTATTATATATAAACAATTCAACAAGAGAGCTTTCAAAATTAAATTTTGATTCCCCTCTTTTAGAGATAAATTCTCACGATGAATTTTCAGAACTATCAAAAAACATTAACACATTATCATTAAATCTCAAAAGCACCCTAGACCAATTAAAAGAGCAAAACAAGCAACTATCTATAAACCTTGAAAAAGAGAATTTAAATGAAAACTCAAGGCGAGACTTTGTCAGTGGTATGAGTCATGAACTCAAAACCCCTTTATCGGTTATTCAGGCATCTGCAGAGGCACTTGAAAAGAATATTTTTGAATCAGAAGAGGATAAACTTCGAAATTTAATTCTAATTCAAACTGAAGTAAAAAAAACCAACAAAATGATAAATAATATGTTGTCTATTTATAAAATTGATAATGCATCCTACTTTTCCAAATGGGAAATTATAGATTTTAAAAAAATTGTAGAAAAAGTAGAAGACAACTTACGTCAGTTATACTCAAATAGTAATCTAAAAGTGAAGCTATTCCTAGATGAAGCCCAGATAAAAGGTGAATTAAATAAAATCGAACTAGTGATAAACAATCTCTTTACAAACGCCATAAAATATACACCAAATGGAGAGACAATAGAAGTTTATATAAGAGATGATGGCCAATTCATTGAATTTGAAATAGTTAATTTTGGATCACACATTGAAAGTGAACACTTGGAAAAATTGTTTGATCCATTTTATCGAGTAGACAAATCAAGGAGCAGAGAAGAAGGAAGTACTGGATTGGGACTTTATATTGTACAACAAGCTCTTGCACAATATGATTCAATTTGTAAAGCTGCAAATTTGTCTTCTGGAGTATCATTTTCATTTAGATTAAAAAAGATAATCAATCTTGATTGATTATCTTTTTAATTCTCTTATTCAATGTTGGCCTATCTATCATAACAATTCTTTCACATCCGGTGCATTTCAGTTTAACATCTGCTCCAATACGAATTACTTCCCATCTATTGGTTCCACACGGATGGCCTTTTTTCAGAATCAGAATATTTCCTATTTCTAACTTATCCATTGTGAACTACTACTTGTGGGAAAGGAATTGTAATGTCATGCTCAGTGAAAAATATCACCAAATCTTTTCGAATATCCCTTTCAACTTGATAATGCTGCATCGAATTTGTAACGGCGATCAATCTCATATTAATACTTGAAGATGCAAGTTCGGTTACTCCTAAAAATTTTGGCAATTCACTAATATTAGAGTACTTAGGTTGAAGAGTTGCAATAAATTCATCCATAAGTAATTGAAGTTTCATTAAATCGGTATTATAAGCAACTCCAAAATCAACTACTGCAGTACTGTTTCTTTTCGAATAATTCACAACACTCTTTATATTTCCATTATTAATTATTTTTACTTCACCTAGCCAGTTTTGAATTTTAGTAGTTCTTAGTCCCAATTCAAGTACTCTCCCTTTAAATCCATCAACTTGTATTATGTCATCCACATTAAATTCTTCTTCAAAAATTATAAAAAACCCTGTAATAAAATCTCTGACTATTTCTTGAGCTCCAAATCCAACTGCTAATCCAACTACTCCTGCACTTGCAATAAACGGAGTTATATCAACACTTAATTCTCCAAGAATTACTATTCCCATAATAAACCAAATCATATACTTAGAAAGACTAGATAGTAATCTCCCGATCGTGACAGCTCTTGGTCCTCTCTGCTTAACTTTAAATAACTTATGTAATATTTGCTTCACAACAAAAGTTGCAAAGACTCCAATGATAATGTAAATTACCACCATAATTAAACTTGATAACAAGTTGCTAATTGTTGCTATGAAACCAATATCTATAAATTCATTATACATAAAAGTTTTAATACTATCCATTTACTATTCCTCCTTGCATAAAAAAGCAATTATTTTTTCTAACTGTTCCTGTGTATCAAAGTGTATGGTTAAACTATTTTTCTTTAATTTAAAATTCGTATTTAAAGTAAAAGATGATTTCATTTTTTCTTCTGCAATTTTCAAAACATCTTTTGATATCATAGATAAATTTTTATTTTGAGACAAATCACGAATTATTTTTTCAATATCTCTTACATTAAGATTTTCATTTACTATTCTATTTCTTAACTTGATGCTGAGTTTTGAATCTTTTAACTTGCTTAACGCTCTAGCGTGTCCCATTGAAATTTTACCAAAATTCACATCATCAATAATACTTGCTGGAAGATTCAACAATCCCACCATATTGGTTACATAAACTCTACTTTTACCAATTTTCTTACCCAGTTCTTCATGAGTTATCTTTAGATTAAACAAAGCCTTTTGAAAAGCCAAAGCTTCCTCAATCGGAGTTAAATCTTCTCTTTGAAGGTTCTCTAAAATTGCAATCTCTGATAAGAAAATTGAATTATATTCTCTTACAATCGCAGGAACAGTTTTTAATCCAGCAATTTTACATGCTTTTACCCTTCTTTCTCCAGCAACTAAAATATATCCATTGGTTGTTGGTTTGAGTATAACTGGTTGAATTACGCCATGCTCTTTAATTGATTCTGCAAGTTCATTTAAACTAGCTTCATCAAATACAGACCTAGGTTGTTCTGGATTTGGCTTAATTTGTTTGATGTTTACATCAATAATTTTTTCATAATCTTCAATATCAACATTGTTTTCTTCAACTAAATCATTGAAATTCCTTCCTAACTTATCACTCAATTGTACCCACCATTTCCTTTGCTAAATTTTGATAACTTATTGATCCCTTTGAACGAGGAGAAAACTCAGTAACTGGAAGTCCAAAACTAGGTGCAGTAGAACACTTAACGTTTCTAGGAATAATCGTTTTGAAAACTTTTTCTTTAAAGTATGTCTTTACCTCATTTATTACTTCATAGCCAATGTTGCTTCTAGTGTCCAACATCGTTAATAGAACGCCTTCGATTGTCAAAGTTTTCTTATTATGTTTTTGTTTATTTTGGATCATACGAATGGTATTTAAAAGTTGCGTTAGACCATCTAGTGCCAAAAACTCACATTGAACAGGAATTAAGACGCTATCCGCCGCAATTAGGGCATTAATTGTAACTATTCCAAGAGAAGGTGGACAATCAATAATTATGAAATCATAGTTATCTCGAACTTCTTCTAAAGCATTGGACAAAATGAAATCCTTATTATCATGAGAAATTAACAAGCTTTCAATGTTTCCAAGTTCATATCTTGCAGGTAAGATATCAACATTAACACTATCCACTTTCACAATAATATCATTAATATTAGCCATCTCGTTGAATATGTCCGCAACTGTATACTTGAGATTTGCTCTGTTGATACCCATATATGTAGTAGCATTCGCTTGATGATCAACATCAACTAGTAACACTCGCTTACCAAGATAAGAAAGTGAGCTTGCAAGATTAACGCTTGTTGTGGTTTTGCCAACGCCACCCTTTTGGTTACTAACCGCTAAAATTTTTCCCATAATTACACCTCAAATAGTTCACTCTTATTAAAAAAGAATCACAATAATTCTATCATAAAAGAACTCCAAATAACATACTACTGATAGAAAAGTTATCCACAGAAGATGTGGATAACTTTTATTATAAGAGTATTTCAAATAATTCTTGATTATCTAGAAAGAAATTCACTTGTTCAAATGAGATAAACTCTCTAAATTCTTTTGACACTAACAACTCTGCTATCTCTTCGTGAGTTAAAACTCCATTGATTTTACCCCATCTATCGTATTGTGTTACTTCCGTTTTGAGATAATGGTACAATATTGCAAGAGATAATAATTTATCAACTTTGTTCCCAAATAAATTATCTAAATTATATTCATACCTTTTCTCTTCATATGCAACCTCATCTTTAAAAAGAGTTGAAAAGTCAAATAAAATCGATACAAGTTCACTACGTTCATTAAGCAAATACTTTTGTAATTCTACGGCGAAATTTCGAGTTACTAACGAAATGTTTTTATCTTCTATAATTGAATTTATTTCTTGTTCATGGAGGAAGAAATAAAACTCAACTACTTCAGCAATATTATCTCCATCTTCTTCAAAAAACTCATTAATAAACACGGACAATTCGCTCACAACTTGTTGAAACTTTACATTTTTATAAATTGGCATTTGTTTATTATCTTCAATATTCTCTTTTAAATAATGTAAGGTAAAGTCTTGATATTTTTCCAATACTTTATTCATTCTAACCCACTCATTATTCATTTTCTCATATATATTATCCGATATCAAAAATTGAATAAGAAACACAGCATAAAATCCGATCAAAATTGTTTGATATGTAATTGAAGATACTTCAACTCCAATGGAATCAACACCTACAATACTTCCTCCATTTACAGAGATATAGTATATCCCATAAATAGTTATTGCTCCTCCATAAATAATATATGTAATAATATCTTGATAAAAAATAATAACGGTTAATGTAACAAAAAATAATACATATCCGTAGAAATGGTTTAAGCCACCTACATAATATATTGTCAATCCAATTATGGTATAAATGCTAAAATGCATAGCCCATCTATTTAAATTTAGAAATGTTAACAATATTGTGAGAACTAACAAAAGCGCAAATCCCACTGGAACTAAAACACTTATGTCCAATGAAAATTCGTTTATTGTCGATACTGGAATAGTCAACAATACAAAGATGAACAGGAAAATAGTAACAACAGCAACTTTAAGCCTTAAAACTTCATTAAAAGTAAGGAATTCACTATTCAAAATTTTACTTATCAGCATTCTCATATTATTTCACCCCCAAATGATCTTTGACAATTGTGTCAAAGACTTCATTGTTTTCAAGGTATATATTGATAATATCTCTATCAACTCGATAGAAATATTCAGAATTTAACAAGACATCTCTGATAATTTTTTCATCAAGCGCTTTTAAATATGGTTTATCGATTTTTAGAAGTGTATAAAATACCACAAATGATATAATCTTCACATAACTGTTATCACCATGATGTTTAAATGATTTAAATTGTGATTCAGAGAAAATTTCGTTTCTGGAAACTTCAACTCCAAAAGACTGACTTGATTTTACACCTATCATTCTCATTTTGTTGTTAATCTCCAACTCCATATTTTTAAGCTCAGTAATTTCTTCCAATGAGTACTCAGGATATCTATTTAGGACCTCAATATTGGACATGTTTTTCAAATCTTTCAGGATATCAATTTTTCGTGAGAATACATTTTCAACAGACAATTTCTTCGATAATTCTTTAGTGAAATTTTTTAACGTTTCATAATATTGGTCTGAGTCTAAAGACTTATTTGTTCTAATTTTTTCAACTTCAAGAAGAAGTTCAATATTTCTTATTTCACTTTCCTTAATTTGAGCAAGTTGATTGTAAAAAAATGTTTTTCTTTTTATCAGTATGTATGATGACAAAGTGAGTAACATTACAAAAACGATTAAGAAAATTAAAATAAAGAACGTTTGTGATTGATCAGATCCTACCAACTGAAAAATTCTTGGGAATCTGAGAATAAACAATGAACCCGCTATAAATAAAGCAAAATTACTGATAATCATAGACTTAAAATCTTGATAAATTGCAGTCACCGCATATGCTAAAAATAAAGCAGTAAATACACTTGGAGTTTGAAACTTGAACACTAAAGTTATTGCTATCGAAAAAAC
>JAFGXW010000113.1 GCA_016936415.1 Bacilli bacterium | reverse complement strand
CGCCCATTGCCGAAAATTCCCTACTGCTGCCTCCCGTAGGAGTCTGGGCCGTGTCTCAGTCCCAGTGTGGCTGTTCATCCTCTCAGACCAGCTATGCATCGTCGCCTTGGTAGGCCGTTACCCTACCAACTAGCTAATGCAGCGCAAGACCATCCCATAGTGGTGCTTTGGAGCACCTTTAAATAAAGAATCATGCGATTCATTATCCTATCCAGTATTAGCCATCGTTTCCAATGGTTATCCTCGTCTAAGGGGCAGGTTTCTTACGTGTTACTCACCCGTTCGCCACTAACCTACCCGAAGGTAAGTTCGTACGACTTGCATGTATTAGGCATGCCGCCAGCGTTTATCCTGAGCCAGGATCAAACTCTCCATAAAATTTATGAATTGTTTTGATTCTTAACTTTGTTAAAAGTTTTCCTAAACTCAAATTGACTTGTTCTATTCAGTTTTCAAAGACCTAATTGGTCACGCACAATTTCTTAGCGTGCGTTATATATTCTACTATACATAGAATACGATGTCAACACTTTTGTAAAAACTTTTAAAGTGTTTTGCTACTTTTTTTTACAGTGTTTTTTTGTGCTTCTTTTTCGCACTGCAATAAAGAGTATATAAAATTTGACTTGATATGTCAACACTTTTACGAAACTTTTTTTTACATTGTTTTTTACGTATAAAATCCTTCGTAAGAGCATAATTAAACGGTTCAAAAACCCAAACTGGATTTCCCGGACCGCATAAACAAGTATATAAAAGATTGGCTTTTTTGTCAATAACTTTTTAACCTTTTTCTATTATATTTTTAATATTTGTAAAAATCCCATATTTTAATACAATTGAGCCCCCAAAATCTGGAGGCTCATATTTCTATATTATATATAAGACAAAATTTCTGTTGATTTTATAATCTTTTTCTCACCAGTTGTTCTATCAATAAATTCGACCAAATCATCTGATGCATCTTTCCCAACAATCACTCGATATGGAATTCCAATCAGATCTGCATCTTTGAATTTCACTCCCGCTCTTTCACTGCGGTCATCAATTAGAACATCTATCCCGTTCATTTTTAAGTCATCATATATTTTATTAGAACATGTTTTTTGATCTTCATTGTCCAAATTGATTGGAATAATGTGTACTTTAAATGGAGCAATTTCGAATGGCCAGACAATTCCGTCTTCTGTGGAGTGTTGTTCAACACTCGCCATTAGAGTGCGACTAATACCAAGTCCATAACAACCCATGATAATTGGTTGTAAAGATCCATCTCTTGCAGCAAACTTCGCATTCATGGAACTACTATATTTTGTTCCTAGTTTAAATATATTTCCAACTTCAATTCCTTTTGCTGTTTTAATGGTTCCACCACAAACAGGACATACATCACCATCTGCCAAGCCACTATGCTCTTGGTTTGCTGCATAAGAACAACTCATACAGTATGTAATTGTATCTTCTCCAACTTCACTCATCACCATAAACTCATCTGCTTCGTCTCCACCAATTTGTCCCACATCACTTGAGACAATTTTAGTATCTAGTCCACATCGGGCAAAGATATCAATATACGCTTTGGTAAACAATTTATACCACACATCTAAATCTTCAACAGATTCACTGAAAGAATATGCATCTTTCATAATAAATTCACGTCCACGCATTAATCCAAAACGAGGTCTCATCTCGTCTCTGAATTTGGTTTGAATTTGGAATAGGGCCAATGGTAGTTTTTTATATGAGGTAACATAATCTCGTACAACTTGTGTAATCACTTCTTCATGTGTTGGTCCAAGACAAAACTCGCGGTCTTTACGATCACTCAGTCTCATTAATTCTGGTCCATATTTTTCCCATCGACCAGATTCATCCCATAAATCCTTTGGTTGCAATGCCGGCATTAATAACTCGCTTGCTCCGATTTTATCTAATTCGATTCGAACAATTTCTTCAATTTTTCGAATGACACGGTATCCAAGTGGTAAATAAGTATAAATTCCCGATGCAACTTGTTTGATTAGCCCAGCTCTACTCATTAATTTATGGCTTTTCACTTCTGCATCTTTTGGAGCGTCCTTTAACGTTGGTACAAACAATAAACTTTGTTTCATATTTTCACCTCTATTTTAGATTAAACAATCGCAACAAATCATTAAATGTAATGTAGATAAACAGTCCCATTAATAAAATATACATCACATAATGCAACGAATTTTCTACTTTCTTGTTTGGTTTGCGATTCGTAATAACTTCATATCCTAAAAACACTAATCTTCCGCCGTCTAATGCGGGAATTGGCAATAAGTTAATAATTCCAAGGTTCACACTTAATAATGCAATCCAGCTCAAAAATGATAGAAATCCAGCACTAAGTGCTCTTGATGTAATATCGTATATCCCAACTGGCCCAGCCAAATCGCCAACACTTACTTGATCATTATTGAAAAGCAAATTAATTGTTGTAAAAATCATTGATGAAGCTGCTTTGATATCAGTGATTCCTGCTCCAAAACTACGGAATAAATTAAATTTATAAACTGGGGTAATCCCAACAAAATTATCAATAACCTCAAGACCCTGTGACTCAACCAAATCTCTATTATAAGGTTCAATGGTTATTGTTTTTGTAACACCATCTCGATCAACCGTAAATGTCATCAATTCTCCAGTACTATTATCATATATCACAGTTGCAATATCTTCCCAAGAATTCATTGTTTCACCATCAATGGTCAATATTATGTCTCCTGTTTCAAACCCCGCTTTTCCAGCAAGAGTGTCATCAATAACTTCACCGATTTTTAATGTTCCTACACTATTTTCATCAGAATGGAATCCAACACTATAAAAGAATAAAATTGGCGTTATGTTAAACGATATCTCAGTACCATCTCGATTTACAACAAACGTTAAAATACGATCGGTAGCATCTTGATCAATTGCAGCACTAACATCATCCCAATTTGAAATATTGGTTCCATCAATACTAAGGATAATATCCCCTTCTTCTAATTTACCAGCAGCTGGATAATTTGGATCAATCTCGCCCAGTTCTGCGTTATCTAAATTCGGGAATCCAACAATCAAGTTAATCAATAAGAAAACAAAGAATGCCAATACGAAATTCATGAAAGGTCCAGCAAATATTGATAAGAAACGTTGCGCTTTTGTTTTCGATTCAAAACTTCTATCATGAGGCGCAATTTGCATCTCGCGATTCTTGAATACATAAAACGCATCTCTCTTTACGGTATATTCATTCAAATGTAGTGGTTCATTATTTTCACCTTTTAAATCAACACTATTCACAGTTACCTTTAAATATTCTGCGTATTTTTCATTCGCGTGGTCAAGAATAATTTTTGTGATATTCTCAAAATCATCAAAGACAAGTCTTACTTCTGACCCCTCTTTAACAATCTCATCTTCAATCTCTTCTCCCGCCATCATAACATACCCACCTATGGGAATTGCACGAATAGCGTATAAAGTTTCACCAACTTTTTTACTCCAAAGAAGTGGACCCATTCCGAAACTAAATTCGTGACATAATATATTGGCACGTTTTGCCATGACAAAATGTCCAAACTCATGAATCAAAATAACCAATCCTAAAACAAAAATAAAAACTAAAATATTTACTATAATCATTTTTTCACACCCTCTAACTATATTTTAATAAAACATAGTTTTTAACTTCTATATCTCTTTTCATTATTTTATCAAGAGTTACGTCTAAATCATTATCAAATGCATTCAAACATTCTTGGATAATTTCTTCGATTTGAATAAAACTTATTTTTCCATTCAAGAATAATCCTACACTAGCTTCATTCGCAGCATTTAATGTCGTTGGATTAAGACCTTTACTTTTCCCTGCTTCAATTGCCATTTTTAAAAGCGGAAATCTTGTCACACTCAATTCCTCAAAATGAAGAGAACCTAGTTGAATGAAATCTAGACTTTTTCCTGAATAACTTGTTCTTTTGGGGTAATGCAACGCATAATTAATCGGAACCCTCATATCAGGATTCCCCAAATGCGCAATAATACTTGTATCATGAAACTCTACCAAACTATGAATAACACTTTCTTTATGCAAAACTGTTTCAATTTTATCATAATCAACACCAAATAGATAGTGTGCTTCAATCACTTCTAATCCCTTGTTCATCATCGTTGCAGAATCAATTGTAATTTTTGACCCCATACTCCAGTTTGGATGTTTTAAAGCATCCTTCACTGTGACATTTTTTAATTCATTTCTCGTCAAATCTCGAAAACTACCACCTGAGGCAGTGATGATGATTCTTTTGATACTTGAAGTTTCTTCACCATTGATACATTGCATAATCGCAGAATGCTCACTATCAATCGGAATTAACGAAACGTTATGCTTCTTGATTAACTTGGTAATCAATTCTCCACCAATCACAAGTGTTTCTTTATTTGCCAAAGCAATGTTTCTACCTTTTTGAATTGCCTGTATTGTAGGGGCTAATCCAGCACTACCTACAACTGCATTTATGACTAAGTCATTCTTGATAGATCCATAAGTAGCTGCCGCAATTAATCCCTTTTCACCGTATCCAAAACTAATATTTGGAAAACTTTTTTGTAGTTCAATTGCATCACGTTCATATCCAACAGAAACAAATTCAGGTGAAAATTCTTCAATAATTTCTCTTACTTTAACTATATTTTTATTTGCCGCTATCGCAATAATTTTAAAATCATCAGAATTTGCACGAACAATATCAAGTGTTTGAACACCAATACTTCCTGTTGCACCTAACAAATACAAATATTTCATAATAATTCAACTGCCTTACTAATCAAAAGAATAACCATAGCTGCAAAAATCGTAGAATCGAATCGATCCATTACACCACCATGTCCTGGAAAAAGATTACTAAAATCTTTAATCCCATATCCTCTTTTCAACTTGGAGGCAATTAAATCCCCTATTTGTCCTACAATTGAGATAAAGATAATGAGACCAATACTAGCAAAAATATTAAGTTCTATTTCCGCAAGTTGATTAAAATTTAATACATAAATATAAATCAAAGTGAAAACAAGTGCAAAAAATGTTCCACCGATTGATCCTTCAATTGATTTTTTGGGACTAATTTTTATAGCCAAACGGTGTTTACCAAATTTTATACCAACAATATAGGCAAATACATCAGTCATTATCGTAATAATGAACAAAAATCCAATGTGATAAATACCATAGTTTCTCAACCAAATTAGAGCTCCAAACCCGATTGCAGGATAAAATACAGACACCAATAATTGGCCAAAATTATCCCCTTTGAATTCATCTTTGAATACCAATAATGAGCTTGTCACAATTAAAACGAACAACATAGCTAAAAACAAATACTCTATTGAGAGTAATTCTCTCGAGTATGATATAAATAGACCAAATATAAGAGAGCTATAAATCAACTCCAACAACAAAACTGAATTGAATTGATATCCCATTCCACGATACATCTTATGCAATTCATAAGTTGCACCTAAGGTCAATAACCAAAGTACAATATCTAAAACCATTCCGCCAATCAAAAAAGCAGGCACGAATGTTATTACTAATATTATGGATGTTATTAATCTAGTTTTCATGATTTACTCACCTTTATTCTACCAAAGCGACGATTCCTATTTTGAAAATTATCGATTGCTTTCAATAATTCCTTTTCTGAAAATTCCGGCCAATACTTTTTGGTAAAATAAAATTCAGAATAGGCTATTTGCCATAATAAAAAATTACTTATTCTTTGCTCACCAGAAGTTCTTATCAACAAATCAAGCGGTGGTAAATCTTTTGTATATAAATGATTTTCAACTAGTTCAACATTGATATCATTTAACTCAATTTTTCCAGTTTTATATAACTCAGAAATGTCTTTCATTGCTGTGATGATTTCTGTATGACTTCCATAATCAAAACAAACATTCAAAATTAATCCATTTCGATCTTTGGTTTTTTCTTCAATTTTTTGAATCAGTGCTAAATTTTCAGAAGAAAAACGATCTCTTCTCCCTGAAAAAATAACTCTAATATCATATTCTTTAAAATTACCTTTGTATGTCTCTTCAAATTCTCGAGGCAAAGCCATTAAATAATCTACCTCATCTTTTGGACGATTCCAATTTTCGGTACTAAAGGCATAAACACTTAATGCTTTAATTCCCAATTTCGAACATGAAATTGCAGTGTTTTTTAAGTTTTCTGCGCCTTGTCTATGACCTATCGTACGAGGTAGTCCTCTTTTATTAGCCCAACGTCCATTTCCATCTAAGATAATGGCTATATGGTTGGGAATATTCTTACTCATTACTCTTTTCTCTAAACTCACTGTAACACCTCCTACAACAATATATCATTATACTATAAAATCCATAATTATTCCATAAAAAAGAGACTACTTTACGTAGTCTCTAAATACTCATTATATCTTCTTCTTTATCTTTCACTAATTCATCAACATGTTTTACATATGTATCAGTTAATTCTTGAATTTCTTCATGATATTGTTTTGATTCATCTTCTGTGATTTCACTATTTTTTTCCATCTTTTTAATTTCATCGTTTCCATCTCGACGAGCATTACGAACGAATACTTTAGTTTCCTCACCCATTTTCTTCACTTGTTTTACAAGCTCTCTACGGCGTTCTGTTGTTAATGCAGGTAACACAATTCGTAACTGTGTTCCTTCATTATTTGGATTTATACCAATGTTGGCAGCCATAATTGCTTTTTCAGCAGCACCTAAAATATTACGATCATAAGGTTTAAAGACCAGTTGATTTGCTTCTGGGACACTAATATTACCAACTTGTCCAAGAGGAGTTAAGGCTCCATAATAATCAACTTTGATATCATCGAGCATTTTTGGATTAGCTCTCCCAGTTCTTACTTTCGTGAACTCTTTTTTTAAAGCGTTAATTCTAGATTCCATTTGTTCTTCCGTGTTCATCAATATCATATCAGGCATTATAATTCCCCCTTTTTAATAAATTTTTGTTCCTATATCTTCTCCGCTTGCAGCTCTTCTAATGTTACCTTTTTCATTCATATCGAAGACAATAATTCCGATGTTGTTGTCTTTACAAAGTGCTGAAGCAGTTGAGTCCATTACTTGAAGATTGTTTTCTAATACTTCATGATGGCTTAATGTATGATACTTGATGGCGTCTTTATGTTTTCTTGGGTCTTTATCATAAACTCCATCAGTTCCATTTTTAGCCATTAAAATAACTTTTGCACCGATTTCAGCAGCACGTAATGCACTTGTTGTATCTGTAGAGAAGTATGGATTTCCCGTTCCTCCTCCAAAAATCACGATAATTCCTTTTTCTAAATTGCTAATTGCTTTTCTACGAATATATGGTTCTGCAACTTGAGGAATATTTAAGGAAGTCATTGTTCTTGTTGATAAACCTAGTTCTTCAAGTGCGTTTTGGAGGGCCAAAGCATTCATAATAGTTGCAATCATACCCATATAATCAGCACTACTTCTTTCCATACCCATTTCACTAGCAATTTTACCACGCCAGATATTTCCACCACCGACAATGATACCAATTTCTAGATCACCTAAATCGTAAGCATCCTTAATTTCACGAGCAATTTCTCTAACACGCAGTGGATCAATTGCTTTTCCATTATCACCAGCCAAAGCTTCACCACTAAGTTTAATAATGATGCGTTTTCTAGACTCCATTCAAAAACCTCCTTCTATAAATATAGGACACAAAAAAGTGTCCTAAAATTCGCAATTAGTTTCTAATTTGAGACATAACTTCGCTAGCGAAATCATCGACTCTTTTTTCAATGCCTTCACCAACTACAAGACGTAAGAAAGATTTGATTTCACTTTTGTTTTGTTTGACATAATCTTCAACAGTAATATCAGGATTTTTAACAAATGGTTGATTTAATAAACAGATATCTTTAAGATATTTATTTAATCTTCCAACAACCATTTTTTCAACGATATTAGCTGGTTTTCCTTCGTTTAACGCTACATTAGTTAATACTGTTCTTTCATGTTCTACTACTTCTTCACTAATTTCATCTTGACTGATATATTGTGGGTTAATTGCAGCAACATGCATTGCTACATCTTTTGCTACTTCCTCGTCACCTTTTTCAAGAACAACTAAAGTAACAATTCTACCACCCATATGTTTGTAAGCTCCAAAGTTTTGTGAATCTGTTTTTGTAATTCTAGCTACTCTTCTTAAAGAAAGTTTTTCACCAATTTTTGCTGTTGCAGCAACCAAAACATCATCTAGAGTTCCATCACCCATTTTAACCAATAATGCTTCTTCAGTATTTGTAGCATCACTTGCTAAAATCGCTTCTGCAATACTGTCTAATAAATCAAGAAATTCAGTGTTTTTGGCAACGAAATCTGTTTCACTATTTAACTCTAAAATAACTGCGTCATTCCCATTAACAACAACATTACATAATCCCTCTGCAGCAATTCTGTCAGCTTTTTTAGCAGCTTTTGCAATTCCTTTTTCTCTTAACCAATCTATTGCTTTATCAATATCTCCATCAGTTTCTTGTAGAGCTTTTTTACAATCAAGCATTCCTGCTCCAATTTTATCGCGTAATTCTTTTACTAAGCTTGCTGTTATAATCATAATCTTTCCTCCTAATAATGTTTTCCACTAAATATAATAACATATATACAATGGGTTTTCAATTATAAATCAATTTCATATTTTTAAAAAAAGAGCCCTAAAGCTCTTTTCTAATGTTATTTTAAAGCTTCAATTAATTCTGCTTTTTTAAGTTTTGAGTACCCTGTAATTCCTTTGTCTTTGCAAAGGCTTTTTAAATCAGCAACTGTCATGCTTTCAAAATCAACACTTGCTTTAGCCTTAGGAACTTCCACTTTTTCTACTTTTGGCGCAACTGTTTTTTCTACCTTAGCTTCTACTTTAACTTCAGCTTTTGGAGCAACAGTTTTAGCTGCAGGAGCTTCCACTTTTGCTTCTTGTCTATTTTGGTTGAATGGTTTCTTTTCTGAAGCAACATAAGGTTTTTTGTCTCCAGCAACGTAAGGTTTTTT
>JAFGXW010000020.1 GCA_016936415.1 Bacilli bacterium | reverse complement strand
TTAGATTCATTTGCAAGAATAAATTCCAAATCAGTGATCGTAACCATTAATTCTTTTAATTCAGAATCTAATCTTTCTCTTTCAAGACCAGATAGTCTTCTTAATCTCATTTCCAAAATTGCTTTTGCTTGTTCACTTGTTAGACTATATTTTTCAATCAATTGTAGTTCGGCATCATCATAAGAATCTCTTATTGTTTTGATTACTTCATCAATATGATCCAAAGCAATAATTAATCCTTCTAAAATATGTGCTCTTGCCTTTGCTTTTGCCAACTCATAGATAGATTTTCTTGATAAAACATCAATTTGATGTGCAACATAATGTTCTAACATCTCTTTAAGTGGCAATACTTTTGGTTGATTATTAACAAGTGCTAGCATATTAATACCAAAGGTAGTTTGAAGTGGTGTAAATTTATATAAGTTATTTAGAGTAACTTCTGCATTAATATCTTTTCTAAGTTCAATAACCATTCTAATTCCATTACGATTTGATTCATCGCGTAAATCAGTAATTCCCTCAATTCTTTTCTCTTTTGCAAGTTCCGCAATTTTTTCAATTAATCTTGATTTATTAACTTGATAAGGAATTTCAGTAATAATTATCGATTTCTTACCAGACTTACTTTCAATAATTTCAGCCTTAGCTCTTACCTTTATAGCGCCATTTCCCGTTTCATATGCATTTCTTAAACCAGTCATTCCCATGATGGTTCCGCCAGTAGGAAAATCTGGTCCTTGGATGTGTTCCATTAACTCATCAACTGTAATATCGGTATTATCAATGTATGCTAAAATCCCATCAATTACTTCCCCTAAATTGTGTGGCGGGATATTTGTTGCCATTCCAACTGCAATTCCCGTTGCTCCATTAACCAATAAATTAGGAAATTTTGAAGGCATTACTGCAGGTTCTTTTTCTGATCCATCATAATTATCGATAAAATCAATGGTATCTTTTCTGATATCAGCAATCATTTCTGCTGTGATTTTCATCATTTTTGCTTCTGTGTAACGCATTGCTGCTGCACCGTCTCCATCAATAGAGCCAAAGTTTCCATGGCCATTTACGAGTGGGTAACGATAACTAAATTCTTGTGCCATACGTACCATTGCATCATAAATAGCTGTATCTCCGTGAGGATGGTATTTCCCCATAACGTCCCCAACAATACGAGCAGATTTCTTAAATGCTTTATCTGGAAAAACACCTAGCTCATCCATTCCATATATAATTCTTCTATGCACAGGTTTCAAACCATCTCTGACGTCTGGTAATGCTCTGGCAACAATAACACTCATTGCGTAACTTAAAAACGAAGTTTTCATTTCACTTGTAATATTTATATCAGTTATTTTATCATAGTTTAAATTAGTATCTTCCATCTTCATCAGCTCCTAAATATCCAAGTTTTGAACATAAATAGCATTGTCTTGGATAAATTCACGTCTTGGTGCGACTTCATCACCCATTAACATACTAAATACTTCGTTCGCTTCGATAGCATCTTCAAGTGTTACTTTTAATAATGTTCTTGTTTGTGGGTCCATTGTTGTTTCCCATAATTGATCAGGATTCATTTCTCCTAACCCTTTATAACGCTGAATCGTTGCTCTAGAACTAAACTCAGTTAAAATTCCTTGTAGCTCTTCTTCAATATAAGCATACTTAATTTGTTTTCCTGCTTGCACTTTGTAAAGTGGTGGTTGCGCAATATAAACAAATCCATTTTCAATTAACGGTTTTAAATGACGGAATATAAATGTCAGTAAAAGTGTTCTAATGTGTGCACCATCTACGTCAGCATCGGTCATAATAATAATTTTGTGATATCTTGCATCATCAACATTAAATTCATCACCAATTCCAGTTCCAAATGCTTGAATCATGGATAAAATTTCTTTATTTCCTAAAATCTTATCTAAACGAGATTTTTCTACGTTTAATACTTTTCCTCTTAAAGGTAAAATCGCTTGAAATTCTGAATCACGACCTTGCTTCGCACTACCGCCAGCACTGTCCCCTTCCACTATATAAATTTCTGAACGAACAGGGTCTTTTGTTCTGCAATCTGCTAATTTAGAAGCAAACCCTAACCCATCTAATGGTGATTTTCTTCTCGTAGCTTCTCTTGCTTTTTTCGCTGCCAAGCGAGCACGAGATGCTAACATTGCTTTTTCAATAATTATTTTTGCATCGGAAGGATTTTCCAACAAGTAACGGTCTAATCCTTCTCCTAAAATAGTACTAACAATTTTACGTACTTCAGATGACCCTAATTTTGATTTTGTTTGTCCTTCAAATTGTGGATCAGGATGTTTTACGTTAATGATACATGTCAATCCTTCACGTGTATCCTCACCAATTAAAGCTTCATCCTTCTTGATAATGTTTACAGTGCGTCCATAAGTATTTAGAACCCTGGTTAATGTCATTCTAAATCCTTCTTCATGTGTTCCACCCTCAATATTGTTTATATTATTGGTAAAACTAAAAATATTTTGGCTATAGTTCGTACTGTACTGCATCGCTATTTCAATAATGATATTATCAATTTCACCTTCAACATAAATTACTTCTTTGTGAAGTAGTTCATTTGAACGATTCATATATTGGACATATTCTTTAATACCACCATCATAATGATAAGTATTATATATTGGCGTAGATGGTCGTAAGTCATTAATAGAAATAGACAATCCTCTATTTAAAAATGCTAACTGTTGTACTCTATTTCGAAGAGTCTCATAGTCATATACAGTTGTTTCTTTAAAAACCTCTGGATCTGCTAAAAAGTGTGTAATGGTACCTTTTTTATCCGTTGGTCCAAGTTCAAGTAATTTTGTTTTAGTGAATCCATGTTCATATCTTTGTGAGTATTTTTGCCCACCTTTATGAATTTCTACTTCTAACCATTCGCTTAGTGCATTAACAACACTTGCACCAACTCCATGCAATCCCCCTGATACTTTATATGAGTTGTGGTCGAATTTTCCTCCGGCATGAAGTGTGGTTAAAATCGTTTCTACCGTTGGCAACCCTGTTTTTGGATGGATATCAACAGGAATTCCTCTTCCATCATCTTCAACTCTAATTACATTTCCTGGCAAAATATCAACACTAATATGTGTTGCTTCACCGGCAAGTGCCTCATCAATCGAATTGTCCACAATTTCCCATACAAGGTG
>JAFGXW010000112.1 GCA_016936415.1 Bacilli bacterium | reverse complement strand
CTCTCTATCATTATAACACAAAAAAAATAGACCCTAGAGTCTATTTTAGTTATCCTTCAAGTTTTCAATTCCCTGAATCATAGGAAGAATCAGCAATCCTAAGAATCCAATCAATATCTGTGCAATATTACCGTTTATGCTTAGTAAAGCAGCTTTAAAGGTCGTTAGGAAGATTGCTTCATAGAAATAATAGCCCACAATCATAACAACCGCTCCAGCAATGATTGCGAAAACATTCTTTACAATGTTGCTTCCTTGACCATTTTTGTCTTCAGAAAGTACTCCAATCACATAACCCATTAACAATCTTACAACGATTGTCCCAGGGGCCCATGCCATCCAGCCACCTAAAATATCAAACAATCCCATTCCAATACCACCAGCAAGTGCTCCATAATGTTTCCCGAATTTTAATGAAATAATGATCAAAGTTAGCGTACCTAGATGCATCAATCCTCCAGCACTACCTGGATATGGAATGTTAATAAAAGTTGAAACAACAACCAAGGCAATAAACATTCCACTTAAAACAATTCTACGTGTTTCTAATCGTTCCATAATAAAACTCCTTTTCAATTCACTTCATTTATATTATAATGATATTGTGTACACATTCAAATACACAAATAATATTATTTTGAGGTGGTCAGATGCCAAAAGTGAATAATGTATTATATCAAATTTTATACACTGAAATTAAGAACAAAATATTCAATAATGAATTAAAGAAATCTGATAAATTGGAATCGGTACGTAGCCTAGCTAAAAAGAAAAATATTAGTACAACTACAGTTGAAAAAGCTTATAATCAATTGCTTGTTGAAGGATACATTTCTAGTATTCCAAGGAGTGGATACGTGGTTAACGAAATCAACAATCATTTTAATATGAACAACAATTCTTCTATTGAACAAATTACTCAACCACTGTATACAAACAATTCTTTAACAACAGATCTTTTTGATATTAAGAATTATAAGACAATCATCAACAAAGTAGTAAATTATGATTTTCAAAAATTATATACATCTTGTGATGAGAGAGGCGAACTAGAACTTCGCGAAGAAATTAGAAAATATATTTTATTAGAACGAGAAGTAAAATGTGATGTTAATCAAATAGTTGTTGGCTCAGGAACACAATATTTGTTAAATATATTGTTGGATATCGCTCAAAAGCGTAGCGTATCATTTTTGAATCCCGAATTCAAAAAAGCAATGAGTGTATTTCGAACCCACAAATATGTTCTAAAGCCAGAAAAATCTATACAAGATATTTTAAATTCAAAAACTGATTTTCTATATATCTCCCCATCAAACACTTATCCAACTGGAGAGGTCATCAAAGTAAAAGAGCGAAACGAACTCATTAAATGGGCAAGTACAAATCATACATACATTATTGAAGATGATTATAACTTTTTTATTCGTTATAATTCATATACGGTACCTTCAATTCATAGTTTTGATAATGGCAAAAATGTAATTTATATGGGATCTTTTTCAAAGATCATTCTTCCTTCAATACGTATTAGTTTTATGGTTCTTCCGGAACCACTATACAACATCTACAAAGACACGTATCAAGTATATTCACAAGGCGTATCAAAACTCGAACAACTGTCCCTCGCATTATTTATGAAAGAAGGATATTTTAAGAGACATACTAAGAAGCTATATTCTTTATATAAAGAGAAAAACGAAGTGATTAAAGAAACGCTAAATACAATAAATAACGCACATCGTTTTGCGATTCGTGGCAATGATTCGAACCTTCATATAATCATTGATTTTTATGATCAAACCTTGTTCCAATCTTTTATCGGTAATTGTCAAAAAAAATCCTATAAATATGATGTGATTGATGACTCACTTAGCATAATCTTTCCTTATTCTGGTTTTAATACATCAGATATTAAGACAATTATTCCAAGTTTATTCCAATAAAAAAATCGACATTAGTCGATTTTTTAATACCTCAATACAGCTTGTAATTCTTTTTCTAAAGTTACTAATATTTCTTTTGTACGAGTATCTACTTCAGTCATTTCTAATGTTCTTGATGAATCACTGAACTCTAATCTAATTGTTAAAGATTTTTTATTTTCGCCTAAGTTTTCACCTTGGTAAAGATCAAAGACTGTTATATTTTCTAACATTCTTTTTCCTGTTTTACGAATCACATCTTCAAGCTTTTTCGCACTAACGCTTTGGTCTACTACCAAAGCTAAATCACGAGAAATTGTAGGGAACTTGTTTATATCTTTTGCTTTTTTCAATGGTCTTCTTAATTCAAGAATTTTTTCTAAGTCAAGTTCAAAAACAAATACATCTTTTAAATCATTTTGTTTCTCATATTCTGGGTGTAATTTACCTATGAAGCCCACTACGCCTGTACGATCTGTGATATAAGCACTTTGTCCTGGATGGAGATTTTTGTAATCTGACATTGAAACAAATTCTAAATGTGAGAGTCCTAGTTTAACAAATAAAGTAGACAAGATACCCTTCACACTATAAAAATCAACAACTTCTTTTTTACCTTGCCACAGTGTGTTTGAAATCTCACCACAAAGTGCTCCAGCTAACAATAGGGTTTCCTTATCTTCATCATGTCTTTTTCCAATTTCAAAAAAGAAAACATCTTTATTTTTTCTTGCTACATTATATTTTACGCTGTCAACAATTCCATTCAAAGGCGTTTTAGAAAGCACATTTTTATCCATACTCATTGGCATCGATAATCTTACTAATTTCGTTTCTTCTTTTGTAAAGTCGAATACTTTTTCAGCGCTTACCAACGAATATGTTATTGCCTCAGATAATCCCAAGCTTGTTAACGTATCTTTCACAATTCTCTTTAACTGTTGGCTCTCTGATAGTTTACCTAACGATATTGTCGTAGGCAAAGTTGGACTTAGTGTATCATATCCAATGATTCTAATGATTTCCTCAATGATGTCTTGATACGTTTCAATATCTTGTCTTCTTGAAGGAACTGTAATTACATAAACATCATTTTCAACTGTATAATCAAATGATAATCTCGTTAAAACACTAGAGACTTTTTGTAATGAATAATCACTTCCTAAAGTTCTATTTATTTTTTCAAGAGAAAGATTAATTGTCTTAACTTCATCAGTTATATTATCTACAAATTGAATTCCTTTTTGTGCTCTACCGCTCGCATATTTAGTAAATAAATAAGTAGCCATTTCTAATGCATATACGGTTCTTTTTGGATCCACTTTTCGTTCAAAACGCATCGAAGCTTCGCTTCTTAAATCAAGTCGAGATGATGTCTTACGAATATGCGTTGGACTAAACACGGCACTTTCCAATAGAACTCTTTTAGAAGTAGAAACAATTTCAGTTTCTAACCCGCCCATTACACCACCCAGTGCGACACTGCGTTCACCATTAGTGATCACAATATCAGAGGTTGATAAGGTGCGAATTTTACCATCTAATGTTTCTAACGTTTCTTTGTCATGAGCCATTCTAACTACAATTTTACCAGTTTCTACTAAATCAAAATCAAAAGCATGAAGTGGTTGACCAGTTTCTAGCATAACATAATTCGTTATATCTACAACATTACTGATTGGACGCATTCCTGCAGCGATTAATCGAGCTTGCATCCATACTGGACTTGGTTTTATTTCTATGTCTTCAATTATTCTAGCATAATATGAAAAACAGTTGTCGGTCTCAATTTCTATTTTTGCTTCATTTTTATGATTTGATTCTTCAACTTTATATTCATTTAAGTGAACTGTTTTATCTAAAATTGCTGCAGTATCATATGCAACTCCCATCATGCTCAATAAATCAGCACGATTTGGTGTTAAATCAAGACTTAACACTTCATCATTCAGACACATTTCAACAACCGGATTTGCTCCAACTTTTGCGTCTTCATTTAACACATGAATTCCTTCCTCGTTATGATATTTCTTATCAATGCCTAGTTCACTAAGACTACAAATCATTCCATTTGATTCTACATCTCTGATGGTTGATTTTTTGATTTTAAATCCGCCAGGTAGTACTGCTCCAGGAAGAGACACAATAACTTTTTGACCCTTATCGACATTTGGCGCACCACATACTATTTGAGTGACTCCTGTGCCTATATCAACTTGGCAGACACTAAGTTTATCGGCATTTGGGTGAGCTACTTTTTCTGTTACATATCCTACTACCAAATTTGTTGCTTCTACGAGTTGATAAAACTCATCAACCTCAGCACTATGTGTGTTAAACTTGTTAGCTAATTCTGCTACACTCACATCTACATCTACCAAATCTCTTAGCCAATTCAATGATACTTTCATTTATAATTCCTCCTTCAAAAACGAAGTAACTTTTTCTATAACTTCATTTCGTGCTTCACGATCAAAAAATAGAAAGTGACTACTATTCACCGGGTATCTTTCGACTTGATTCACAAGCAATTTCTCTATTTGATCTACTGATTTTTTCTTCACCATTTCATCTTGAAGTGTTTCAATAATCAGTGTTTTTTGGTGAATTTCTTGTAAATATTTTCGTGTATAACGCAAATACATTTCCAAGTGCCAAATATGAATTTTTGGTACTCTTGCAAAACGTCTTACAAATTCTGCATAAAATATTTTTTGAACCCTTGTTAACCCTTTCGGATGAGCTAAACTCGTAGTTAATCCACGTAAAAATTTATTATAATTAGGATTTTTAATAATTGGTGCAATCAATACAAGTTTCGTGATTTTTGATGATTTCGCAGCAATAATTGATGCAGTAGACGCACCTAAACTATAGCCAACTAAATAAACTTTATCAAAATCTTCGTTAATGATTTCAATCGTTTCATCGATAAAACGAATAAAATCTTTTGTGGTTGATTTAGGAAAATAATCTCCAACAAAACTTCCTGGCAAAAGTGTTGGATAATAGACAAAATATTGTTCATCCTTCACAAGATGATTGTATAATGCCTTGAGTTCTGCGCCATTTGTTCCTGCGCCATTAATAATAACAATTAAGTTTTTTTTCATTACTTGAATTGTTTATTAAATCGAACATCGTTCGTATAAAATAAACGGATATCATTAATTCCATACTTTAACATAGCGATACGTTCAACACCCATCCCAAATGCAAATCCTTGGTATTTGGTTGAATCATAGCCACATGCTTCAAGCACATTATTATTGACCATCCCAGCTCCTAGTATTTCAATCCAGCCAGTACCTTTACATACATTACATCCTTTGCCATTGCAATTATGGCAACTCACATCCACTTCAACGCTCGGTTCAGTAAATGGGAAATAAGAAGGTCTTAATCGAATTTCACGACCTTCTCCAAACATTTTTTTCGCTACAGCTAGTAATGTCCCTTTTAAATCTGACAATGAAGTTGTTTCATCAACAACAAGTCCCTCAATCTGCATAAACTGATGACTATGTGTTGCATCATCTGCATCACGACGATACACCTTCCCTGGACAAATTATCTTAATCGCATTCTTATGTTCATTATTTAACATAGTACGAACTTGAACAGGTGATGTATGTGTTCTAAGTAATGTATCTTCAGAAATATAAAAGGTATCTTGCATGTCTCTCGCAGGGTGATCTTTTGGCAGGTTTAGTTTTTCAAAGTTATACTCATCAATCTCGATTTCCGGACCTTCCATAATCTCATATCCCATACCCACAAATAAATCTTCAATCTCATTTTGAATTTGCGTCAAAAGGTGAAGTGAACCTATCTCGAATTTTTTACCCGGTAAGGTCACATCTATGGTTTCGCTTTTCAACATATCTGCTACTATCGCAGCTTCAATGATTGTTTTTTGTTCTTCAATATAATCCAAAATAATCTGTTTTGCTTCATTTGTAATTTGCCCAAATTTTGGTTTTTCATCATTTGGTAAATCTTTCATTAACATCATGATTTCACTAAACGATCCTTTTTTTCCTAAAAATTTAGCTTTCACTTCATTTAAAGCATGAATCGATTTAACCAACCCGATGTGTTCTTTGGCATCTTTCTTAATTTGTTCTAATTTCTCATATACGTTCATCATTTCACTCCTCTATAATAAAAAAATTCGTCCTTAAAATTAAGGACGAATAAATATCCGCGGTACCACCTTTGTTCTAGTTGCCTAGCCCTTTTTCTTTTAACGCAAGAATTACGAGTGCAATTAACACTACTCAAAAGATGAATTCCTTAGGGTCAATAGAGAATACTTTCACCAATGTATTCCTCTCTATGCTATTTATTTCTAAGTACTAGTTCTTTGTCAACGATTTATCACTACTGATTATATAGTATTCATTCTCTTATTTCAAGAAAAAAAGCCGTTTTCGGCTTTTTATTTCTTTCTTCCATAAATGATAGCGATTAGTCTTAACAACTCAATATACAACCATACGATTGTTACAACAAGTCCAAGAGCAAGTGTCCATTCATATTCTTTGCCAGCTCCATTGTCCACAAGTCTTGTTACATTATCAAAATCTACCAATAGGTA
Source organism: Bacilli bacterium (assembly GCA_016936415.1). Taxonomy (GTDB): domain Bacteria; phylum Bacillota_I; class Bacilli_A; order Izemoplasmatales; family Izemoplasmataceae; genus JAFGXW01. Next base: position 26,544 of record JAFGXW010000112.1, on the reverse strand, counting down.
TAATGATGAAATAACCACAGAAACTAGAACGATTACAATGTATAGTGAATATCCGGCAGTTGTATCCATTGCACCAAACATAGCTAATATAAAGAAAATTAATGATGCAAAAATCAAACCAATTAAAGCACTAAACATGAATCTTCTAAAATAATTACCAACACGAATAATACCTGTACTATATAAAAACAACATTCCAGATAATACTCCAAAAGTTGCAAGTAATGCCATTAAGATAATATCTCCACCATAGTACCAAGCAAACAAAGAAGATACAAATCCAAGGAATAATCCTTCACAAGTCGCATAAACCAATGAGAAAATCCAAGCCATCTCTGTGTTTTTGTGTGCTAAAATCACTGAAATAATCGCAATAATAGGTGCTATAATTATTGTCGTGATGACAGTCATAAAACTAACTTCTACATCAAGTGTACTTCCAAAGTATAATGCTACAATAGCTGTAATTCCTAATAAAATCCCCGTCTTAGATGCTACACCACCATAAGATGCAGATATATCACTTGAACCACTAAAATCTCCCATTCTACTATAAACAGGATTCGAACCTCTAAATCTCATAAATATCACTCCTTAATTTGAACTAAGAATATTATAACATATTCAAAAAAAATATACACATATTTACACAATATTCACACAATATCTAGCACATAGAACAAACAAACATTTGACTTTTAAGTACAAAGAACTTACATTAAAGATATAACCTATTTGAAAGGAGAAAACAGATGAAAGTTAAATTTCTAGGTCATGCTGCATTCCGATTAGAAAGCGATAATTTCAAGGCACTCATCGATCCATTTTTAAAACATAACCCACTATATATTGATGACCCTACAGATACTGAGGGTATTACTCATATTTTTATTACCCACGGACATAATGATCATGTTGGAGATTCCATTGAAATTGCAAAAAAGTGTGGAAGCATAATAATCTGCAATGCAGAAATCGGAAATATTTTGTCTTCAAAAAGTAAAGGATTGAACATTCATTCAATGCACATAGGTGGTACTTATGATTTCCCTTTTGGACGAGTAAAAATGACACATTCCATCCACGGTTCAAGTTACTTTGATGGTGAAAAATCAATCTATGCAGGAACACCCGGTGGATTTCTTATCACCATTAATGGCTTCACGTTATTCCATGCTGGTGACACTGCTTTGACATATGATTTCAAACTATTAGAGCGAGAAAACATTGATTTAGCTATATTACCAATTGGTGGAAATTATACAATGGATATAAATGATGCACTAATTGCTGTTGATTTCATTAAACCAAAACATGTTGTTCCAATTCATTATAATACGTTCAAACTGATTCAAGCAGATCCATTAGAATTTACCAGTCAGTTACCGAAAAATATGGCAATTATTTTAAGTAGTGGAGAGTCGATTGATTCAACAAAATTGTAAGCAAAAAGCACTATCAAATAGTGCTTTTTATTTTATTGATTTCTATGGCTAGCAGAGGAGTTGTTGATGATTAAACATTTAGCTCTGGCACTTTCAATATCTAAAAAAATTCTTACAAAATAAAATCAAATACATGTTACATAAATTACATAAACAATACTCAAATTCATTCTTTCAAGATAATATTGCGATAAGATTTATTACTAAAATTAATTACACAACTCCTAAACTAACTTGTTGCTGCCAGACATAGAAATCAATTAATATGTATAAATAATCGTATTACCTTTATATTGTTATTGTATACCAACTATGATAATAATGCAAGCGTTTACACTTAAAAATGTATATTTAATTTCTCTATTTATATCTGATATATGCAACTTTGTTCTCAATTTTTGTCTTAAAATCAGGTTTTTGATTAAAATAAGTTAATTTTTTTACATTTTTTCCATAGTTTGTAGGATTAAACCCTGGGTATTTTTTCTTTAAAAGGTTGGCTGTTTGAGACCATAATGCCCATCCATCATCTTCTGATTCTTGTTCAATCAGAATTCTCATGTATTCCACAATATTTCTCTCAGAAGTGATACTGGTATCACTTTCAACATTTTTACCTTTTATCTTTTTACTTGTTGACTTCTTCTTGCCTGTAGTTTTAGTATCAACAAGAGTAATTTTCTTTTCCGCTTCAATGGTTTGATATAATTTATCAAGATAGGTAAAACTTTCATATGAATTTACAAGTGAAATCGGTGTTTTCTCTTCACCCATTCCAATTAAATACATATCGTCTTCTTTTAATCTAGTAATTAATTTTGTGAAGTCTCCATCACTTGACACAATGCAAAACCCAAGTGTTTTTCCGCCATACAAAATATCCATTGCATCTATAACCAAGGAAAAATCTGATGAATTCTTCCCTGAAGTACTAACAAACTGTTGTACTGGAGTCAATGCATATTTCAAACAAGCTTCTTTCCATTTTTTTAACTTGATTGTTGTCCAATCACCATAGATTCTACGATAATTGAGTTTTCCGTGTTTGTTCGCTTCATCTATAATTAATCCAATATATTTTGGTGATATGTTTTCTGCGTCAATTAGTATTGCCATACTTCTATCTGTTTGTTCCATTTTGATTCCCCCTATTACCCTAACAATAACATATTTAGACAAAGCAGTAAAGAAGTTACGCTATTCATGCGTTAGTTAACAATTGTTTCTTGTATCAATTCTTTGATTAATTTATATAATACTTTACTAAAATGTCGTATAATAAATTAAAAAGGGGTGACTGTATGAACAAAAAAATCACTATTATTATAAAGATATTAATACCTTTCATCATAAATGGATTACTTTTCCTATTTATATATGATACACAAAAAGGTCAAGAGTATAATCTAACAAATACATTTTTTTATCTTGGTATGATTAACCTTCTTTATGGACTTGGATCAATATTTATGTTTTCAAGAAGCAGTGCTCCATATCAAGCAAATCTTTTCAACAGAAATATAATCAATGTAGCAATTGCCGAACAAGGTGTGAAAAATCCGCAAGACCAAGACTCATTTCTCGGTACTCCTATTCCTATGATGAAAACTTATATTAGATTAATTTATGTCGGACTTGGAATACTGCATGTTATTGCCGCTGTTATCGTATATTCAATCTAAAAAAGAAATTTTAAAGTATCCACAAATATAGATAACTTTAAAATACTTCTTTATTTTGAGTTACACAAATTTTTATAAGAATTAAGCCATTTAAATATTCAATAGTTGAGATGATCATGTCTCCTTATTGAATATTTTTTTTAATAATATAATCCATTGTCTGAACTTTTATTTCACTGGCAATATAGGGACACTTAACCATTAAAAGCAAATATAAGTTATCTTTTTTAATATCATTTAATGACTCGTAGTTACCTTGTCCTTTCGCAATCACAACATCACATTTCTCAAATAAATTTACAAATTCACTTGTTGATTTATCTAATAGAACACCTGGTGCTGCAACACCTGATGAAACAATCATTGCAACATCATTCATCCCCACATCTATTGCATCATTTACAGTTACATCATTCAGAATAGGTCCGCCACGGACCCCAAAATAAACAACTATCTCTGGGTTCATTTTCTTTATCACTTGTATAAATAATTTATCTAAAACTATCTCTCCACAATTATCTCCGATGTAGAACAAAGAATTCGCCTTTTTTAATTGATGTTCCAATTGAACTGCATCATTTATGGCAAATGAAATATTATCATAATTCCGAACTCTTTCTAGTAATTCATCTTTTGAGAATTTATGTTTGGCTGCAAAATCAATTAAATTTCCAGTCACGGCTATTTTTAATCCAGCTAAATACGAATTTGAAGCATGATTTATGATTTCTTCAATTTCACAAAAAGCATCCAGTAAGAGATCATTATACTCTTTTTTTATTTCTAAATACGGGTCATCATTCGCAAATGCGCTTGTAATTATTTTCCAAGTTTCTTCCATTACCTGTGGATTTGGGAGGTTAAAATTGACATTGCTTAACATGGAAAATAGTCTTCTCGATGCTTGTTCTTGTTTTTCTGCTGAAACCCCTAGTAATTTGGATACTTTAACCAATTGTTTCACATTACATTCCATACATTCTAAACTTGTTTTCATCATATTACACATAACCAAATCAATCTTAAATTGAAATGATTAATTCTCCTTTTTTTATGGACTCATATGAAGACGGACAATCCCAATATTCATATCACTCCTGTAGATTAAGCAACTCTTGCAATTGAACTTGTCTTTCCTTTGCAGCAGGTTCTATATTATTATCATGACTTAAGTTCAACACTTTTATAATATAATCAGATGCCACGATTGCGTGGTTTTTCATATGAGCAGTACTTACTGCATGACCAAATGCTCGCAATGCGCTTTGTTTAATTGCATTTTTTTCATGTTTGGCATATCGATGAATATCAAATCCAATTTGTCTTAGTTCGTGTACATTGATTTGCTGATTGATACATAATTGATTACACGCTATGCCTCTACTAATTAATGCTTCTAAATCTTTCTCTATGCCTATGGTTTCTAATGTTCTGATTGCATTATTAATAGCCCATTTAGAAGCGATAACTATATCTTGAATTTCTAATAAGTCAACAATTTCTTGCCTTATCTGTATATCATCTACAATCTTTATTTTGGATTTTTCTAATGTTTTTTTCATTCTATCACCATTTTTATTTTAGCATAAGAAAAGAAGTCAGTAAATGACTTCTAAAATTGTTCGAGATTATTCATTTCCAGTCAAAAAATCAAAAATATAATTTGCAACTAAGTTTTGTTGTTCAAAGGTTGTTAGTGTTGCTTCACCGTCTCCTTTTTGTGGACCATACCATCCGTATTGAGCATGGTTTCCTCCTTCAATGAATATTCTAGTGTTTGTATCTTCATTGACAAACTTCATGTTATCTTCCAATGCTTCAAGATCCATTCCCAAATCAAATTCTGCTTCTAAAAATAAAGTATTTGCATGACTTACATCTTTAATCGGATAGCTTCCCAAAAATACAAACGCATCAATTTCATTCATTCCAGAAAACACGCTGCTTGCAGTAACACCACCAAGACTATGCCCAATGACGACATTATCAAGACTATCACTGATAAATTGTTTTCCAATCCACGGGTTTAAAATCGCTAGATTAAAAATCGCCTTTGCAATAACCACATTATATCCTTCTTTCGCCAACAAGGCTGCTAAATAACGATAACTATCTGGTTCCACAAGACCGCCAGGAATGATGATAATGTTTTTCAAAGGGTTATCTACTGTATATCTAATTTCATCTCGATCTTCATAATAATCAAAGGATGAATCGTCTAACATAGCCAACGCATCATCCATTTCTGGTAATGCAGTATATGAACCCCTAGAATAGATGAATAACCCCACAATTATAATAAGGACTAACATCGGTACTCCAAATCCAATCAATTTCAATATCTTTTTCAATTGCACACCGCCTACCTTCTGTTCTTTATGGTAATTTTCAGGTAATGAAATATATACTTTCACTTCCCTACTCAATCATTCTTCTCTGATTCTTCTCTATGCCTATTCTTGCTATTTTTGAAATTATAATCTATTTTTGATTATTGTAACTTATGTATCCAGCAATGAATAATCCCACAAAAAACAACTGAACCGGAATAGCAGAAGCAATATCAGTAGCATGAGAATCAACAATGCTAATAATTGCAATGGTAGCCATTCCCACTAGTCCAAGGATAGTTACTACTAAATTAGTATTTTTTTTACTCATTTTATCTTCCCCCTTTGTCGTTTTTCAACAATTTCTCTAATAATACTTTAACACAAATAGATGAACTAGTAAACGAACAAAAATATGTATAACAATACTAAAATCAAATGCTAAAGTTATGGAACCCATTCAAATTATTCCACGTGTTTTGGTATATAAACTTTGAAGACTTTGTTTAATAAGATAATAATAATTGAGAATACCCCAATTCCAAACGAGATGTAAAATGTTGAATCAACCCTATTGAAGTGAAAAAAGTCTTGAATATATTCATTAATAAGTGGTGAAGAGAATTGTCCTAAGAATGAAAAGCAAGCTGCAATTGCAAGTGCGAGTGTTACATCTTCTTTTGAACTTTCTAAAGATGTTTTTAAATAGATATTTGGTGAAAGTATCCCAATCCCAATACCTACTAGTAACAGCGCTATCGAAACTCCTATTAAATTACTGGATAACCCAATTCCTAACATTCCAAACGTCTCTAAACCTAACCCTACTATCACAGTAGAATCTCCCAAAAACACTTTGAGAGTATGAAAGTTAAGTCCTGTAATAAAAGAACCAAGGGTAACCAAAGAAATCAATACTCCTGTAGTAACTCCCGTCCCAAGTCCACTTTCCGAAATGTAATAACTTAGACCTGATGGAACAGCAAAGAAAATTAAGACCATCATATAATGACTTAACCCAATCATCCAAACGTTTCTATTTATCGATACACTTCTACTTTCTTTTTTCTCTAATGGATGATCAGGCATATACTTGATTACTAAAAACAATACAAAAAGCCCAACAATATATACCAAAAACGGATAACGCCAGCCGTATATTGTTAATATTCCACCAAACAACGTGGCAATAATACCCCCTAAATTATTCACCGCAGAGGCATAGCCCATCATTTGAACACGCTCTTTTCCATCAAAAAAGTCTGCAATAACACCTCTCATCAATGGGATAAGTAGTCCTGTTCCAATTCCAAGTAACGATCTGAATACTAAAAGAACTACGATGGAATTCGCAACTGCTCCTCCTAGTCCACCAACAAGATATAACGTTAATCCCATATAGACTAATGTTTTCTTTTTGATATAAGATGTGAGTCGTCCCGTAAGTAGCGTTACAGGAATAATGAAAATCGCTGGTAAAGATACCACCATCTTAATCATTAACTCACTAGAGTTATAAAAATAATCCCCAATATAAGAAAGCGCAGGTGATATTGCTGCGCTTGACATGATTGATAATAACGAGATACTCAGTATTGATATCTTTTGCATTTTATTCATACTCGATCCCACCATTCAACTTTTTAATAACCATCATTAAATATTTACTTCATTATAACATTAACATACAAAATGTATTATAAGAAAAAAGTTAACAAATTAATTCTAAATGCCTGAGCCTTGTTAGAGAACAAAAATGCATAGAAAAAGAGACAAAAAAGTCTCTTTTCAAACTAAATATATTTTCTAATCTAACTAGAACACTAATAACTCATCCAAATTTTTTGGATAAAATTCTTCAATATCTTCACTTACATTAATTCTTTTCTTTATTTTTCTTCTCTCAAAGAATGTTAAATTTTCTAACGTTACCTTTCCACCTGCATGTACAATCTTAGCATGATAAAAAATTTCAGGATCGATGCTTTCCTGTAATGCATTTGAAAATTCATTTTTATTAAGTCCTGCACAAAATATTCCAAGTTTTTTACTCAAAAGCTTGTTTTTTTGTTGTATTAGGAAATTGCTTGCATTTTCATTAATTTCACCTACATATATGTATGTACCTAATAAAATCTTATCGTATTCAGTAATATCAACATTGTCACTCAACTTATGAATAGTAGATCCTTGCAATTTCTCATGTAAATATCTAGCACATTTTTCAGTGAAACCATACTTAGTATCATACAAAATTAATGTTTTCATAAAATCACCTCACCATTATTATATCAAATTCAGTTTTGTAATCCTAACAAATCTGAATTATAGAAAAAGACTATAATATCTTAATGCTATCATAGTCTCTTATTTAATGTTTGTTTTTATGTATCTGCTAAATAGGGTTCACTCCAAAAAAACTTCTTTTTGGTGTAACGGTGTTGGATGCATATAATGCATCTAACCAAAATAACCAAATAGTGTGAAACCCGCAACGATAAGTGATATTGATATAAATAGAACCCAATACTTTGCAGGTGTCCAAAACTCAGAATATTGGTCTTTGAAGCGAGTCATTGATATTTTATTCGCAACAACCATTAATCCTCCTACAAAAACTCCTATAAGTAATGATATTATAATCTCTAAAAAAGTACTCATATGTTCATCTCCTTCTTAAGAATTATACCATATATAAACAATCCAGTAAACATCCAGGGGGGGCAGATTTGAACCCATACTAACGGAGTTGGAGTCCGAAACGACACTATCGAAAGGTGATAAAATGTCTAAACAAAAAGCAAAAATTGATGTTATTGATTTCGAATTTTCAACAAATGAAGTACTTGACTTCCTATCTGACTTTGAAGACAAGAAGCTAAATCAGAATAATAAGGATATTATAAAAAAGAAAATCCATGAACTTATAGTCCATGGAAGCATTGCTCTAGAATCACTTCAAAATTGATTCTTCTTCTTTGTATTCTATATCATTTTCATTTTTTTTGGAACTAAAGTTTGTTAGTGCAATTGCTAAAAACGAAGCAAATGTTAAATAGCCTAAAATTGATGTCACAATTGAAAGGAATCTTGCATCTTGTGATAATGGAGTGATATCCCCAAAACCAACACTTGTAATATTTATAACTGTATAATAATACAAATCAAAAATTTGATTATCATTAGTAAGAGAAAGTCCTTTGAAACTCGTAATATTATCACTATTATATATTAGGATGTTCAATGTGGCTGAAGTGTCTATAAATAGTACAAATAGGAATACAAACAGTAGTGCTATTTTTAGAAAACTTCTATTGAAATCACTGTTATTTACAAGATGATACGTCAATATTACTAATCTATATAGAGAATAGATTGACATTAATAGCAATACAGATGTAAATTTATCAGAAACAATGTCTACAATTTCTGAATATACAACGACTTTTAGAAAAACAAAAAATACTAATAGAAACAATAGATCAATTCTTTTAAGGATCCATAATCGTAATTCTTCAATATCAATTACCCTTCTTATCATTATTAATTCTAAGTAAACTAAAAATAATAAAACCAACATTCCTACTGATGGGTTACTACTTTTTAAAAGTGAAATTAGGAAGGTTACATCTGCCATAACGAATAGAAAAATAAATATTGTTATAATAATACTCTCTTCTAGTGGTTCCCTATATGACTTTTTCTTTTGCATCTTGCGGTTGTCTGAAGCAACAATTAATCTATTCATATTGGAATTTGACCATAGCAATAAAAGGGATAGATATTTTGACCATAGCAATATAAAAAACACCATACTAATTGCAATTTCAAACCCAGATATTTTATAGTCTATACTAGATAAAAGTAAAATCATTATAAAAAGATTAAAAATGATATAGCCATAATGAGAGAGAAACTTATCATATTTATGTTTGTATTTCTCACTAAATTCCTTCTTAAAATAAAAATCATTTAACTTACCCATAACCTACTTCCCCCATATTTTCTCGTATTTACATCCCACTAAATCCATATACTTTATCACTTCAGTGGAGGCAACTCCCAATCCTGCATACATAAATGCATTCTCCTCTTTTTCAATATCCTTACCCTTTAACTTGATTTTTTTCGTCGATTTAAAATCTAAATCTAATATAATTGTTGCATACTGAATTCCATATATTATACCATTAGAATTGAATATAGGCCCTCCACTTTGTCCTTTAATACCTGGACTTCCCATTTGAAAAGAAGTAATATTTCCATTTGTGTCTTCGAACCTTTTAGATACTATTCCATCCAAAGCAAAATAAACAGCACCTCGAGTATCTGATGAGTTAAATTGAATATCATCAGTTGCTAAATCATATTGAAAATTAGTAAAACTAGAAAAAGGAAATCCTGTCTTGCAAAGTGATTTACCAACCATTACTTCTCCTGAAAAGAAAATCGGAAATTTTGTGCAATTCAACGAACCTGTAAAATTAGGCTTGAATAGCATGATATCTAATGTAGGGTGAGCAAACCATTTAAAATCAACCAATCCAGTAACCCACTTTCCAATATTATATTTAATTTGAATGGTTTTTTCTGAATTGTAATTATATTTCTTATTTAAGTTCTTAATTAGATTTTTTCGTTGATTAGATTTCAAATTCTTAATATTTTCAATTGCTATTAATTCATTGCGATAATTATTGTAATTCGAATTAATTTGGTTATTAAGTATCATTAATTCTCCAACATGTTTACAGGTTAAAAACCATCCCTCATCATTAACAATCAAACCTGTAGCACAATTTGGAATAACCTCTGTTGAATTAAGTTTCCTAGAGATTAGTTTGATTGGCCTGGTAAATTCCTCAATTACTTTATGAGCATTGACATACATATTATATTCCCCCCCTTATTTATAATCTATCCTAAATTATATCACTCAACAATGTTACTTGCAATAAACTATCGATACATCGATACTTTACTGGAACTAATACGACCCTAAAGAAAGGAGTGACACATATGAAGAAACTGAAATCAGCATACATTAATTACATTCAACCTGATGGATCTACTGCAGGAATCAAGTTAAATACGTTCAAAGGCATTGATGCTCAAAACTCATACAAAATCGGCTATGTTCGACATATACCGAATTCTGTAAACTATGTAATTGGTCTTATTGCTTATTGGTCTAATCGATATAATAAGCCTGCCGATTCTGCAATTGTAACTGATCATAGAATGTCTAAAGCAATTGGATGTTCGAAGTCTCATGCTTCATATATACTCACTCAAATAAAGGATCTATTTAATCTAGAATTTACACGTCAAAAATACCAGGGTGGAGCTAGAACTATCCAACTGAATAAACAATTCATAGACTTCTTGAAAATCTATTCTGAAGAAGATTATCAAGCATACATCCAGGAACACAATATCACGGATGATAAGCTTCTTTATGCATTAAGACAAATATACTTATACCGCATCTGGGAAGTTGCGGATTCTCAATTGAAACCAGAACAAAGACAATCAAAACAAGACTTTATCGATGAAATGAGAAACCATCATCATCATGTGGCCACAGCTAATAAGTCAGTGGATGCTAGGCTGATGAACGTTGAAAAAGGATCTAAATATCTTACTGAATTAGAGACAAACCAGTTAACCAAGGTTAGACAAGCTTCAACTCTTGGTAAATTGGCTCATTATATGTTCAAAGTCCTCATTAAGCTTGAACAAAAGATTTCTGCTATCATTTATCACAAAGAAGCAAAAGCCGAAGAAAACGCAAATAACCAACCATATATCGATGGAAATTATACTCCAGGAGAAAACAGTGCTCGCTCATGGGCGACATCAGCTGCACAAAAAATACCTGAAGAACCAAATCTTACTCCTCGTGATTATGCTGAAGTATTAATTACTTGGAATAATATGATTCAGGATCAATCAATCCCTGAAGTGAAAGAACTCACTCCAGGAAGAATTCAATCTATCGATGATATAGTTAAAACTTACGGAAAGGAAAAGCTACTAGAAACGATTTTCAAGGTTAAACAGTTAGATCACAATCCAAAGTATCAATATAAGATGAAGTTTGATCGCTTTATTCAAGTCGACACATTCATAAACGTATTAGAGTTAAGTTCGCCAGAAGTTAACTCAGATGATTGGTTTGAATCGTATCATCAGAACATGACAAGCGCTCATTCAAATCGAGTAATCGATATCAGCACTATCCCTCAGTTCGATTCAGTGAAAGGGGCAATTAAATGGATTAGAGAACAATAAAAACTAAGCTGCTCAATTGAGTAGCTCTTTCCATGGGCAAAGAGTTTCCATCTTGGAATCTCTTTTTGTTTGTCCTATAATAATGTAGTAGTTAAAGATATAGGTAAAAAATATATTTATAGATAAGTATATAGGTAGATACCAATGTACTTATTAACTAAATAACTATAATAAAAGATATTAACTACTACTTATTATTAAGGTTGCAGATATCTTTATTTTTATGGGTTATTGGAATGATCATGTTCTTACCGGTCTAGACAGTACGACATGAACGACAATTTTTCGCTCAGGCTTCCTTCGTCAGCCTGGACCAAACAGAAGAGTCGCATCAGAGATGCGACTCTTTTCTTTTTCTTGTTTGTTGTTGACCCAACCTCTTGTGAGGTTTCATATTTATGATTGTTGTTTTTGGTGATTTTTTTAGGGTTAGAAGAGCGACAGGATAGTATTTGATGTCGTAGTACCTGGAATGTATCTATCTAACTTGTTTCCTTCGGTTCTTCTTTCTTGGAATTGATTATGATCATGTTTGAAAATAATAAAAATTAGTATTATGAAAAATCTTTATGTTAATAAAACTCTATAGTGTGTTGTGGATTTATTTATATCAAAACCTAAATAATCAAACTTGGTAAAAACATATAAATCAACGTATGCTCCTCTAACATCCTCAGTGGTTTTAACGCTAAACATTGCCCCGAATTCTCTAACAAGGGTTTGTTCTGTAACATCAATATCACCTACAAAAGTATCAAACGTCCATAAATATGCTAAGTATCCATCATTTGAAATAGTACCTGTTTGAGAAGCATTCCAGTCTGGTGTGTCATCTAAGTAAGTATAATTATGAGTAAATGACTGTAAAATGCTTAATTCCATACCAACCTCACCAGTGAATGTAGTAGGATTGAATGTCCCACTTAATGATGCTCCAACTTCTTCACCAAAAGAATTTGTAACAGTTGTTTGTGTATTTGAATTCATTGGAAAATAAAAACCATGTTTTGGATAGTCTCCATAAAGATACATATTAGATCCAATATATTGTGATCTTCTATAAATTTTAAGTTGTGTCATTGCTACAGGAATGTTTTCTGCGTCAGAAAACTTTGTTGCACCATAATAATTACTGCCAATTATCGGATCATATTGTAAAACTTTTCCAATATTGTATTCATTTGTAACTTTAACATACCAATAATCTGTTGTATCAATAGTACATCTAAATCCAGTTATAGTTGAGGTTGTTCTTCCATATGGAGCAAAATCAGCAGTTTTTTGTTGATTATATCTTTGAGTCCACATACAAGATTCCACTTCTAATTCATCTAAACTTAATGTCTTAGAAGTATAATATGTGAGATTGATAATAGATAAAATATTTTGATTAGATTTTAATTCATTAATTTCTTCAGTTTTTTCTAAGTAAAAATCCCACATTGAACTTCGTAAATCAAATATTTTACTTTCATCAAAAATTTCTCTATCATTAGCCTCAGTAGAATAAGTATATACATATTTTTGTTCGTTAATTAACTTATAAATTACTACTTGGCTATCAAAAAATTCTTCTCCGTAAAAAATATCATATGAGTATCCTTTATCAGAAAACAACACGATTGTTTTACCAGCATAATAACTATCAACTAAATATTTATTATCAATTTTATTTGCTGCTGTATTTCCAATAACAATTTCATTTTCATTTTCTATAAATATACTATTAAGACTTTTAAAAGTGTTTTCAGTGACTTCTTTTTCAACGTTTGCATTCAATGTATTGTTAGATATAGAAAGTGTTAATACTATCATAAAAATTAAAGTAATTATTTTTTTCATTATTTTCTCCTATTCTCTAGTAGATTGATTTTACTAAGTTCTAAAGAAACTCTGCTTTTTTATATAAGTAAAATATGTTAATTAGTATGAAGTGTTTATGTGTAATTTTACAATCAACATCATTCTTATATTATCTTGTATTCAATTATTTTTCAATATAAAGTAGTATGCAGAATTATATTTCAATATTTATATACAAATAATTAATTCGGTTAAATATAAATCACAGTAATACGATCACTAAAAATTTATTAAGATACATACAATATCTACTAATAATTAAAATCCGCATAAATATGTATGAAATTAAAATGAATTATCTTTTATGGCACTCAGGGATACAAATTTTACATCCATCGATAGTTTTGCCTATGTAGATTGTTTTTACATATTCAATTGCCTTTTGACAGTTTAAATGATATCCAATTGTCCTAAATGGAATCTTTCCTGATGTTAATCTGCAATCGCTTTTATGAACTTCTAAATCTCCATCTTTGTCCGTATCTGTTAAATATATTTCATAATATGGCATAAGTATTCACTTACATTTCTTTAATTTCTTATTATGCAATATGCATTAGGATTATCCGGACCATCTGACTTACACTCATTATTTTTCCAGTGTAATGGTTGCAAATTAAATAGTGCATCAGATCCCCCTTTTGAAGCAGGAATAATATGATCAACATCCCAACCAAAATTGCTATTATGATCACCATATGCTGATTTTGCTATTACAGCTCCACATTTGTCTTTTCTCTTAATATTTCCGTTAACTCCTTGAATGACTCTCGCTTTTTCCCATACCTCATTAACTATTGCATTTGAAAAACTCAAAATATCACTCCTTTTTTTATTCAGATATTAATTGTGCTTTCATTGTTTTTAACAACTCATAACTCTTTAAATGTGCTTCTAAATTGTAAATATACTCACTCTTTTTGATTATTTTAATTTCCTTTGCATACCAATTAAATAGTTTATCAACTAATATTATTAGTTTTTCTTTGTCTTTTGGATAAATAATTAATGATAACTGTTTAGCATAACTTGTAATATAGTTATCTGTTGTATATTCACAAATAGTTTTGCTCAAACCATCCAATTCTAATAGAACTATATCCTTCAACACTCTAATATTTCTCCTTTCTTAAAATAAATTAGACTACAAGATATTCGTTCTATCTCAAACACTTGAAAAAGTTCCTAAATTTATTGTATAATAAACTAATTACAAGGTTGTGGTAATTCACTTTGTGCAGTTGGAATATCACAATAATCTGCTTTAACTGTACTGAACGAAGAACTTGTATTACATAATAATGATAATATCATTATTAATATGACAACAACTATCTTTTTCATATCCGCCCCCCTTTTATTGAATATTACAGTTTATGTAGTAAATATACTAGGACGCCTAGAGTCCGTTTTTCGGAGGTAAAAATTATGAATGAAATAAGTCAAAAACAAACATATCATTTGGACAATCTGAGAATGAAAAGCAAAGTTCCAGTTTCAAAACTTTGTGAAGGAATATGTACAGAAAGACAATATAGAAGATATCTTTCAGGTGAAAATCATTTACCAGATAGTAAAATATTTCAATTTTGTGAAAAGCTCAGAATTAGCCCAAGTGATTTTTATTATAGTTTTAATGAAAAAGATAGATATGAATATAAGAAAATAGTTGATTTATATAATATGATAAATAAGAATGAATTATCAGAATTTAACACAAAACTAATGAAGATAAGTAAAAGAAACCTCATTTCTACTCAGAATGAACGATTTTTAACTTATTGTATAGAGAAATTTAATTTCATTAATAAAAACTCAACACCAAATATGATAATGGATAAGTTGAGTATCTTAGCAGATTATCCAGCTTGTATAAATAAATCAGCATTTGATTTTGTTGACTTAATATCAATACAACAAATTGCAGAAATTGAAGTAGGTTTTAAAAACGAAAGAGCATTGAACCTATTATTAAAAATAATGAAGTCAGATGATATGATGTATATAAGTTCGGAATCAAGACACATTCTTCCTTCAATTTATGCTAATACAAGTTTGCTTTTGGGAAGACTAAACAAATATAATGATAGTCTTGAAATATCATCAGAAGGAATTAAGTACTCAATATTACATTCAAACTTTGGTTCATTAACACATTTACGTTACATTAGGTCTTTGTCCTTACTTAAACTCGAATTAAGAGTTGAAGCTGAAATTGAGGCGATGAAGTGTATTTGTAACGCTATTTCAAGAGAAAGTAAAAGTGACTTAAAAATCTTTTTTGATGTTCTGAAAAAGGATTTTGGAGAAAATCCTGTTAACTATTTTCGCAAGTATCTAGAGTCTCTCTTATAAAAACTATTTATAATGTATACTATATATACTCCAATTATATTTAATACTTGCAACAATATAACAACAAAAGGGCCAGGAATTCTCCTGCCCCTTCTTCTATTTTATATTTTTGTTGGTGTTTTCTTCTTTTCTTTGTGTTTTCTTCTTTTCTTTGTTTCTTATGTAAACCTTAAATGTAAGGTTATATAAGAGTTTGTGGAGCGACAGTTTGTAAACTATGTCGTTTGACATACAACTACATCATCACTTATCTCTTGTTTCTTTTGTTTTTTTCTACTGTTTTCCATAACAATCACAATATAAAAATAAGCCATAGGATCATGACTTATTTTTATATTGTGATTGTGGCACTGCAGGATTATCTGAATAGTACTTCTTCAATATTCTTTCAATTGCCTCGATGCTCTCAAATATCATTGCAACTTCTTTTTCTGACAACTCTTTTTTCATTATCTCACCTAGATACTACTACATTTTTCTGATCTATTTAAGGTTTGTATTAAAATTATAACAAATTAATTTGTTTGTGTTATTCACTAACATATAAAAGTGGATCATATTTGATTTTATGTTCATATTGAACTTAGATATTGAGAATGCTATAATATTTATGGTACACACGTTACTCCTGATATACAAGTGTGGAACCATGTAGATAAGGGGGGTGATACACATGAGAGCTTTGATTGAAGCTTTAATGAGGATGAAGTTCAGGAGGCTCATCTTTGAGTGTAGGATTTGGACCCAGTAAGGTTGATGTTCAACCGCTGTCACCTTTCTTATTAGGCTAAATATAAAAGAAACTTTAGTTAGTTTCTTTTTAATATGTTAATTAACTATGAACTCATTACATACTTCAATAAAAAAGTGTTACATTATTTTTACTTGTGTTAAAATTATATTAATCTGTAAGGAGGAATATTATGAGAATTGGAAATATGAATTTTGATGTTTCATCCGAAGTTGTTGTCATTTTTTTTCTTGAGAGTAACTCATCTATAACAATTCAGGATACTATTCAAGTACTAGAAGACTCATGGACTATATCTATTAAAGAAGGTAATTGTGGTCTGCTACTTAAAAACGAAAAATTTAACAATGAAGTAGCGAGGGAAGAATATATTGATTCGGCATACAAAGCTGCTCAAATGTTTCTAGATATCCTCATTTTCAAGAAAAAGCAATTATTGTTTTTAGATCACACTTCCTCAACTATTTTCATTGGAAATAATACTAAAACTGGAAGAATTGCAATTATTCAAACTCACAAGCAATTAGAGCTTCAAGTAAGTTCAACCACATCGGTCATAGCACGTGATCTTGAAAGCAATGAAATTAAAGCAAACGAAAGAGAAAAATGCGTTTCACACAGGATTGCTTTCAGTTACTACCGTATGTCACTAAAATGCAATAATCTCATGGATGCTTACAGATACTTATATCTAGGATTAGAAGCCGCTTTATCAAAGCACACTCGCTGGACAGGGAGTGAAGGAAAATGGATTAACGAAGCATTTGACTCTATTGAAAAAGAGCTATCCCTTTCAACAAATTACAACTGCAGTTTAGCAGATCATTTCTTTACTGATCATTACAAAAAATATAGAGTTAAACTATTTCACTCTAAAGAAGACGTTATCAGTCCTTTTGAAAGTTTTAATTTATCAGAGTTATACATAGCGTATAAAGACTTATGCTATATAACAGATTTAGTATTTAGTGCATTGTATAATGTGAGGTTGATGACAAATTCCGTTATGGGTGAAGCTGGAGTAAATGCTATGCAAAATGCGTTAATTGTTTCTCGTCTAACATTCTCTCTGAATTCAATAGAGGATGAAAATGAATTTAAGATTATAGATATTCGTGAAAAAACAATTAAAGATATCAACAAAGAAACAATAAAAATACCAAGAATATCAGATTTAACTTTTAATCAAATAAGTTTCAAAGATAAAGAAAACAACTCTCTATATAGCATTACCTTGAAAGAACTTGTTCAATTAGAATTGATAGATAATTTGATTATTGATTCCCCGGTCACGTTTTTGAATCAATCAAAATACGATAAAAAGTTTACAGAAAGTTTTAAATGAAGTTTCAGTCTCTCATTTAGAATATAAATAATAAGCCATGTACCTATGACTTATTATTTTATTATGGATAAGGTTGCAGATATCTTTATTTTTATGAGTTCTTAATATAATCATGTTCTTAATGGTCTAGGTATTACGACATGAACGACAATTTTTCGCCCAGGCTTCTTTCGTCAGCCTGGACCAAACAGAAGAGTAGCATCGGAGATGCGACTCTTTTCTTTTTCTTGTTTGTTGTTGACCCAACCTCTTGCAGAGGTTTCATATTTATGATAGTTATTTTTAGAGATTTCTTTAGAGTTAGAGGGGCGACAGGATAGTATCTGATGTCGTAGTACCTGGAGTGTATATATCTAACTTGTTTCCTTTGGTTCTTCTATCCTGGATAATGGATATAATCCAATTAAAAGATAATAAAAATAAGCCATTGAATCATGACTTATTTTATAATTGTTACTAATGCAGCTTGTAAATTCATAAGAAATTTGCTAATTCTATTTTTTGTTCTTTAACTCTAAAAATATGATTACAAACCCTATTATATTTAAAAAAACTAGGCAAGTTAAATCACTCCCAATAATATTTAACAGTTCAAGTTCACTATTGATTATACCCTTCGGAGCAAAAATGCCAAGTAAAAAATATAAAGAAAAAATTAGTAAACCAATTTGAATTTTTGTGATAGTTGATAAATTTCGCATTCTAACACATCCTTGTTTTTATAATATCAAATTTCATACAACAACGTAGAAGCAATAATAATTTTACAGAATTTACAGAATGAGTTAATTCTAGAAACAAGATATAGTGTGCTAAGCATAATACTTACATACTCTATAGATAACATAGTTCTCCATGATAAATCAAAAATAACATAAAGGATTGCTATAATTGGAAATAACAGAATAAGGAAATATAATACAGAATATTTATGACAACTATTTTTCATAAATATCTCCTTTCTTGATTAGAATAATTAATCAATCCAATTAAATGGCCAATTGTTAATATAGACTACTTTATTATACTATCACTTAATTATGAACATATCTATGATTTAATTTATAAGAATACTTGTTGATGTCTTCAAATATGTTGTACCTGCAAAAAGAAACGCCAGTAAATAGACAGTTATAAAGTTTAAAACTTATTTGTGCACCTTTATTGAGCAAACAAAAAAGCAACTAAATGCCTTTAATGGCTTAGTTGCTTTATCTTTTAAATGGCAGGGGTGACAGGATTTGAACCCGTACTAACGGTGTTGGAGACCGTTGTTCTATTTTATGAAATCTTAAAAGTCAAATAAATTCATTTGTGAATTATCAGGAAGATCTTTAAAAACATCTAACATTTCAAATTTTGTGAATAGTGTTTTTGATATACTAGTACGTTCTTTCACATCATCTTTTGACTTAAACTCTGATTCTAGTCTAGCATCGACAATCGATTGTGCTACTTTTAAACCAAGTCCATCTACTGTAATAAATGGTAAGATTAAAGACTTATTGTCAGCATCAATAATAAAGTCTCTTGCATCTGATTTATTAATATCTATTGGTTTAAATGTAAATCCTCTTTTTATCATTTCATTTGCTACTTCTAAAACAGTGTATAGTCTTTTTTCAGTTTCGGTAGCGCGGTTTCCTTTTTCTTCAATTTCATTCATTTTTTTCATGATCTCGTATTCTCCACCAGTGAATGCATATACATCAAAATCACTTGCTCTTTTAGAGAAATACGCACTGTAGAATAAAATTGGTTTATATAGTTTGAACCAAGCAATACGAAGTGCCATCATAACATATGCAGTAGCATGTGCTTTTGGGAACATATATTTAATTTTACCGCAACTCCAAATATACCATTCTGGTATTTTTTGTTCACGCATAATTAGTTTATATCCTTCCCATGCATCGATATCTTTGGATGGTTTTCCTTTACGAATAAACTCAGCTATTTCAAATGCAATATCATTTTTCATTCCATTTTCAATGAGGTATACCATGATATCATCACGACAACCAATTACTTCTTTAAAAGGAATTTTACCGTATTTGGCATTCGATCCCAAAACCAAAGATTCCGCGTTATTACGCCAAACATCTGTTCCATGAGACAGTCCTGATATTTTTACAATATCAGCAAATGTTTGTGGACGAGAATCACGTAACATTCCACGAACGAAGTTGGTTCCCATTTCTGGGATTCCAAAACTAGCTACTTCACTATTTACATCTTCTTTTTTCAGACCAATGATTTCTGTTGAGTTTAATAATTTATAGACTTCTGGATCATCCATAGGAATTTCTGTTGCTTCACTAAATGGAAAATCAATCGAATGACTTTTCACATAATCCATTAAATAACGAATCATGGTAGGGTCATCGTGTCCTAGAACATCTAGTTTAAACAAATTATCTTCAAATGAATGGTAATCAAAATGTGTGGTTCGCCAAACCGATGTTGTATCATCTGCAGGGAACTGTACTGGAGTAACATCGATTATCTCTTTGTAGTTTGGAACGACCACAATTCCACCAGGATGTTGTCCTGTGGAGCGTTTTACACCAGTAATATTACTAGCAATACGTTCAATTTCAGCTTTACGCATCGTTAAATTCTTACGTTCTAAGTATCCACGAACATAACCAAAAGCAGTTCGATCTGCTACAGTAGAAATGGTTCCAGCACGAAATGCACGATCCTTACCAAATATTTCACGAATGTATTCGTGAACAATAGGTTGATAATCCCCAGAGAAGTTTAAATCGATATCTGGAACTTTATCTCCTTTAAATCCTAAGAAGGTTTCAAATGGAATTGAGTGTCCGTCTTTTCGTAGTTCATGAGAACATTTCGGACAAGTTGCATTAGGTAAATCAAATCCTGAATCTACTTTATCTAAAATACTTTGCAGTGCAAGTTCATCAGTGGTAATCCCGTATTTTGTTTTTTCGTTTGTAGTCATTTTAAATGATGAGAAGAAACATTTTGGACAAACGTAATGTGGTGGCAATGGATTTACCTCTGTAATGTTCATTAATGTTGCAACAAAACTACTACCAACACTTCCTCTACTACCAACTAAATATCCTTCATCTAGTGATTTTTTTACAAGCAAATGTGAAATATAATAAACCGTTGAAAATTTATTTTCTGTGATACTCTTTATTTCTTTATTGATACGATCTTGAACCAATTGAGGAACATTTCTTCCATAAAGCTCTTTTGATCGATCACTTACCATTTTTATTAATTTATTCTCAATTGATGGAATTCCATCAAGTGCTAAAAAATCATCAGTTGGAGCATATAATTCTGGTTTAAATGCCTGAACAAACTCAATTTTTTCATTTAGTTTGTTAGGGTTTTTCACAACCAATTCAAAACTCAATTCTTCTCCCAACCATTTAAACTCTTCCAACATTTCTGATGTTGTACGAAGATACTGACTTGGAATATCATTATAACGACTGAGTGGATGAATTCCACCACCCACGACTGGCGTTTGAACATAAATATCTCGATATTTCTTTTCATTTTTTAAGAGATGATGTACATCACCTGTTGCGATAACAGGAATGTCTAGTTCTTTTCCCACTGCAACAATTCTTTGCATGGTCGATGCAACTCTATCATATGCATCGATCATGTCTTCGTTGAAATGCTCAAAATCAGATAAAGGTTGAATTTCTAGGTAATCGAAATATTTTGCTTTTTCAAGTAGCTCATCATAACTTTTATTTAAAGCAGTTTCAAAAAAATCGCTGTTCATACATCCACTACCAACCAATAATCCTTGTCTATTCTTATCAAGAACTTCTTTTTTCAATCTTGCTTCTTTATAGAAGTGATCAGTATTAGCGATACTAACAATCTTATATAAATTACGAAGTCCAACTTGATTTTGAACCAACAAGTTGATATGTTTTGAAATGGAATATTTGTAGGCATCTGATTTATTAGAAAGACGATTCAACTCATTTACATTAAACACGCCTTGTTTACGTGCGTCACGCAACATGTGTAAAAAGATGTCAGCGGTAGCTCTTGTATCATAGATAGCACGGTGATGTTGCACCAAATCCACTTTAAAATGGCGTGCAACGGCTTTTAAGTTGAAACGTTTCAAATCCTCCCCATAACAACTTCTAGCTATTTGCAAGGTATCTACCGTCGGTATTGGACCATCGAACAGATTATATTCTTTTAATATCTCATAGATGAATCCCATATCAAAATGAGCATTATGAGCAACCATCACAGTTCCTTCAAAAAATGCTTTAAACTCAGGAATCACTTCCGCAATTTTTGGTGCAAGAGCAACATCGCTATTTTTGATCGATGTAATTTTTGTCGTTAATTCTGAAATTGGAATTTCTGGATTCACATATGTTTGATATTCTGAGATGATTTGATTGTGTTGAATTCGAACAGCTGCAATTTCAATGACCTTATCAAAATTAACACTTAATCCGGTGGTTTCAATATCAAATACAGTATATATCGCATCATCAAATGCCAAATCAATTGGGTGTTTCACAATGTCCAAATCTTCATGATTGATAAAAGTGAATTCACATCCAAAGATGGGCTTTATAGATTTATCTTTTGTTGCTTTGTAAAAATCAGGGAATGCTTGAACATTTCCATGATCCGTTAGTGCAATGGCTTTGTGTCCCCATCGTTTTGCGGTATCAACATAATCTGTGATGGATGTAATCCCATCAAGTGTAGACATTTTTGTGTGAACGTGGAATTCAATTCTTTTATCAACTTCTAAATCTTTACGATGATCTTTTACGTTCACGAATTTTGTACGTTCTAATACAATTGCTGTTATCGTAACTTCATCACTAAATTTATCAAAAGAAGCAATACCAGAAACACGTATCCCCATTCCCGGTTTGGTCCCATTTAAGAACTTAACTTCTTCTTTGTCTTTAACAAACTTTTTCACATAAATACTATCATCCTCATCACTAACAATAAATGTGAATAAGTCAGTTGTTCCTCCAAGGTTTCGATAATCAACCGCAACCACTTCTCCCTCAAAAGTAAAATTTGCTTTCTCATTTAAGGATTTTAAAGTGATCAGATCTTCTTCTGTTTTGGGAATATCTTTGATGGTATTATTAATCTTTCTAACCACATTATTACCAACACCAATAAATGAATTTTCTTCATCAGTAATTTCTGATGTTTGCATTACAACATTTTCAAATACTTGAGATTGTTGTTCAATGGTTTCTTCAATTGTTTGTGTATCATTGCACATCCTAGTTGTAAGATATGCATCGAACCCAATATTTGTCAATTCAATTTTTAGTTCGCTAAGTAGATCACTAACAAACGTACCATCTTTTGGACAAAGTACTTCGATCCGATTATTGTAACAATCAATATCAAAATCAATGATGGAACTAAAACGTGGTTTCTTCTTTGCAAGTTTCTTTAAAACAAATGTATAATAATCTTCTAAACACTGATTGTCTTCTTGCACATAACTGATATGGTACACTATTTTTTGAATCGATTTTATTTTTTTGGGAAGCAATTCAATTCTCTTTGTAAACAAATCAAAATCTTCTATGTCTAATGGCTTTTTAAACTCAATATCAAAAAACCAACTGTCGTCGGCTTTGTTAACATACATCTCATTTATTTTTCCATCAAAATGTTCTTTTTCCTCTAATAAATCAAGGGTTTCAAGTAATAATAAAAACTTATCATCCATGTTGTTCACTCCAATTTTTTTCTATCGTAATTATAACATAATTACGATAGTTATTCCCTAGATAATTAAAAAAAGTAGAAGGTTTCTACTTTTTTTCTTCAAATTCAATATCAATTTTTCCTTCAATGATTTCTTCCAATGCAATTCCAACAGGTTTACTGCATAAGTAGTCAATCGATACGTCGTCTTCCTCTTTGATTATTTTCGCACGTTTCGATGATGCATAAGCTAATTTATATTTTGAATCGATCTTTGTTAAAAGATCATCAATTGATGGATAACGTAATCCGTCCTCGTTTCTCATATTATGCTACCTCCAGCATTTCTTTGTATTTATAAATAGATCGTTCAGTTCGTGCATGTTCCGCACGAATAATCGCCATGATACGATCTGCGGCGTTTCTTACTTCATCATTTACAACTATATAATCATACTTGTGGGCAAGAGGAAATTCTCTGTCTGCTTTGTCCATTCTCTTTTGGATCATATCTGGACCTTCAGTTCCCCTGCGTAATAGTCTTCGGTAAAGAGCTTCTTTGTTTGGTGGAGCAATAAAAATAAACACACCATCTTTTGCTTTTTCACGAACCTGTAATGCACCTTGCACTTCAATTTCCAATACAACTTCTTTTCCTTTTTCCAGTTGCTCGTCAACTTTGTCTTTTGGCGTTCCATAATAGTTTCCTACAAATTCTGCATACTCTAAAAACTTGTCCTCTTTGATTCTTCTTTCAAACTCGTCTTTTGTCACAAAATAATAATCAATTCCATCAATTTCTCCTTCTCTAGGGGATCTTGTTGTCATTGATATTGAGTAAACCAAATCATGTCCTTCCATTTCAAACAGCGCTTTTCTTACAGTACCCTTCCCGACTCCAGAAGGACCACTTATTACAACCAATAACCCGCGTTCATTGAGTTTCATTAATGAATGTCCCTCCTCTTGATTAAGATTATATATGAATTATTATATATCATAACACTTTTACGAGAATAATGTAAGTATTTGAAAACATTTTTTTTATTTTTATGCTTTGTGTTATAATTATCGTGGTGATAACGATGAGTTTTGATGGAAATATTCTACATAAAATTACAGATGAACTACACAGCGTACTATTGACTGGAAGAATTAATAAAATCTATCAGCTTTCAAAGTACGACTTTTTGTTTGTCATAAATGCAAAAGGTTCAAAAGAGCAACTTTTTATAAGTTGTTCCCCTAGTTATTCCCGTATTCATCTCACAGAAATGAATTATGAAAAACCGGATTATCCTCCTACTTTTTGTATGTTTTTAAGAAAACATTTAGAAGGTGGTATCATAGAAGACATTGTGCAAGTTTCTAATGACCGAATCATTATCATTAGTGTAACCAAACGAAATGAACTTGGTGATTTGGCAACTAAAAAACTAATTATAGAGGTAATGGGAAGACATTCAAATATCATCATTACAGAAGAAGATAATCGAATCTTAGAAGCTGTAAAACATGTCATGCCTTTTGAAGATAGTGAACGCACTATTTTTCCTAGCGCTATCTATCATATACCAATTTCAGAAAAAATCAATCCTTATGATGTCGAAAAGAGAAATATATTTCTATCCAATCCTGAACATCTTAATGAGCAAGTACTCCTCGATAATTTTATTGGTTTTTCACCTTTAATTACAAGTGAAATTATGTTTCAGTTTCACAACTCAAATAAATCAATTAAAGTCATTTTTGATGAACTTCTTAACACAAATCACCCACAGATTATTCATGGTAAAAAAGACTATTTTTATTATACTGATTTGAGTCATCTTAACGGTAATATAGACTATTATGATAGTGTGAATATTTTACTAGATCGTTACTATTTTGAACGAGACTCAATTGATATTATCAAGCAGAAATCAAAAGACTTGGTCAAGTTTATTAAAAACCATATTAACAAGGCAAAAACCAAATATGAAAAACTTCAAAAAGAACTAATGAATACTTCTTCAAGGGACGAGTTTCGTGTAAAAGGTGAACTAATTCAAGCAAACATGCATCATATAACAAAAGGTGAGACAAAACTCACTTGTAATAATTACTATACAAATGAAGACATTATCATAGAATTAGATCCAAAACTTACCCCAATCGAAAATAGTGAAAAGTACTTCAAAAAATATAAAAAATTAAAGATAAGTATTCCATATATTGAAGAACAAATTCAAGATTCTCTTTTAGAAAAAAAATACTTTGAAGAATTACTTCATCAAATAGAAAATGCAACACTAAAAGACATTGAAGAAATCAAAGAAGAATTGGAAGATAAAAACTATTTAAAAAGAAAGAATGTCGTGAATAAAAAGAAAAAGAGACCAAATTATGAAACATTTGTTGATAAAGACGGAGTTGAAATTTTGGTTGGAAAAAACAACATTCAAAACGAATATATTTCTCATAAGTTAGCGAAGCATAATGAAGTTTGGTTTCATGTGAAAGAAGCTCCAGGAAGTCACGTCATTGTACGCAAATCATTCCCGCTATCAGAAACGACAATCCGAACCGCAGCGCAACTTGCATCTTATTTTTCAAAATTAAGATTATCAAATTCTGTGCCAGTAGACTATCTAGAAGTACGATACTTAAAGAAAGTTCCTGGTAGAATCAATAGTTTTGTCACATATAAAAACAACAAAACAATTTATATTGACCCAGACGAATCATTTATTTTAGACTTACGAAAAAAATAGAACTGTGAGAT
>JAFGXW010000111.1 GCA_016936415.1 Bacilli bacterium | reverse complement strand
ATAATGATCGCAGCCAATGTTCCAGTTGTTCCTGGTAGTAAGGGGGCTGTGTCTTCATTGGAATCTGCGAAGAGTATTGCACTTGAAATTGGCTTTCCAGTATTAATTAAGGCTAGTGCTGGTGGTGGAGGAAGAGGAATGCGAGTTGCGCATTCATTAGATGATTTTGGTGCTGCTTTTGAAACCGCAAAGTCAGAAGCATTGAATGCTTTTGGTGATGATACGATGTATTTAGAAAAATATGTGATAGATCCCAAACACATTGAAATTCAAATTTTAGCGGATAAATATGGGAACGTAATTCATTTGGGTGAAAGAGATTGTTCAATTCAAAGACGAAATCAGAAAGTTATAGAAGAAGCACCTAGTATGATTAATGAAAAATTACGTAAAGATATGGGAGATGCAGCTATCAAGGCAAGCAAAAGTGTGAATTACGAGAACGCTGGAACGATTGAGTTTTTAGTGAGTGGAGAAGATTTTTATTTTATTGAAATGAATACGAGAATTCAGGTTGAACATCCTGTCACAGAAATGATTACGGGTATTGACATTGTCAAAGAACAAATCAATATTGCTGCGGGTATAGAACTCAGTATACGCCAAGAAGATGTAACATTAAAAGGACATAGTATTGAGTGTAGAATCAATGCGGAAGATCCAAAATTCGATTTTAGACCAAATCCTGGGAAAATTAATCTGTTACATATTCCTGGTGGAAATGGTGTGCGTTTTGATAGCTTTGTTTATGCTGGTTATCAAATCCCATCTTATTATGATTCTATGATTGGAAAAGTTATTGTGCATGCAAATACAAGGTCAGAAGCCATAAAAAAAATGAAAGCTACGCTTGAGGAGTTAATGATTAGAGGCGTCAAAACAAATCAAGATTTTTGTTATATGATATTAAATAATTTGGAATATGTTAAAGGTGATTTTAATACGGGGTTTATTGGGAAAAAAATAGATAGTTTATTGGAGTATGACGATTATGAATGATCTAATTAGAGCATTTGAAAATCGAAAATCATCGAACAAACAAATTAAGATTGCTAGAACAAAGAGCCTTGTAACTTCAGCGAAAATTGATGTTCCAGTAGGGTTGTATGAAAAATGTCCTACTTGTAAAGAACCAGTCAATACAAAAACAACAATTGAAAACAATTTTATATGTAAAAATTGCGGGGATCATTTTCGTGTTCGCGCTATTGATAGAATTAAGATGACAACAGATACCGGTACTTTCGTAGAAAAGGGGCATGGGTATATTACTCTAAATCCTCTTTTTCAAGATGGATATGAGGAAAAAGTTGCTGAAAACAAAAGAAAAACAGGGCTTGATGAAGCGTATGTATATGGATATTGTGAGATAAATGGAATGCCTTGTGTGATTGGGGTTATGGATAGTTACTTTTTGATGGGGAGCATGGGAAGTGTTGTTGGTGAAAAGGTAACAAAGAGTTTTGAATATGCGATGTATAAAAAACTGCCAATTGTTATTTTTACTGCGTCTGGTGGTGCTAGAATGCAAGAGGGTATATTTAGTCTAATGCAGATGGCGAAAACAAGCCAAGCTGTTTTACGCCACGCTGAGATGGGGTTATTATATATCAGTGTGTTAACTCATCCTACTACAGGCGGAGTTACTGCAAGTTTTGCCTCTTTGGGCGATATTATTCTAGCGGAACCAAATGCATTGATTGGTTTTGCTGGACCAAGAGTGATTGAACAAACAATTAATCAATTGCTTCCTGAAGGGTTTCAAAGATCTGAGTTTTTAGAAGATAAAGGATTTATAGACTTGGTGGTTCATCGAAACGAATTAAAAACAACTTTGGGGAAACTCCTCATGTTTCATAGGAGGTTTCAATAATGGATATATTAGCAAAAGAAAGAAAAGTGCGTGAATTAGAAAGCAAGATTTTAGAATTGGGAAATGATGAAATTACAAGTAAACTACGTCAAGAAATAGAACGTTATAAAGAAGAGGCAATGACGCATCTAACGGCGTGGGATCGCGTATTGCTTGCTAGACATCAACTACGTCCTGTGGCTAGTGAATTTATTTCTTATTTGTGTGATTCATTTATGGAGTTTCATGGCGATAGAAATTTCCGTGACGATAAAAGTATCATTGGTGGAATCGGAATTATCAATGGCACAGTTGTGACAATCGTTGCACAACAAAAAGGGAAAACGTTAGACGAAAATTTAGTTAGAAATTTTGCTATGCCACATCCTGAGGGATATCGAAAAGCATTAAGATTAATGAAACAAGCGGAAAAATTTCGTCGTCCCATCATCACACTCATCGATACACCTGGCGCCTATCCGGGTTTAGGGGCAGAGGAGCGAGGACAAGGTGAGGCTATTGCTAGAAATTTACTTGAGATGAGTAATTTTACAGTGCCAGTTATCGCAGTGATTATTGGCGAAGGCGGTAGAGGTGGAGCGCTTGCGCTTGGTGTTGCAAATACTGTTATGATGTTAGAAAATGCAATCTATTCAATTTTGACACCTGAGGGGTATGCAACGATATTATGGAAAGATGCAACACTAGCGAGTAAAGCAGCGGAAGTGATGAAAGTTACAAGTTATGATTTGGAAGAATTAGGTGTTATTGATCAAATTATTAAAGAGCCCCTTGGTGGTGCACATTTTAATAAAATGGAAACATTTAAAAATACAAAATTTGCCATCGTCAATGAGTTGCAAGAGTTAAAACAATTTACTGGCATTCAACTACGAGATAAAAGGATGGAAAAATATCGTAATTATGGATTTTTCCAACGTTTTAATTATGACAATTTAAAAGGAGTAAAATCATGATATATACTAAAATATTAGGGACTGGAAGTTATGTCCCATCTAAAACATTGACAAATGAGGATTTAACATCATTTGTGGACACAAGTGATGAATGGATCGTGTCACGTACGGGAATCAAGGAACGTCATATCGTGACAGATGAATCGACAACGGATTTGGCTTATTTTGCTGCTTTAAAAGCAATAGATGATGCTCAAATTAAAAAAGAAGATATTGATTTATTGATTGTTGCAACCGTTACCCCAGATAATGCTTTTCCTGGAGTTAGTAACTTGTTGCAAGCACGTTTGGAACTAAATGAAATTATGACTTTTGATATCAATGCAGCATGTAGTGGGTTTATATATGCTTTAAACATTGCAGATAAAATGATAAAAAGTGGTTCATATCATACTGCATTGGTTATTGGTGCTGAAACATTAACAAGGCTAACTGATTGGCGCGATCGAAATACATGCGTGTTATTTGGAGATGCTGCTGGTGCTATGATTATCAGCAAAAGTACTCAGGATAAAATCAAAGATATTATTTGTGGATCTCGCGGCGATACAGATGATTTACTGATTTGTAAAAATACAGACATCAAAGATCCAAGTATTAACGCAATAAGTCAACAAGACCACATTCATATGAAGGGGAGCGAAGTGTTTAAGTTTGCAACAAGAATACTACCGAAAACGGTGAATGATTTATTGGATCGTAATGGTATAACACTCGAAGATTTAAATTATATTGTCGCACATCAAGCAAATGAACGTATTATTGATAAAGCCGCAAGAGATTTGAGTTTTAGTATGGATAAAATGTTTTTAAATATTAGTAAATATGGAAATACAAGCGCAGCGAGTGTACCTCTAGCTATTGATGAAGCAATCAAATCCAATGTATTAAAAAAAGGAGATAAGTTTATAACGGTAGCTTTTGGTGGAGGATTAACTTGGGGCGGAGCATTGATTGAACTGTAGGAGGGGTCAAATGACAGATCTAAGAGATTTATTACATATTAAATTCCCAATTATTCAGGGTGGAATGGCAAATATCGCAACACATCAACTTGCTGCAGCGGTTAGTAATGCAGGAGGACTTGGCTTAATAGGAAGTGGTGGTTGGGATGTTGAACGAGTGAGAGACGAAATTAGAAAAACAAAAGAGCTTACAAGTAAGCCTTTTGGTGTGAATATTATGTTGATGAGTCCCCATGCAGAAAATATTAGTAATATGGTAATTGAAGAAGGCATTAAAATCATAACAACTGGTGCTGGTAATCCAGGGATATATATGGATAAGTGGAAACGTGCAGGAATGATTGTAATACCCGTAGTGCCAAGTGTTGCTTTGGCAAAACGATTGGAAAGAATTGGGGCAGATGCCTTAATTGTTGAAGGGACAGAAGCTGGGGGTCATATTGGAGAATTAACCACTTTTACTTTGGTTCCTCAAGTGAGTGATGCGGTTAATATACCTGTCATCGCAGCTGGAGGAATTGCTGATTCTAGAGGGTTAGATGCTGCATACGCTTTAGGAGCACGAGGTGTTCAAATTGGGACTGTACTACTAGCAAGTGAAGAATGTCCTGTTCATATAAACTACAAGAATAAAGTAGTAGGTGCAAAAGATACCGATACCGTAGTAACAGGTAGAAATACTGGTGCTCCGGTTCGTGTTATTAAAAATAAAATGTCTAGGCAATATCTAGAACTTACCAAAAACAACAATATTGCACTAGAAGAATTAGAAACACTTACCTTAGGATCCTTACGTAAAGCTGTTTTTGATGGGGATATGGATTTTGGTAGTATCATGGCTGGACAAAGTGCAGGATTGGTGAAAGCAGTTAGACCTGTGAAAGACATTCTAGATGACATATTTTTACATAGTCTTGTCTCAAAGGACGTATTCAAATGAAATCTGTATTTATGTTTTCAGGACAAGGCTCTCAATATCTAGGCATGGGAAAAGATTTGTATGATACATATCAAGAAGCAAGAGACATCTTTGAAAAAGCAAATGAAATTTTGGGATACAGTCTAACTAATATTATGTTCAATCAGGAAGAATTACTGAATGATACTGTGTATACTCAAGTAGCTATGTTTACTTTATATGCAGCAATATTAGAAGTTTTAAAAAGCAAAAGGATTACAGCGGATTATGTAATGGGCCTATCTCTAGGAGAATATGGGGCACTTTATTATGAGCATGTATTTGATTTTGAAACAGGTCTTAAGATACTTGAAAAGCGTGGAAAATTCATGAAAGAAGCATCGTTAAAAACCAAGGGGAAAATGAGTGCTATTTTAGGATTAGAAGCGAGTAAAATTGAAGCAATCATAGAAGATACTGTTGGGTATGCGACAATTGCAAACTACAATACCTATGGACAAATTGTAATTAGTGGTGAAGAGTCTACTGTATCATCCATCAATCAAAAGGCAATTGAAAGTGGGGCAAAACGAGCAATTTTGTTAAATACAAGTGGACCTTTCCATTCTAAATTAATGGAAGAAGCAAGTGTTAATTTTGCTGAATATTTATCATCAATAGAATTGCAAGAACCATCATCAAATTTATTGATTAATACCACGGGAGATTACTTTGAAAATAACATTAAAAGTGTTATGGTCAGTCAAATCACTAGTAGTGTTTTGTTTTATCAAATGGTTGAAAAATGTATTGCAAAAGGAGTAACGACTTTTATTGAGATTGGACCAAACAATACGCTTTGTAGTTTTGTAAAGAAAGTAGATAAAAGCATGAAGATATTTCATGTGGAACATAGCGAGGAAATCCAACAATTAGTTTCATACTATAAGGAGGTATAAGCATGAGTTCATTAAAAGGAAAAACAGTAATTGTTACAGGAGGAAACACTGGAATTGGAAGAGAAATTTGTTTGAATTTTGCAATGCAAGGTTCTAATGTTGTCATAAATTATTTGTTTGAGGAAGAATTGGCATTGGACCTACTGATTCATGTTGAAAATATGGGTGGTAAGGGAATGGTAGTAAAAGGTGATGTTTCAAAACTAGAACAGGCTCAAGACATTATTGATCAAGCAATTCATCGTTTTGGGCGTGTTGATGTACTGGTAAACAATTCAGGAATTACAAGAGATAATCTGATGATGAGAATGACCGAAAATGAATTTGATAGTGTGATAGATGTCAATTTAAAAGGGACATGGAATATGTGTAAAAGTGTGACAAGACACATGCTCAAAAACCGTTTGGGAAAAATTATAAATATTGCAAGCGTCGTGGGAATTATGGGAAATGCTGGACAAGCGAATTATGTTGCAAGCAAAGCTGCTGTGATTGGACTAACAAAAAGTTTGAGCAAAGAATTTGGGTCAAGAGGTGTAACTTGTAATGCGGTTGCGCCTGGTTTTATTCAAACCAAGATGACAGAAGAATTAACAGACGAAGTGAAAGAAAACTATTTAAAACAAATACCACTTAATCGTTTTGGAAGTGCACAAGATGTTGCAAACGCTGTTGTGTTTTTAGCTAGCGATAAGGCAGATTATATCACTGGACAAGTACTCAGTGTGAATGGTGGAATGATTTAATGATTTTACAACCACTAGTTATCAATAATAAAGTTGTGAAATTTCCAATTATCCAAGGTGGTATGGGTATTCGAATTAGTTTGAGTAAATTGGCAAACGCTTGTATGAATAGTGGAATTGTTGCAACAATTAGCGCAGCCCAAGTTGGATTTTTGAAAAAGAATTTTCGTAACGATCCTTTGGGAGAAAATAAGATTGAATTAAAAAAGGAAATCGATAAGATTAGAGCCGTAAATAAGAATGGAGTTTTGGGTGTAAATCTAATGTATGCGATTAATGATTATGATAAATACGCAACTTTTTTGGCAACACAAGATATCGATTTTATTGTTAGTGGTGCTGGGTTACCTGTAGACTTGCCCGGGTATTTGGTTGGAAGTAATGTAAAAGGAGCTTTCATTATTTCAAGTGCTAGAGCAGCTAAACTTTTATTAAAAAGTTGGGATCGTAGTTATCAATATATGCCAGCATTTATTGTTTGCGAAGGTCCTTTGGCTGGAGGACATCTTGGGTTTTCTAAAGAAGATATGGAAAGTGGTAATGTAGATTCTTTAGAAATCATTGTAGAGGAAACAAAAAAAGTTGTAAAAGAGTATGAGGATAAATATAACATTGAAATCCCAATTATCGCAGGTGGTGGTGTCCATGATGGCGTGGATATGGCACGAATGATTCAAGTGGGAGCAAGTGGTGTTCAAATTTCTACTAGATTTATTGCGACACATGAGTGTGATGCAAGTGATGCATATAAACAAATGATTATAGACGCAAAAGAAGATGACATTGTTAGAGTAGCAAGTCCAGCAGGATTACCAGGGCGAGCGGTTCGAAATTTTTTAACTCGTTCTTTGGAAAAAGGCAATATGAAAGTGAGCTACTGTGTCAATTGTTTGAAGTCTTGTAAAAAGATTGGAATACCCTACTGTATTACGGAACAACTTGGAAATAGTTCAAGTGGAGACAAAAATGGTTTGATTTTTACTGGTGCAAAGGCATACTTAATCAATAAAATAGATTATGTTGAGAATGTTGTTCAAGAAATCATTAGGGATTGTAAAAAAGAACTTAGCGCAGTTGGAGGAATAAAATGAAAAGAAGAGTTGTTGTGACAGGTATTGGTGCCCTTACACCAATCGGAAATACTGCGGTTGAAATGTGGGAAAATGCGAAAAAAGGTGTAAACGGAATTGATTATATTAAAGGTTTTGATATTTCACTTAATGAAACGAAGATAGGTGGAGAAATCAAAGGATTTGACTTTGAAGGTTTTTTTGGTAAGAAACAGTTAAAACGTATTGATCGATTTGTTCAATTTGCTTTGGTGGCAACCAAAGAAGCAATGATTGATTCTGCATTAAATTTAGATGAAGAAAACCGCGATAGAATTGGTGTATATTACAGTAGTGGTATTGGAGGATTACAAACCATTGCGGATGAAGAAGATAAGGCAAAAAGCAGAGGATATGACCGTTTGAGTCCGTTTTTTATTCCTAGTGCCATTATTAATTTAGCTGCCGGTAATATTGCGATTGAATATGGAATTACTGGTATCGCTACTTCCATTGTTACGGCTTGTGCAAGTGCAACAAACACAATGGGTGAGGCGTTTAGAGCGATAAGAGATGGGTATTTAGATGTTGTAGTTTCTGGAGGAACAGAAGCGAGTTTGATTCCTCTTGGTTTAGGAGGATTTAATGTAATGCAAGCATTAAATAAATCGAATAATCCTGACTATGCAAGTATTCCATTTGATAAAAACAGAAGTGGATTTGTGATGGGAGAAGGCGCAGGAACTTTGGTGCTAGAAGAACTGGAACACGCAAGGAACCGTGGTGCTAAAATATATGGTGAGATTGTAGGGTATGGAGCGACTTGTGATGCATACCATGTTACAGGCCCAGATCCAGAAGCAACCGGGGCTAAGAAATGTATGGAAATGGCAATTCAAGATGCAAATTTAAGAATGGAAGATGTTGATTATATTAATGCTCATGGGACATCGACACCTTTGAATGATAAAACAGAAACATTGGCTATTAAAAAAGCTTTCTTAGACCATGCATATCAATTAAGTGTATCAAGTACCAAATCAATGACTGGTCATTTACTTGGAGCAAGTGGAGCAGTTGAAGCTATTATGAGTATATTGGCATTGCGAGATTCATTCGTTCCACCAACCATTAATTCCAAAGAATTTGACGAAGATTGTGATTTAGATTATACAGTTCAAGTTGGTAAACACAAAGTGATGAATGTAGCAATCAGTAACAGTTTAGGGTTTGGTGGACACAACGCAACACTGGCCTTTAAAAAATATTAGGAGTGATAGATATGATATTAAATAGTAATCAGATTCAGGAAATTATTCCACATCGTTATCCGTTTTTGTTGATTGATCGTGTGATTGAATTAGAACCTGGTAAAACATGTGTGGCCATAAAAAATGTTAGTGTAAATGAGATGCAATTTGTCGGACATTTTCCACAGGAACATGTTATGCCTGGTGTTTTAATTGTTGAAGCATTGGCACAAACTGGAGCAGTGACAATTTTGTCAATCCCAGAAAACAAAGGAAAAATAGTCTATTTTGCAGGAATTGATAACTGTAAATTTAAAAAAGTAGTTATACCTGGAGACCAATTGCGATTGGAAGTTATTATCACAAGACAAAAAGGACCAATCGGGTTTGGAGACGCAATTGCAACTGTCAATGGAGAAGTCGCAGTTACCGCACAATTAAAATTTGCTGTTAGTAATAAATAGGACTATTAAGTCCTTTTTATTTGATATTCAGGAACTGAAACTATCTTCATATTTATTTGTTCCCACTTTTTATTTTTTATGATATAATTAGTTATTATATTGCTAAGGATGATGTCTATGGAAAAATTTAAAGATTTTTTGAAAGATAATAGTAATGCAAGGATTCTTGATGTTGGAACCGGGAATGGTAATTTTATCCATATTTTGACTGGTCTAACTAATGATTTTCAGGAAATAATTGGAATTGATCTTTTAGATGGGGCGATTACTGCTGCACAAAAAAGTTTTGATGATGAGAGAATACAATTTTTAAAGATGGATGCATTACATATGACTTTTGAAGATAATTCTTTTGATATGGTATGTTTATCAAATTCCTTACATCATTTAGAAGACATAACGGTATCATTAAGAGAAATGGAACGTGTCTTAAAACCTGGTGGATTCTTGCTAATTTCAGAGATGGTCAGCAATGATTTAACGGATAAACAAAAAAGTCATTTATTATTACATCATTTTGCTGCAGAGATTGATCGTGCGAATGGTATTTTTCATGATGAGACATTTGCGAATGATAAAATTATTGATACGTTACATAGTAAAAGTATGTTGAAAGTTATCGATTCATGGTATTTAAATGTTCCAAATACAAAAGAATTTACAAAAGAAGAAATGGATTGGGTGTGTAGCACAACTGAGCGCATGCTTTCTAGGGTAGAACAAATGCCAAACTATGAATATTTTAAACAAAAAGCTGATGATGTGAAGAATTATATCAAACAACATGGATTTGACTCTGCTACACAAATGATCGCAATCTTACAACAATGAAACTTTTAAAAATATTTGATAAAAGGGACAAATTACTTGGTCATCAGCCAATTATATATCGTGATAGTGTAAGAGCAATTATTTTAAATGAGGGTAAGATTTTGATGGTTTATTCAGAAAAGTCTAATGAGTATAAATTTCCTGGTGGGGGACTCAAAGAATTTGAAGCGAAAGAACCAGCACTACGTCGTGAAGTATTAGAAGAAGTAGGTAAAAAAGTAAAAAGTGTAAATGAGAGTTTGGGGTATGTTGACCAAATATATAATGATATTTACGATGACCGCAAATATTTCTTTTTACGTTCTTATTATTATTTTTGTGAAATATATGATGAGGACTTTGAACAGGAACTTGATTTATATGAGAGAGAATTACGTTTTGTTTCTCGATGGGTTACTTTGGATGAAGCAATCGCGGTAAACCAAGAAAAACACGATAATGGTAGTGAATATCATTGGACAGAGAGAGAACTATACGTATTAAAATTACTAAAGGAGATGTTACCGTGAGAGGTTTTGAAGTAGCAAAAGGATATTTAAGTCTGGATATTCAGCTTCCCAAAAGATCAACCATGCATAGTGCAGGATATGATATTTCTATTATAGAAGATTTGGAAATTGAACCCGGAGAAATCAAACTTGGAGTAACAGGTGTGAAAGCATTCATGCAAGATGATGAAGTTTTGTTGGTTTATCCAAGAAGTAGTTTGCCTCGTCGCTATCACTTGACCATCCCCAATAATGTTGGAATTATAGATAAAGACTATTATGGAAATATTGACAACGATGGTGCAATATTTATCTCGCTATATAATTTTGGCAAAGAGACTGTTTATTTGAAAAAAGGTGAAAGAGTTGCACAAGGAATTTTCCAAAAATATTTAATTAGTCCGATTGAAGAAAAAGTTGAAAATGTTCGAAATGGTGGATTTGGAAGTACTGGAAAATAATCAAATATTTAGGTTGACAACTTTCCATTTTCGACATAGAATGAATATAGATATTAGGTGTCGTAAGACATAACAGGGAATTGAGTAAAAGCTCAAGCTGTCCCAGCAACCGTAAGATGGACGAAATGCAAAAGACCACTGCTACTTAGCGGGAAGGTGCATAGTAGAATGAAATCAAGCCGGTAGACCTACCTAGGATCTAAAGTATTGTAATACTCCTGGGTAATGGGTATATACGTCAAACTAACTTTTATATTTATTATATTTGTTATTGAACGTAATAATCAT
Source organism: Bacilli bacterium (assembly GCA_016936415.1). GTDB lineage: Bacteria > Bacillota_I > Bacilli_A > Izemoplasmatales > Izemoplasmataceae > JAFGXW01. The sequence continues at coordinate 3,291 of JAFGXW010000111.1, read as the reverse complement.
CCGGGAGGATGGTTTTTTTTATTGAAAAAAATACATAATAGGAGGTCACAATGAAAAAACTATTCTCTATCGTATCAATTCTTTTTATGGCATTCATTTTAGTAGGTTGTGAAAAAACAGTAGTTCAGGATCATGAAATTAGTTTTGAATTTATTAATGAGTATGGAGAAACATCAACAAAGACGGTAAGTTATAAAGAAGACTATGAAGGAAGTTTTCAGGAGTTAATGACGGAACATTTAAATTTCACTTTTAGTGTTTCAGATTTTGGAACTATGTTACTTGGTATTGAAGGGTTAGAACCTAAAACAGGTGCTTACATATCAATTTCTAAAAATGGTGTTCCATCATCTGTAGGTATTGATTTAATTGAGTATGAAAATAAAGACGAGTTCTCTTTTGAAGTTGTATGGTGGGATCAACTTGAGAAATCAGTTGATGATGCTATACAGTTATTTTTGCAAAATCAAGCTGATGATTTTGTGAATGACAATGCAATTGATTATATGGTTTTATTGGGATTAGAGTTGTTGGGATTAACGAACGATTATGTTACGGAACAAGAAATCTTTGCAATTGTTGAGAACATGACTCTAGCAACTACAGCTGATTACTTTAAAGCAATTATGCTTTTAAATGTTGCTGATTTGAGTGTCGATAGCTATTTAGAAGAATTTAAAACCATTGCTATGCCAGGATTGTATGGGCAAACCGCATATGGATTATTGACATTTGATAGTCGAGAAAGCAGCGTAGATTATAGTGATTTTCAAGCTGCAGCAATATCTGATTTAGTTATAAATACTCCATTCGACCAAGGCTTAGATAGTGGAGGAATTAGTATTGTTGCGTTGAGCAATTATGTAGATGAAGATGGTGTTCCAGCACTCATTGGAGATTATGTTACTTGGATTCAAAATTCCCAATTAGAATTTGGTGGAGTAAAAACAAGAGACATGGTTTGGGGAGAAACGACATATCCTGGAACCGAAAATGCATCATCAATGTCACAAGTAATTATCGGGTTAATTGCCAATAATATAGATCCAAAAGGTGCTCTATTTAGTAAAGGGGATTATAACTTGATTTCAAGACTTTTGGATTTTCAAACTGATACTGGGTCATTTGATTACATTTTAACAGATGAAACACCGGAAGATTTATTCTTTAGTACACCTCAAGCTTTTCTAGCTTTGGTGGTTTATCAAACATATTCAAACAGTTTTGAAGCTGTGAATCCATATAATTTTAACTAAAAAAGGAGTGATTAATATGAAAAAGCTTATCATTACGATTGGAATACTAGTTGTTGCCGCTGGTAGCTTTTTCTATTTTTCACAAAACAAAAAACAGGATATAGTGGGTGAAATCACAATCATTATTATCAATGAAATTGGAGAGACTATTTCAACTGATGATTACGCATTCTCAAGTGAAGACACATTATTTTCAATTGTTAAAGAAAATTATAGTGTTGGGTGTGCCAATACTGCATATCAACTATCTGATTCTTGTGATGCTGTTATCTTCGGTAGTAGAGTGATTCTTCAATTAGAAAGTATTACGACAGATTGGCAAAACTCTTATATCTCAATCTATGAAAATGATCAGTATGCAACCGCAGGTATTGATTCGATAGCACTGAATGATGGAGATATATTTCGATTTGAATATACCAGTATAGGCGGTGAAAACTAATGAGTACAAAGAAAATGTTAATGATTGCCATATCCATCGCAATCATATTTACACAAGAACAACTTCTGATGTTCTTACCGAATATTCAATTCACAGTGTTATTGATTATTGTATTTACTAGTGTTTACTCTTTCAAAGAAACCATCATCCTAATAACTGGTTATGTTTTCTTAGACAGTATGTATATGGGTGGGTTAAATCCTTTTTACATAACACCAATGCTATTGGCGTGGTATGTAATACCGATTGCATATCATACTGTTTTGCGAAAAACAAAAAACGAGATTTCATTGTCAATATTTGCCTTTGTCTTTGGGATTATTTATGGGCTTACGTTTATTCCGTTTCAAATGATTCAATTTGGAATTACAACACTTTGGCCATATTTGTTGAATGATATCCCTTTTGAATTGATTATGGCATTCACTGGAACGTTAACTGTCTTATGGATGTATAAACCGCTTTATGGTTTAATGAATAATATTGTAAATCAGAATCAAGCAATTGTACAAAAGTCATACAAATAATGAAAACAAGCAAGAATTTGCTTGTTTTCTATATTATATAGTTATGTCGTAAAAAAATAATTGAAAACTCTTGCTTATTACAATCTTTTTTGTTAAAATAATAAAGCCGTAAAATACGCACACAATGAGAGTAAGAGCCGTGAGCTACACAGAATGTAGTGGTGAACTTATGTTGACAAGTTGTGGAGGGCAAAATCAAAAGGAGGAATTTAAAATGGCTGTAATCACAATGAAACAGTTACTTGAGGCTGGTGTTCATTTCGGACATCAAACTCGCCGTTGGAATCCTAAAATGGGTAAATATATTTTTACTTCAAGAAGTGGGATCCATATTATCGACTTACAAAAAACTGTAGGATTAATCGATGATGCATATGCACAATTATTAGAAATTGGAAAAAATGGCGGAAAAATTTTATTAGTTGGAACAAAGAAACAAGCACAAGATGTAGTAAGAGAAGAAGCAATCAGAACAGGACAATATTATGTGTCTCAAAGATGGCTTGGTGGAACATTAACAAACTTTAAAACAATCAGAAAATCTATTAGAAGATTACAAGACATTACTAAAATGGAAGCAGACGGAACATTTACTCGTTTGCCAAAAAAAGAAGTAATTGGATTGAAAAAAGAAATGGAAAGACTAGAAAAATTCTTAGGCGGAATTAAAGATATGAAAACATTGCCTGAAGCAGTATTTGTAGTTGACCCAATGAAAGAAAAAAATGCTGTTTTAGAAGCTAGAAAATTAGGAATCCCTGTGTTTGGTATCGTTGATACTAACTGTGATCCTGACGATGTAGATGTTATTATTCCTGCGAATGATGATGCGATTCGTTCTGTAAAATTAATTGTTAGTAAATTAGCAAATGCATTTATTATTGCTGCTGGTGGAGAAGTTGTTGAAACAGAATATGTACCTGAAGAAAAACCACAATACAACAGTTATAATAAAGATAAAAAACCTTATAACAATGATAGAAAACCTTATGTGGCTGGAGACAAAAAACCATATAATAATGATAGAAAACCATATGTGGCTGGAGACAAAAAACCTTACGTTGCT
>JAFGXW010000110.1 GCA_016936415.1 Bacilli bacterium | reverse complement strand
GCGTGGTAATCTTGCGAGCGTTAGCTCGCACAACCCATGAAGCCCCATCTTCAAATTGAGTATTCAATTAAGTGGGAGAGTGTTCACGTGAGTCAATCTAATCATGTGAAAATAACAATCGAAACTCTTAAAATAGTTATAATAAGTGCTATGTCTTTAAAATTAGCGATTTAAAATATCATATCAAATAAAAAACGATGAAATAAACTCTATTCATCGCTTTTTAAATTGTAATTTTTAACCCAGTCTGCAAGATTGTTTTTTAAAGGAGTGAATCCACTATCTAGTTCAATGTGATATCTCTTTTTTCTTTTGTGTAAAGCCTTATAACTTAAACTTAATTTATTATCTTCAACTTTTTTCACGATTAGATCTATCACATCGCCTACACTGATATAATCCTCAATACTACGAACAAAACCATCACTAAATTCAGATATGTGAATTAACCCCACATATTCATCTTCAACTTTTACAAATGCACCGTATGGCTTAATCGCAGTAATCTCTCCTTTAACAATGCTCCCTTCTTTCATAATAGAACACCTCATTTTCGATTACTCGTGAATATTATAACAAAAATCAGAAAGTTATAAAAGTAAAATAAAAAGAAAGCCAATAAATGGCCTTCAAATTGTTATTGTTTAAATTATAACTAAGAAATGTTCTCCACACCAATGATTCCTGGCACTTCTTCCAATAAAATGGCTTCTATCCCATCTTTTAATGTAGAATCGAGTGCGCCACATCCAACACATGCACCCATCATCTCTACATATACAATTCCGTCTTCAAATTTAACGTATCGTACATCACCACCATCTCTTTGAAGATATGGTCTTACTTTATGAAGTATTTCTTTCACTTGTTTTTCTATTGTAGCTGCATCCATTGTGTCACCTCTAGTTTCTTACACGCAAACATATTATACAACAAAAATCTTAGAGAGTTAAATAATATGCTAAAAAAAATAAGGATTACTCCTTATTCAATCTGCGAAGCACATAATATGGTGCATTAGGTGTACATGATTCCAACAAATAATCAGGAATTGTGTGGTAGTTTTCATTTGTAAATCCCTTAAATCTTAGCATTTGTGCACTATAATCACACACTATTACGGGGTACTTATCTAAATAATCAACATAACGATCATTAAACTCTTTTAATTCAATAGCATCCTTATGATTCTTAATGATTTCAAAATTACCATGAGCAGTTTCTAACATTTCTTCGCCTCCTTTATATAGTTCTTTCTATAGTTTTTAACATCTGTTTTTTTCAGTTGAATCAATACAGTAAATCCGATAAACACTATTATATAAAATATTATTGATAAATAAAAGACATATAACTCATCTAGTTCATATAAAAAACCACCAATAACAAATCCAAGTGTCATACCTAGTCCCACAATGCTTTGTCTTACTCCAATTAGAACGCCTTGACGTACTGTTCTATTTTCAGACATAAAGCTAATAGCAGTTGGTTCATAAACTGCTAAAAGAAGGGAATACCCAATATAAAATGTATAAAACCCAAGTAATGGATTTTTTGTTACAAAGGCTAACAATAATAGTGGTGGTGCCAATAAAAATTGAACTTGAAGAAATCTAAAATTATGGAACCTTCTTAAAAAATATGGTGCCACAAAAATGTTCCCAATCAAGCCTACCATGCCAGCTAAGAAAACAATTAATCCCAAAGAAATAACAGAATATCCTTCATCTATAAGGTAGTAATCTAAAAACCGACGAACATTATTGTGAGCAAAACTAATAAAGAACGTTAATGTAATCGTATAAATTGGTACCCAAGGGAGAACAAAAACTTGTTTCATATTTGCAAGAAAATGTTTTCTCGTCAAATGATGATCCGTATCTATTAAATCTGTCTTTGTAAAAAACATATAAAGCCCAAATAAGCATAACATAACTGCTTGAAGAATAAAAACATAATGAACATTCTCTCCAAATAAATGTGATAGATATCCTCCAAGCAAATATGCAATTGCGCCTCCAGCTAAATAAAGGGAAACCGCATAACTAAGAATTGCATTTCTTCTATGTTCGTCATCATAGTTATCATTAACATAGGAGTAAATATTTACCAAAACACCTGCTGTAAATATCCCTCCAAGTACCATTGCTAGTAAAATCAAATAAGGATTTGTAAATATCCCAACTAGAAATTGAGAGAAGCCAAACCCCATAAAAACAATTGCTAAAACCTTATGACGATCCTTTATGTCTCCAATCGCACCCCAGACAGTAGCAAAAAGCAATAACCCAATCCCATTACTTGCTAAATAAATCCCAACAATCCTCCCTGTAATAGCCAAAGAATTTGTATATAAGGGTATTGCTGGATTTCCTAAATTAAATAACACCCCAAACATAAGAGAAACAAACAATAAATGAGTACTTTTTCTGTCCACGAAAATCATCTTTAGTACTTAAAGTCGTCCTTGTTATATGCATATTCATCCTCAACCACTTCAGCCTTGCGAATTTCATCTTCTTTTATTGGTAAAGCAATAGCTAAAATGAAATAAATTAGAATGGGAAATCCCCCAAATAAGACAAGAACTAAAGTAATGATTCTGATTAATCCTACATCCGTATTTGTATATTCTGCAATCCCAGAACAAACACCAAAGATTGCCTTTCCTTCATTAACACGACATAATCTTTTTGTATTATCCACATTATCACCTCTATATATATTTATTTTTCGTTTTAAATTTTATCTAGTAGAACAACACTTTGCGTCACAATCGCTTCTCGTCTTCCAACTATTCCTACTTTTTCGCTTGTTGTTGCTTTCACACTAACACAATCTATGTCTATTTCAAGTAATTTCGCGATGTTTACTCTCATCTGCATGATATGAGGACTAAGTTTAGGTTCTTCTAAAAACACTGTAGAATCGATATTTAAGACTTTATATCCTTTGTCTTTTACTTCTTTCATCACCTGTAATACCAATAAGCTAGAATCAATTCCTTTAAATTCTTCAGAAGTATCAGGGAATAGTTTCCCCAAATCACCTAGAGAAAGTGCGCCAATAAGGGATTCACAGACTGTGTGAAGAAGGCAATCTCCATCACTATGTCCAACACTACCCAGATAAAAAGGGATGGTTACCCCACCAATGATTAACTGATTACCTGGTTCTAATCTGTGAATGTCTGTACTACTTCCAATTCTCATACCAAAATCACCTCTAAGAATTCTATATCTTCAATCGTAGTAAATTTAATATTACGATAATCACCCTCAACAAAGAGTGCTTTAATTTTTAAAAACTCATCTAATAAAACGGTATCATCTGTACCTTCAAATTCGTGTTTAAATGCAAGGTTATGTGCTCTTAAAAGTTTATCTTTTTTAAACCCTTGTGGGGTTTGTGTCAAAATTAATCTATCTCTATCTAACGTTCTAACAATGCGATTTCCCTCAATTTCTTGAATGGTATCTTTTGCCTTCACACCCAATGTAACAGAATCGTTCTCTTCTAAACCTAGCAGAAGTTTATTTACTCCTTCTCTTGGTATAAAAGGTCGTGCACCGTCATGAACAAGAACAACATCATTTTGCACATATTCAAGTGCCAATCTAACACTTTCTTGTCTTGTTTCCCCACCTACAACAACTTCAATCTTCTCATTTTGAAACATACGTGAAAAAGAATCAATTTCCTGTCTAGAAGAAACCAAAATCACTTGAACGCAATCCGCATCAGTTTGAAAGAAATCTAAACTGTAATCAATGATTTTTTTACCATTAATTTCATATAAAATTTTATTAAACTCTAATCCACTTCTTTTTCCACTACCAGCTGCTAAAATAATTGCCGAATACTTCATATTTTCATCTCCATTTAGTATATAATTCGTGATGTCTAACTAGAAATTAAATCCTATTAAAGAAACAATAATTAACATCAGTGGTATTTTTTAATGAAATTCTCAATGCTTCTGAAGCTTCTTCAATCACTTGATCTGGGCTTTTACCTGTATATGGTGATTCTGAAATCCCTAAATTAGGATATAGTGTTTGGGTAATTCCTCCAAACACCATTCTTAAATTCAACAAATCTCCATTACCAGTTAAAGCACGGTCCAATAACTCAAATTTCTTTTCATCTTTGATGATTAACCCAAAATTAATGCCCCCAACACGGTACAAACTTTGATTATCTTTAATAAAGTTATATCTTGTTTTTTTAAGATACTCACCCATCATTAAATCCCCGACATCTCTTCCATATTTTTCATTGATCTTTGGAATATTAGATAGTTGAATAAAAACAAGGTAGTATGGGCTTTTCAATCTAGATAATCTTTGCATTTCATCATACATTTTCTTATAATTTGGTAACCCATTTAACACATCAATTTCAGTTTCAGGAAATTGTTTCGTTTCTAGTGGCTTAATAATTGAAATGACTGAAACTTTCTTATCAATATAAATCTTTTTACCAATTTCTTTTATCCAAATTAGTCCTTCGTTATTTTGGATACGATAAGTCGTTGTATAAACAGGATGTCTCTTACTTGTTTTTTCAAGAATAATTCGATATTGTGGTAAATCATCTTTATAAATTTTGCTTTCAAATGTTTCTAAATCAAATTGATTTGATTCTAGTCCAGTAATATTAATAAATCGATCTGTCCCAAACAGCAATTCTCCTTCATCTTTAAAACAAATCCCATCGTTGATCAACTCAATAGTTGAAATGAATCTTTTGCGTAATAATTCAGTCATATAATTCAACTGTTCGAGTTCACTTTCAAGTTCATAATAATCAAATTCAGAAATATTTTTACGAAAAACATGTTTTAAATTTCTAATACACAAATATAAAATAAATACGCCAATAGTGATATAAGAATAATAGTTATAATTTTCTGTTTCTATCAAATCATAGAGATAAAAATATAAAAACGCAAGAATAAAGGCAAAAGAAACAATAATTGTGTAACTTGCTTTCTTTGTCTTCTTTATTTTAATAATTAACTCAAACAAAAACCATACTGTCAAAATACCAATTACAACATAAATATTCACATAATCACCTTCTTGTCTGCTTATCTATAGATCCCTTAATATATGAATTAGGGTAATAATATGTTAAATATAATCCCAAAATTGCTAAATAATAACCAAGAGAAGCATAACTTTGGGGTAAAGCAAAACTCAAAGAAGCAATTACTAAGAATAACATACCCCAAATGAATGTCAATCCTCCCGACATTGATTTGAATAGTTTTGTTCTTGTATAATCTGTTCTATAGTCGTGTCGTACATATACATATGCAACAGGTCTATTAATTAACCATGTGATTAACCAATAGGCAGTAAATAATAATAACGTTATTTTACTATCCTGCATTTCGTTTATTTTCGAAATAAAAATACTTAACATAAAAATAACAAAATACATTCCAAGAATGACAAACTCAAACGCAGAAATAAGCTTCAATACGCGATATTTAAAATAAGTAACAATGGCAATTAATGCAAAAGTAATGGGAGCAACAATTATGTAATTATGATAGTTCGCTAATAAATTAGACATAACAAGTATCCCAATTAATAACAGCATGAATTTAATACCATATTTTCCCGGAACATAACTGAACCCATTCGTACTTTCAATTTCAATACCCATATCAAAAGCCTCGATAACTTCGTCAAGAAACGCCCTTTTTCCAACATATTCTAGTGCACCACTGTTCAAAGCTTTCTCTAGTGTGGTATTCCCAACACTTAAATCATATAAACACTCGTTTGTTGATATGATAATAAGATCTGGCATGCTACTTTCACCTTTGTATAATCTTTGATGTTTTCCTTTTGTTCTAACATAATAGGAATCTTTTCCGATAATAAATTGTATGTTCTTTTCAAGTTTTCCCAATGAATTCGGAATAAATTGATGAAGAATAATAGCCATTAATTCATCATGCGTAATAAAATAATCATCATCATTTCCGTGATAAATCAATTCATCAATGATATCTCCATACTCAACACCAGTTTGTATCATACCACTGATTCCTGCCTCAGGTTTCACCCATGAGCCAATAAAATATGCATTTGTTAAAGGATTTAGTGCCGAATAATCATCTATGTCAAACAAATCGTTTACCGTTTTGTTTCTCCAATATTCACGACTAGATAATCCACTAAAATAATCTTTCTTTTTGCCGATTCTACTCAATGAAATATGATCCACTATACCTGGGAAATACTGAGCAACTTGATCAATAACTTGATTCAATTTCTCTTTTCTAGGTAAATCATCATCCAAAAACTCAACCAAAATAGCCCCTCGTCCATCAGGACAGCTGCTATTATCAATCTCTTTATAGTTCAACAGACTCAACAGTCTTACTGTATCACCCTCAATGTTACTAAACAAATAATGTCTTTCTTTTATACCTAATTTTTTTGCATCTTGATCTAATCCGATAAAAACTTGATTAATTGTCCTATTCTTTTCTAAGGTAGAATACATCTTTAAAAAATTTTCTTTTATTTCTGATAATTCTGCTGCATACTCATCTATAAATTGATCAATTCGCATATTTATGACATAATGTTTTGCTTGAATTTCAGTTCCATTGCTATCGATAATCATTTCAATTTTATGATCTTTTATAATGAATTTATCTATTTGTCTATTTGTAAATATTTTCTCTTTCGTTTTGGATATTTCATTTGAAAATGTTTCAACAATAGTATCATAAGAACTTTTTATAAAATGTGAACCATCTATAAATGTATCAAACCATTTGATAAAATAATTATATGCATTAATTTCTTCAACTGGAATTCCAATAGAGTCATAAACTAAAGTAAATTCGTTAATTAAATCTTCGTTTGTAAAATATTTTGATAATACATCTTTTAAACTCAAATCACCCCATTCAATCAGTAATGAAGGGATTGTATACTCCTTATTTCTTAATCTAGCAAATTTTTGGAGTTTATAATCACTATGATGTCTTAAAATATCATCAAATAGCTCATGAATTTCATCTCTTTGTTTGGGATAATGTCTTACCAAATAAATTAAGAAATTATTGTAATCACTCGGTCTGAAGACAGTTCGTTTATTTTTATCAACAATGACCACAGAAGAATTTTCAAAATACTCGAAATTATTTTGTAATCCACATGCTTTAATATATTCAAAAAAGAGGTCTCCAGGATGGACTCCACCTAAATCGTAATTATAGAATTTAAAATCATACTTGTTGTTATCCGAATCTTTAAATCTGTGGTTGTATTTTTGGATTTTTTTGCTTTTACCCTCTTCAAAAACAGCTACGTTTCTTAGTCGTTTTGATAGATAGGTAGCAGTGGTTAGGCTTCCAAGCCCACCACCAATTACAACTACATCGTATTTTTCCATAATTTCACCTAATTTCTAATAACAAATATATTATAACATACTTACTAAAATGATAGTATGCTAATTAAAAAAACCAATGTAAATTTGCTCTATACTAATTTTGTGAAAATTATTTAATAAACATTAATTATGACGATAGAAATTATCAGTTATAAATATACTGTCACGTTACATTTTCAACATAGGCAAGAAACATTATAATCAATTTTAGAATACAAAATTTATTAAAGAGAATGATAAAAACGCCTTATTATTGGGATTTCCCGCTTGTATAATAAAAAAAGCCATTACGGCTTATTTATGTTTGCAAGTGTTTTTCAAGATAAAGCAAAAGGGATTCCTTACTGATATCTTGATCTAAATAACCATCTATTGCAACACTAATATTTCCAGTTTGCTCACTTACAACGACGGTTAGCGAATCAGAAACTTCACTAATTCCAATTGCTGCCCTATGTCTTGAACCCAACTGTTTTGGAATATCCAGTCTTTCTGTAGTTGGGTAATATGCTCCTGCACAAACAATTTCGTTTTTTCTAATTATTACTGCTCCATCATGCAAAGGAGTATTAGGATAAAAAATAGTTGATAATAACTCACTATTTAGCGGTGCAAGTACTTTAAAAGAATTTGTTATGTATTCGTCCATTGATGTATTCTTTTCGAATGTTATCAATGCTCCTATTTGTTTTCCACTTAGATGATCAATTGACTTAATCAATTCAATTTTAATATTATCTTCTAGCGTATTTATAAACAACGAAGATTTTTTTAAACCTACTTTCTTTAGTAAGATTAAAATTTCAGTTTGGTCTACCGTAGCAATCAATATTAACAGCGGTATTCCTTTAATCAAGATATCAATAATTCCAATGTTTTCTGTGAAAATTATCACAATCAAATAGATAAAAAGAATGAAATTAAGCAATTTTAAAAAACGATATATTTTCGTGATCGTTTTTGATTTGATTAATAGTGTAAAAATGGCCAATAAATAGATATTTAAAGCCAAAACATCAAAGTTGCTCATAATATCACTCCTCATAATTAATTATAGCATAAAATTTGATATGATTTGTATAGAAAATAAATATTTTTTAATGTTATCCTAATTGTAATACAAACAAATAAAACTGTTTACATTTTTGAGAATATTCTGATATTATGATTTTTTAAGTAAATGAAAAAGTCCCATAATTTATTTAAATTTAGTTTTCGCCCAAACAAGGCGATTTCATACTGATTTGTAAATGTCAAGACTATACATCAATTTAATATTGTAATATAATATGAATACATCACTTTTTAAAAATGGGGGAAGAAATATGATTGTTTATAGTGAAAAGCTAATAAGTAGTATAAATAGAGATATCACAAGTGAGTTTCCTCACTTGTTTCCTATAACACCAGATATGGTAAAAACATTTTCTGGGGTATCAAGACTCGTTATGTTGGATCGTTACACACAAAAAGATTTATCCTTAAACACTTTAAAAAAAGGCAATTTAGTTATTGCCGTTGTTAGACAAGATCCTAAATTCCCTGCACGTGGAATTGGCTCTGTTGAAAGCATTGATGGTGATTATGTTCGAATTAAGTTAGAAGAAGATTCTTTGGCTAATGCTGAAGATGCTGACAAAGATGGATGCATCATTCGAACCAAAAGACAAATAGACAAACCTTTGGAGTTATATTTTGAACAAATAGCAAAACGTTTGGCATATCATCTTGGCGAAGATGAAAGTGATCAAATGATACAAGATTTTTATCATGAAGTATCAGAACTGAATTTAGTTCCAGCTGGCCGTGTCCTTTTTGGAGCAGGAAGCAACACAAACGTAACTTATTTTAATTGCTTTGTAATGCCTTTTATTCATGATTCTAGAGGTGGAATAAGCGATCATCGTAAACAAGTAATGGAAATAATGAGTCGTGGTGGTGGTGTAGGAACCAATGGTTCTACATTGCGTCCTAAGAACTCTTTGGCTAGGGGAGTAAATGGAAAATCAAGTGGTGCAGTAAGCTGGTTACACGACTTATCAGAATTAACACATCTTGTTGAACAGGGTGGGTCAAGACGTGGTGCACAAATGATAATGATGTCTGATTGGCATCCTGATATTGTTTCGTTTATAATTTCAAAAATGCAAAATCCTAGAATTTTACAATTTTTAATTGAAACAATAAAAGAACCACTTATTGTTGCGGCTGCAAAAGCAAAACTAAAATTTGTTCCATTAAGTGAATCTGAAATTCAAATTAATGAATACATATTAGATCAAGCAAAAATCAATCCTGATATTTTTAATAAAAACATTCTTGATTCTGCCTTTGAAACAATAAACAAGGGTGGACATTATGAGGTAAATAATCCAGAATTTCTGACTGGTGCTAATATTTCTGTTGCAATTACCAAAGAATTTATGGACGCAGTAGATGCAGATTCTGATTATGATTTAAGATTCCCTGATGTAGATTCATATGACGTTGAAGAAAAAGCTTCTTACGATAAAGAATGGGCAAATATTGGAGATGTAAGAGAATGGGAAAGTATGGGATATCGTGTTAAAACTTACCATACAATTAAAGCCAAAGAATTATGGAATTTAATCAATATTTGTGCAACCTATTCAGCTGAACCTGGAATTTTCTTTATTGACAATGCCAATGAAATGACAAATGCCAAAGGGTATAATCAAAAAGTAGTTTGTACCAATCCTTGTGGAGAACAACCATTAGCACCATACTCTGTTTGTAATCTTGCTGCTATAAACTTGGCAAACATGGTAAATAGAGATACTGCTAAAATTGATTGGAATAAACTAGAAAAGACAATAAAAACTGCAATTAGAATGCAGGATAATGTCATTGACAAAACAACGTATTTCTTAGAAGAAAATCGTAATCAAGCATTGGGTGAAAGACGTATAGGATTGGGTATCATGGGATTACATGATTTATTAATCTGGACCAATGTAAGATATGGATCAAAAGAAGGAAACGCCTTGGTTGATGAATTATTTAGATTTATGGCAGTGCAATCTTATGAAGCTTCTATCGAAATTGCAAAAGAAAAGGGATCGTTCCCGTTCTTAGAAGAGTTCGGAGATAGACAAAAATTCATTCAAAGTGGATATATGAAAAAATTGCCTGAAAATGTACGACAAGACGTTTTAAAATATGGAATTAGAAACTCACATTTATTAACGATTGCTCCTACAGGTTCTACAGGTACTATGGTTGGTGTTTCAACTGGATTAGAACCATATTTCGCCTTCACGTATTATCGTAGTGGTCGTCTTGGAAAATACATCGAGGTGAATGCACCTATTGTGGATGAGTATTTGGCGTTCCATCCTGAATTAACCAAAGATACTTTACCTGATACGTTCGTAAGTGCTATGCAGTTAGCTCCTGAAGAACACGTTGATGTTCAATGCATTATCCAAAATTGGGTCGATTCATCTATTTCAAAAACAGTAAATGCCCCAAAAGGATATTCTGTAGAAGAAGTTGAACAAGTGTATATGCAATTATATAAAGGTGGAGCAAAAGGTGGTACCGTTTATGTAGATGGATCACGTGACTCTCAAGTTCTTACTCTTTCTCGTGAAGACGATGAAAAAGTGAACGCACCAAAACAAGTGGATATCGCTGAACTAGGCGTAGAATTAGATGAAGAAAAGAAAGAACCGAAAGAATCTAAAACAAAAGGATTACGTTCTGATAGACAGGATAGAAATATCGGTGTAGAAGCTGGAGATATTTGCCCTATTTGTTTAGAAGGTACTGTGGAAAACCTTGGTGGTTGTCATACTTGTACCAACTGTAATGCGCAGTTAAAATGTGGTTTATAAAAGACGCTTTGGCGTCTTTTCTTTTGTTTATATAAATGATATACTTGAGAAGAGGTGATGTCTATGTACAAAGCAATACTAGTTGGAGCAAATTTTCAAAACAATAATTTAATAGACTACTATATGGAAGAATTACAAAATTTGGCAGAAGCGTGCGATATTGAGGTATTATACTCCATTACACAGGCAATAGATAAAATCACACCAAATCTATATATTGGTTCTGGAAAAGTAAAAGAAATAAAAGGATTCGCTAACAATCTTGATGCGGATTTGGTAATATTCAATAATGAGTTGTCTGGTTCACAAATACGCAATTTAGAAGAAGCGATAGGAACTAGAGTAATTGATAGAACATTACTAATACTAGATATCTTTGCTTCAAGAGCAAAGACAAAAGAAGCAATGTTACAAGTGGAAATCGCTCAATTAGAATATATGCTGCCTAGACTAGCAGGATTAACTCCATCCTTGAATAGACAACAAGGTGGTATTGGTTCCAAAGGTCCTGGAGAGAAAAAAATAGAATTAGATCGTCGTAAAATTGAAACAGATCGTTCCAAACTAAAGAATGAACTTGAAGAAATTGTAAAAGCAAGAAAAGTACAACGAAAAAACCGAATTAAAAGCAAGATAAAACGAGTTGCTGTTGTTGGTTATACCAATGCTGGTAAATCCACTCTAGTAAATGCTTTAATTGACTTTACAAATAAGGATATCGATAAAAAAGTCTATACAAAAAATATGCTTTTTGCAACGTTAGAAACATCCACAAGACACATTGTTTTAGATAGCAATAAAGAGTTCCTTATCACCGATACAGTTGGATTTGTCTCGAATCTACCTCACCATCTAGTAGAATCCTTTAAATCAACTTTAGAAGAAATAGGAGAGGCAGATTTATTATTACATGTCGTTGATTCTAGCCATGAATTTCATGAAAAGCAGATTGAAATTACACGCAATACTCTTTTAGAAATTGGTGTTCACGACGTTCCAATGATATACATATATAATAAGGCAGATTTACTTCATAAACCTATTTATCCAAGCCATAATCCGCATATAGTGCTCAGTTTAAAAGATGAAATTGATGTCGCTTTACTATTACAAAAAATAGAAGCAGAATTATACAAAGAAGATTTCATTGCATCTTTGTTAATCCCTTTTACTGAAGGTGATTTGGTTTCATATTTTAACGAGAATACAAAAGTCATCAATCAAGAGTATACAAACGATGGTACACTAGTAACTTTAGAGTTGAGTCCTATCCTTGTTTCAAAGTATTCTAAATACATTGTAAAAAAATAATGGATCAAGATTCTGATCCATTTTTTAATTCAAATTTATATTTTTTTAGCAATTCAATCAATGACTCTCTATCGCTTATATTAGCGATTTCCCGTTTAACATGGGTTGATCCTTTCATTCCTTTAATATACCAAGCAGCATGGCTTCTCATTTCAAGCATAGCAAACTTTTCACCCTTTAGTAAAATCAATCTTTCCATGTGTTCAATTGCGTGATCTATTTTACTTTCATCTGATATAAGCTTATCATATGTGCCTGTATTCAGATAATCTACAGTTTGTTGTACCAACCATGGATTACCGAGTACACCTCTTCCAATCATCACTGCGTCACAATTCGTTTGTTCTATCATTTGAAGTGCATCTTCAGGTGTAAGGATATCACCATTCCCAATTACCGGAATATTTACTGCTTCTTTCACTTGCCTTATGATATCCCAATCGGCTTTTCCAGTATACATTTGGTTTCTTGTTCGACCATGAATTGCGATGGCTTTAGCCCCAGCTTTTTCGCATAATTGAGCGATTTCCACTGCATTAATATTATCATGATTCCAACCTGATCTCATCTTTACTGTGACTGGTTTTTTTACAGCGGCTACTACTGCTTTTACTATGTCATAAATCTTAGTTGGTTCTAACATCAATTTAGCACCAGCATCTGCTTTTATCACTTTTGAAACAGGACATCCCATATTAATATCAATTATGTCACAATTTGATTCTTGATCAATAATCATTGCGCCTTGTACTATTGTATCCAAATCCCCACCAAATATTTGAACGGTCATCGGATGTTCATTTTCGGCCACTTCTAGCATTCTGAATGTTTTAGGATTACGAAAAGTTAGTGCTTTATCACTAACCATTTCGGCGTAAACTAACCCTGCCCCAAAGTCTTTCATGATTGATCGAAAAGCAACGTTTGAAACACCAGCCATAGGCGCAACAACAACTTTATTTACTATCTCGATTTCCCCGATTTTAAACATAAATTCACATCCTTTAAATTTGCACTCTTTATTTTACGTGAACATTGAAAGAAAAGCAATGTGTTTGATTTTATTTTACAAAAATAAATGTTATAATTACACTGGTGATAATGATGAAAGATTATTTAATAAAGGCATACGCATTTGATGGAACTGTAAGAATATATACTGCAGTTACAACAAATTTGGTTTCTCATGCACAGGAAATCCATGATTTATGGCCAACCAGTGCAGCTGCATTTGGAAGGTTGCTTACTGTATCAATCATAATGGGTGCAATGTATAAGGATGATCAAGAGTTAACAATAAGAGTAGATGGCGATGGTCCTTTGGGTGGTATGGTTGCCACGGTAAATACACACGGTGAAGTAAGAGGTTATGTATCAAACCCACACGTCTTTCTCCAATATGATAGCGGGAAATTAAATGTCGGTAAAGCAGTGGGAAACGGCTTTATTCACGTGACAAAAGATTTAAAAGTACGTGACATGTTCACCAGTTCTTCGGTTATTCAATCTGGTGAAATAGGAGATGATTTTGCCTATTATTTCAATGTAAGCGAACAAATCCCTAGCGCAGTTGGTGTTGGTGTTTTGGTTAATGAAGAGAACAAAATCATTAGTAGTGGAGGATTTATTTTACAAATAATGCCTGGATGCAGTGAGGAAAGTATCACTAAAATCGAAGAAGTGATTAAAAATTTGCCTCCTGTTAGTAGTTTAATAGAAAAAGGGTATACTCCAGAAGATCTTATGAACGCTGTTTCAGAGGGAGAATATCAACACCTTGAAACATTGCCGTTACAATATAAATGTAATTGTACAAAAGAAAAATTTGAAAAGGGTTTGATTTCCCTTGGAAAAGATCAATTGTTAGAAATTAAAGAAGAACAAAATCACATCGAAACTGTATGTCATTTTTGTAATAAGAAATATTATTTTAATGAAGATGATTTAACCCAATTAATCGATGAATCAAAGTGAGTAATC
>JAFGXW010000109.1 GCA_016936415.1 Bacilli bacterium | reverse complement strand
CTTGACATAAATCAGAAAAACTGGCATTTTCACTCAGAAAACCAAATCCAGGATGAATCGCTTCTGCCCCTTTGCTGATTGCTGCACTAATAATGTTTTCCATATTCAAATAAGATTCGTTACTTCTTGGTCCCCCAACGCAAACAGCTTCATCTGCAATTTGCACATGAAGGCTTTCTTTGTCTGCTGTTGAATAAATTGCAACAGTCTCAATCCCCATTTGTTTACAAGCTCTAATAATACGTACAGCTATCTCTCCGCGGTTAGCAACTAGTATCTTTTGAAACATTATTCAACAATCTCAAGTACCGCTTGATCAAATTCAACCATCGTACCATCTTTCACGTTAATTTTTACAATAGTACCACTAACAGGAGATGTAATTTCGTTCATTACTTTCATAGCTTCAACGATAAATAAAACATCCCCTTTATGAACCGTTTTATTGAGTTTCACAAAAGGTTCACTATCTGGAGACGATGCTTGGTAGTAAGTCCCTACCAATGGAGATTTAACAACCGTATTATGATTATTCTCTATATACTTTTCCTGTTCCTTCTCTTTTGCTGAGTTGGTCTCAGCAAAAGAGTTTACAGGAACAAAAGGAGAAGATACAGAAAAAGTATTACTGTGTTCTTGTTTTTCAAGCTTAATAGAAAAATCCTTATCGTTTATTTCTAATTTATGTATTTTTGAATCTTCAAATTCTTTCATAAGATTTTTAATTTGTCTAAAGTCCATATTGTGTTTCCTCCAAAGCTTTGAATTTCAAATAAAATATATGTTAAAAAAATAAGTAAAGATTCATTAAAAATCTTTACTTCGCACCTTCTACAAACGCAACGATTTGTTGTACAGTCTTAAACGATTGTGCGACTTCGTCGCTTACTTTTATATCGAATGCATCTTCAATAGCCATAATTAATTCTACAGCGTCTAATGAATCAGCACCAAGATCGTCCGAAATACTTGCTTCCAATGTAACTTGTTCTGCATCTACACCTAATTCATCAACAATAATTTGTTGTAATTGTTCAAATATCATAATGTGTTCCTCCTCTTTTTTTGGAAATTAAACTTATTTTACTCCTAAATATTAAACTTGTCAAATTATTTTGAACTTCAAAACATATGCCTGTATTTTCATATTTATCGACCCTCATATGTATTGTACTCACGTATGCGGAAGTATACATATAAAGCACCTAAAATCTTGATAATATCACCCAACAAATATGGTGAGAAAGTCGCTAAAACACTGATGATACTAACATTTAGTAAAAATGAGATATATGCTGCGCCAAACATATATATTACTCCATTCCCAAGAAGCAAAACTAGGAAAAGATAGTGATTTTTTTTATTTATAATTTTTATGTTTTTCATTTTTCCAATGACAATCGCACCAAACATAAACCCAATTATGAATCCACCACTGCCACTCATAATCACATCAAATCCACCTCTAAATTGACTAAAAACCGGCAATCCAATTGCACCCATCAATATATAGACAAAAACACTAATACTTCCTAACTTTGGACCAAGCACTAAACCTGCCATAAAAACGAAAAACGTTTGTAATGTGATTGGAGGCAAACTACCCATTGGGATACTGATCCCCGCAGTTGCTGCCATCATAGCTGGAAAGACTGCTACAATACTTATTTCTTTGATAGATAATTTCACCAATCGTACAACTCCTCTAGACTAATTTCGTTCATTATAACTCGTTTCTTCATGATTTCATTTTCAAGATGAATCACTCCATCAATATCGATACTATTAATCGTATAGATTTCATTATCATATTTTATCTTTTTACCTAACACAATCGATTTAGAAAGATATTTACGATATACGTTCTCAAAATCATCATTGGTATGCAAGTTATAATAATGGATAAATTGTAACAAAACACGTTCAATCGTACATTGTTTACTTGTTTCCAATCTCATAGATGTTACTTTTTCAGAAAGTTCCTTAAAATCAATTTGATTGGCATTGATTCCCACTCCAATAATGATGTATTTTAACTTTGATGAATCTCCAGCACTCTCAATTAAAATTCCAGCAATTTTTTTATGATCTACCAATATATCATTGGGATATTTTATGTTTGCTGTAATTCCGCAATTTTCAAGTAAATCAACAATTGCCAAAGATGTCACAGAAACATATTGGAATATTTTTTTTAGTGAGATGTCGCTCTTTAAAATCATCGATAAATACAAGTTGCCTTGATCACTCTTCCACGTATTACTGTTTCTTCCCCTACCCTTTGTTTGTCTACTAGCAACCACAATCGTACCATGATCTATATTCATATAATTCATTTTTGCAAAATCATTTGTTGATTCTAGTTCATCAAAGCGACAGATTTTATTTCCAATCATAACATCATCACCACTTTCTAAGATGTATCATACATAATTTTACTTTGAATGTCAAACATAAACATTTCTCGGATAAGCTCTCAAAAAAAATAGAGACTTTATTTATCTAAGTCTCTATTTTGTCCAAAATGATATCGAATTCTTCCCTTTTTCTTTTGCTTGATACATCGCACTATCCGCTTTATGAATCAAATCTTTTGCGGTGTCTCCAGTTTCCCATATTGCATAGCCAATACTAACTGTCACTTCGAAACCTAAGATTTCGTTAATTGTTGAAATCCTCTCAATAATTCTTTTTGCAGTATAGGCTGCAGTTTCATCAATGTAATCGGGGAAAATAATCACAAACTCATCTCCACCATACCTACCGGCTACCTTCAATGGATTTTCACAACTTTTAAATATTTTTGCAATCTCAATTAATACCTCATCACCCTTAATATGCCCATATCAATCATTAATTTTTTTAAAATCATCAATGTCTATCATCATAATACATATATTGATATAATCTTCACCAATCAAGTTAATCATATCTGTTATCTTTTGAAATGTAGTAGAGTGATTATAAAGTGAAGTTAATGAATCTCTTTGTGATAATTCAATCAATTCTAGTTCTTTATTCTTAAAGGTGCGAAATATACTCGCAAATGGGTCCTGAATGGTTTCTCTAACAAAGATTAAATAAAACCCCATATACGATGAATATCGCAACAAATGGCCAATTATGGCTGCATACTCGTATTCATTACTCAGTGAAAAATAAAGCAATGATACTAATTTAAATGTTAATGAGATTAAAATGATATTCTTAGTAAATTTTCTATTTTCATTCTTATAAATAAAGACAGACGCTACCAATATTAAAAGTATAGAAAAATAATCAATGATAACAACAATGCTTTGTTGCCCAGTATCTTGCGCATAAAAATCTGGAAGTATATCCCCTTTTAGAATGAGCATAAAAAGTGATGTAAAGATGACGATAAAGATCGCGAAGGCAATGTGATCATTAAACAGTTTTTTCTTAAAACAAACTGAAAAAGCTAGGACAAGAACAATTGACTCTATCAACCTAGAAATTACAAAAAATTGGTTTGTGATGTTTTGACTATAGCTAAATAT
>JAFGXW010000108.1 GCA_016936415.1 Bacilli bacterium | reverse complement strand
TACTCTATCACTTTGTTTATTTGAGCAACAATATCTATTTTTGTAAGATAACGTCGATTTTGATATAAAAATCCAATGATTTCTGGATTTGGATTACCATAAGTAAAGGAATTCACATTTGAAAAATTCCACCAAACAGCTCTAGGGAAATCATCTACCGTTTGGGGGACAATTGTCCATGATTTATTATCATAATCAAAACAATTTTCATAATAATTAACAATCCTTTGTATCATTTCTTCTTTGACAAAAAAATCTTTTACAAAATCAAGTGCATAAACCGCAATGTCAGTTGAAGCAACATTGGAAAAGGGTAACCTAATATCCGGTTCAAGACCATGCCCAAAGCCACCATCATCGTTTTGATATTTTTTTAATTCATTGACAATCTCTTGATCCGTATCTTCTAAAAACCTTAACAACAAATAATATTCTAGTTTTCGACTTTCGTCCCACATTTTAGTCAACAAATTCTTTTTTAAAAATTCATTACTTAACACGATCATTTAACAAGAAAGAGAAATGCAATTTCGCTCCCTTTTCTCCATAATTTTCAGTGATGATATAATCTTCAATATCAAAGCCTTTGTGCACTTCTATCTTTTGTTCGTGCAAATAGTTATATACTTTTTTAATTTCATTTTGTAAGTTATCAAAACTCACTTCAAAACAAATGTATTTTCCCTTTGGTAATTTCTTTGTCACAATGATATCGTCCCCTTCAATTAAACCATCTGTTTCTACCAACGCATAATAATCAAAGACTTTAATTTCCATAAAGTCAGGGGGATAACACTCCAAGCCAATGAATTTAAGTGGTGTTTTCTTATTATCGATTTTTTCCTTGGAAATTTCTAAAAACTCTACCCAAATTTTTTGAATCTCATTTTGTTGATTGAGTTCGACTCCATTTGGATATTCAATCCCTGCGAAAAAGCGTTCAGGGTATTCATTTATCACATATTTCATCGTATCACTCCTTATGTGTTTTATATGTATATTATACTACAAAAAATAAAAAAGTATCAAGAAGATACTTTTTTGCTTTCGAAGTTAATAGAAAAAATTAATGATATATGTTGCAAGAAGATCAGGACAGTCAACAAGAGGGGAATGACCTGCATTTGGTAAAACCACTATTTCACAATTTTTTAATGCTTTTTCTGTTTCATCGATCATATACCTTGGTACAACGATGTCCTTTTCACCCCAAAATGATAACACTGGTTGGATAACATTCACAATTGAATTATCTCCTGGCGTTTTTCCATTCGTGTATGAAGACATATTAAATGTTGTTAGTGCATAATCTAAATCTACTAAGTTTCTTTGTTTTAACGTTTCAGTTAAGTATAAATAATCATCTTTATCTGTTGGTTTGGAAACTGTATATATCGCTTGATCCCAGATGCTTTTCATTGTAGCATAATCCTTGTTTTCCATTGCCATTTGGGCAGGAACGACTTGTAAAGGGTCAAGTGCCAATTCTTCTCTTGACTCATAAAACTCTCCAATGATAGGCATGAATGATGCGTCTTTTTTGAAAATTGGGTATCCACGATAAGATGCTGAATCAATTAATACAATTTTCTGAATTCTGTCTTGATATTTTGCAGCCATCTTTAGTGCAATTGCGCCACCAGTAGACCACCCTGCGATAAAGATATCTTGAATATGTAATGCATCCAAAAATAAGATTAAATCATCTGCAAGATCATCTAAAGTATCAATTCTATTGTTATAAGTTGAATCGCCAAACCCCCTCATATCAGGAGCAATCACGTGATATTGATCTTTTAATCGCTCGATTAAAGGCAGATAATGTAAGCCTCCACTCATGTTACCATGAACAAGTAATATTGTTGGTCCACTTCCGGCTTCTACGTAGTAATAGGTTTCATTATTTGGTAATTGTACAGTCTTTTTTTCCATTTCAAACCCTCCTATACTATTTTCACTTGGTCGTTGTTGATAAAACCAAGTATTAAACTTGTAAATATTTCAGGCTTTTCATACATTGAAGCATGTCCACATTCAGGAATCACCACTAACTCTGAATTCTTTATATTGTGATGTAACATCTTTTGTTCAAATACTGGTGTTAAATAGTCTTCTTCAGAAGCAATGATTAACGTTTTTACTCGTATATTACCCAACTGCGCTACAACATCATGTGTTTCAGCACTTTTTGTTAAACGCACCATAGCATCTAAAAACGCTGGATTGCTAAAAAGAGGAATCAATATTTTTTTTCGATTTTCCATCCATTTAATTTCTTTGGTATAAAATTGAGGTGAATAAATATACGGAATTGTAATATTATAATATGCCTCACCATTACGGCTAGCTGCTACTTCGTTCCAACCATCTCCAATTGCTTTTAACCATGGCGATGTTTTCCCAACAACATTAGCAACCACCATTTTATCAATATATTCTTGATATTTTACAGCAAATTGTAGTGCAATAGATGCTCCATAACTGATTCCCATCAGGTTTACTTTTTTTATCTTTAGATAGTCCAATAACGACTTTAATAATTCTACTTGAATATCTTGTGTATATTGCTCAGTTTGTTTTGCTGTTTCTCCTTGATCAAACATGTCAAAGCGAAGCACAGTATTTTCTTTAGAAAACGGTTGAATGAAAGCTTCCCAACTCAAACATGACATCATGATCCCATTTAAAATGACAATGATATTTTTGGTTGAAGATAAATCACCGTCAATGATATATTTTATCGGACGGTCTTTATACATGAATATGCTCATTCGTATTTCCAAATTTCACGAGCTTGAGCGCGTAGGTCATCTCTAAATTTTGGGTGAGCAATACTAATTAATAATTCAATTCTTTCTAAAACAGTTGTTCCTCTTAAATGAACACATCCATACTCTGTCACAACATAATCAACATCAGATCTTGATAATGTAACTGCAGCTCCAGGTTTTAAGAAGGGCACAATCTTAGAAATTTCTTCTTTCTCACCTGTTATTGGATTTTTAACCATAGCAGTTGAGTAAAGTGTAATAAAACTCTTTCCACCTTTTGAATTTTGTGCACCAACTGCCGTATCAACTTGTCCACCAGTTCCACTAAATTGTTTAAACCCGATTGTTTCACTACAACACTGTCCAGTTAAATCAACTTCAATGGTTGTGTTTATGGATACTTGATTATCGTTTAATCCAATAATATGCGGATCATTCACATAATTTCCGTTTAAAATTTGAACACTTGGATTATTATCAATAAAATCATAAAGTTCTTGAGTTCCTAATGCAAAACAGCAAACATGCTTACCTACATGTATTGTTTTCTTTTTTCCATTCGCCGCACCAGATTTAATTAAGTGCATAAACCCAGTTGTTAACATTTCAGTATGGATCCCTAAATCTTTTTTATCAAGTAGCATTTGAGCAACAGCGTTAGGAATCCCACCAATACCTAATTGTATTGATGATCCATCTTCAATTAGATCAGCAATATACTTTCCAATTTTAATATCCTTTTCATTTGGTTCTACATCAGGAAGGGTTGGAACTGGATAGTCCGCTTCAATGACATAATCAATATCACTTACATGCACTTCTAAATCACCAAAAGTTCTAGGGAAATTAGGGTTTACTTCAATGATAACGATATCTGCCAATGCAATAGCTTCCTTTTCATAAACATTAGATAATGATAATGAAACAAATCCATGAGAATCTGGAAGAGATGATGTACCAACAAAAACATTTGGTCTTGCATGTTCAAAACGCTTACGACCAGCTAGATGTAAGTGATTAGGAATAAAACTGATATTTCCATTTTCAGAAGCCTTTCTTAGGGAAGGACCATAAAACCAGCTGTCAACTGAAAATGATGATTTGTAAATTGGATTCACAAAAAACTCAGCATTTTCAAATGGCAAACAATTTGTAACACGTACGTTAGATAATTGATCAGCACGTTTATGCAATTCTCTTAAAAATAATATCGGCTCTGAACCAGCCATACCAACAACAATAATATCATTTGATTTAATTAATTTTGTTGCTTCTATAACGGTAATTGTTTGTGGTGTTTTCATGATAGCCTCTTTCATATGTTAGGATGAGGGGAGAGTCACCTCTCCCCATCATTTTAACATTATTTATTATTTTGCTACAATTTCAGTGATTGTTTCAATATCTCTAACTTTATTCCAAGCTGGGTATCCTAAAGATAAGTCAAGTTGTAATAATGACATTGATGCAATTCCCCAACGTTTTCCATCAGCGTAATCTACTACTCCACCCATTGGGATAGTGATTGGAGCTGATTCCATAGCTTTAATGTAAGATTCCCAAGTCAATTCATCTGAACCAACTCTTTGTAATCCTTCTACGAATACTGCAGCAGCGATATAACCAGCCATTGCATATGCATTACCAGCAAAATCTTCATAACCAGCAGCAATCATATCAGCTGCAAATGTATCAAATTCTGCAGAGAAACCACTAGTTGTTGTAGTATCAACGATGTCTAACCAAGCATTTGCATACATAGCAAATCCATATTCAACCAATGGATCTACTGATGTAGCATCTGCATTAACATATGATGTAAATACAGGTACTTCTAATCCATTGTTATGTAATGCAGCAACAGCAGCTTTGAAAGGAAGTTGATTTGATGCTACAATGATTGTTTTAACACCAGCAGCAATTAAATCAAGAACGGCAAGATTTAATGCAGCTGTATCAGCAGCAGTAAATGATTTGTATACAAAGTTTGCTTCTTTACCTTCAGTAAGAGCTTGTACTTCAATACCTGCTTTAATACTATTACCAACATCGTCTGGTGTATATAAAACACCGACTTTATCTGTTGCACCTAATTTAGCATCACCATTCGCACCAAATAATGATTCATTTAATACACGTGCAGTTACAACACGTCCATCAGTCATATAAATAGGTTGAACAGCCATGACTGGATTTCCCAATGATTCTTGGAAATATAATGCATTAATACCAGTTGCAGCATAAACCATAGGCACACCAACTTCTTGAATATAACCTAATGTAGCACCAACTGTTGGAGTTCCAAAATGTCCAACTAAAGCGAAAATTTTATCTTCTTCGACTAATTGTTTTGTATAATTTAAACCTACATTTGCATCAAAGAATCCATCATCATAATGAACAAAATTAATGACACGTCCATTGATTCCACCTGCTTGATTAATCTTATAGAAATAAGCCTCAATACCTGCATTAAATGGAACACCAACTGCTGCAAAGAATCCAGAAGTTGCTGCCGCATTACCAACAGTAATTGTTGTATCTGTTACACCTTGCGCAGTGATTGCTCGAATCTTATATTCGAAAGTAGCAATTTGTCCACCCCAAATAACACTGATGATACCAAAATCTGTTAAACCGGCATTGTTAAATCCAGACAAAGTGTAATCTGTAACGATTTCTTTTTCACCAGTATTATAAACTGCTTGCACAACTAACCCTGTTGGGTCGAATTCTTCATCTACAAGATACTGTTGTTGATCTGGCAATGAAAGAATTTCAATATAAAGTAATTCTTTTTCAGCTTCTGGGTCAAAGACAGTAACTTGGAAAGTAACATACTCTCCACCATAAATTATTGTAATTGTCTTTTGTCCAACTTGTGTTGAATCAAATCCT
The DNA here is from genome assembly GCA_016936415.1 of Bacilli bacterium. Classification (GTDB taxonomy): domain Bacteria; phylum Bacillota_I; class Bacilli_A; order Izemoplasmatales; family Izemoplasmataceae; genus JAFGXW01. The sequence goes on along the minus strand of JAFGXW010000108.1, from coordinate 14,626 downwards.
GTTATATCAAAATCTTCATTTGTTAACACAACTTCAGTACCATTAGACATGATAGCTTTGATTTCTAAACCAGATAGATCTAGAGTATCGCCTAATACGTATTCAGTTTCTGTAGCTTGAGTAACAATAACTAGACTATCAACTGTTACTTCTTTTTCAGCTTTACATGAAGCTAACGTGAACGTTCCTAGTAATGCTAATAAAACTAATAATATTCGTTTCATAATATCTCCTTCTTGCCTTTTGGCATATTTTATTATTTCTGCTCTATGAGCAGTTAGAACCCTCTATTTTTTTGATCCTAAGTAGGCATTAACAAGTTCTCCATCTTTCATAAGTTCCTGTCCAGTACCTTCTTTCTTAACCAATCCTAGTTCCAAGAGGTATGCATAGTCAGCAATTTTTAATGTTTGATATGCATTTTGCTCAACAATCAATATTGTTTTACCTCTTTTTTTAATTTTCTCAATAATCTCAAAAATATCTCTAACAATAAGTGGAGCAAGCCCTAAAGATGGTTCATCAAGCAACAACAATTGTGGTTTACCCATTAATGCTCTACCAATTGCCAACATTTGTTGTTCACCACCTGATAAAGTAGATGCTTGTTGTTTTTTTCGTTCTTCTAAGATTGGAAAATATGCATAAACCTCTTTAAATAATTCTTCTATTTGTTTCTTAACACTAACCTTTACGGTTGTTTTTTCTCCATTGTTCACTACTTCACGAATTTCAGTTTTAAGTGAATATGCTCCAACCTTCAAGTTTTCTTCAACTGTTAATCCGGTAAAAATCATTCTTCCTTCAGGAGATTGTAAGATCCCTTTCGCAGTAATTTTGTGAGGATCTATATTTGTGATATCATCTTTATCAAATCTAATTGTTCCAGATTTGATTTTGGTCACTCCAGAAATACTGCGTATCAATGTCGATTTACCAGCACCATTTGCTCCAAGTATCGCAACAATTTTTCCTTCATCAACATCAAGATTTATACCTTTCACAGCACGAATAATTCCATAATCAATCACGAGATCTCTAATTTCTAGTAATGGCATTTTATTCGCCTCCCAAATAAGCTTCTTGAACAAGTTTATTGGATTGAATCTCTTTTGGTGTTCCTATTGCAAGTTTCTTTCCAAATGAAATTGCACATATTGTATCACAAATATTCATGACGAGTCCCATATCATGTTCAACCAAGAAAATCGTACAATTATAGTCTTTTTGAATCTGTTTGATAGTCAGTGCTAACGATTCTGTTTCTGAATCATTCAATCCTGCGGCAGGTTCGTCTAAGATAATTAAATTTGGATTTGTCATTAATGTTCTCGCAAGTTCAATTTTTTTCAATATTCCGTATGGTAACCCAACAGGATAAAAATCTTTATAAGCGATTAAATCTAGGTCTGATAGAATTTTTTCAGCCTTAGCTTTTAAAATTGCCTCCTCACGTTTAAATCCAAACGTTTGAAATGAATGTGTAAAGAAAGTTGATCGATATAAACTGTGAGCACCGACGAGCATATTATCTAAAATAGATAATTCCCAAATCAATTCAACATTTTGAAAGGTTCTAACAATACCTTGTTTGATAACGTTATGAACTTTAAAATCATTCAACAATAGGATATCATTTACTGAATTACGGTAATAAATATTGCCAAATGGTGGTTTATAGAATTGAGTAATACAATTAAAAACTGTTGTTTTACCCGCTCCATTTGGACCAATAAGTCCGAAGACTTCACCTTTTTTTACTTCAAACGACAAATCATCAACAGCTTTTAACCCGCCAAATTGCATCGTTAGGTGATCTATTTTTAGAATTGATGTCTCATTCATAATATCTTCTGAAAAACGAAGTTTACTTTTTGGATCATTAAGTAATTGCTCCATATGAGCATTTTTAACACTTAATTTCTTGGAAAGTTTGTTCTTTTTAGTTTCCAATTGTAGTTTAATTTTTGTCATTTTTTGATCTAAAATTAGTTTTTGTTGATTTTCATATACCGAAATCGCTTGATTTGCTGCAGCGAGTTTTTCTTCATATGATTTTTTATTCAGTATCATTTGATCATCTGTGATATTTCTTGAATCATACTTTCTTAAAAGTGCTTTTTTCTTTAAATCTACTTTTAACTCGGCATCCATCATGCGTTTATTAAGTTTCTCTTGATGTTGCTCTTGATCCTCTTTTGATTTATATTTTCGTTCAAAAGATGTCTTTATAGCTCTTTTTTTCCAGTACAATTTATTATCTAAATCTTTATAGGCATCCTCAGTCATTTCTTTTATAATTGAAGAATTCGTTAAAGTTGCATAATAACTTTGTAATAATTCATCTTGATGATTTGACTTATAATTTTCAATACGTCGATTCATCTTCTCTGTAAGTTGTTTCTCAGCAACTGTAATATATGATTCTGCTAATTCAATTTGATATAGTAACGATGATATATTTCTTTCAAGAAGTACCTTGCGATGGCTACTATAATTCTTTACCATAACGATACTCCTTCCATGAAGCACTTATTTTTTTTGAAACATTTTTAATAATTTTAAGTAAATCACTAAATAATTTAACAACCCCACCAGGGTAGAACATTACTACAACGATAATCAAGATCCCACTAAACATAAGATGTGCATTGTTGTAAGTTTGGAAGAAAGGAATTCTTGATAATACGATATCCTTCAACCCAAATACGATAAATGTTCCGATTAAAACACCCCAAATGTTTTTTGTACCACCAATAACAACTGCAGCCAAAACATTTAAAGACAAATCAATTCCCCATGAATTTGGATAGGAAGTTGTTGTTCGAATCATTTGAAGCATACCTGCTGTAACTGCAAATAATGTTGCCATTAAGAATGCGCTAAGACGATACTTCATGATACTAATTCCCATTGCTTGTGCTGCTGATGTACTATTTTTGATTGATAACATTGCTCTGCCAGTTGGACTGTTGATAATATTCAATATCCAAACCATTGATAAAATCATCAATATAACAATTAAATAGTAAACTGGATTATAAACTTGAGAAGTTGAGCTAAAGATACCAAGAATCTTGATTCCATCAAATAGTCTCATACCATTTGATGCACCAGTTAACGGTGAATTGACAAAGAAGTTCTTTAATATTTCACCTAAACCAAGTGTTACTATAGCAAGATACATACCCTCTACTCTTAGTGAAATAAATCCAACAAGAACACCTAAAACTAAAGCTGTAGCAATTCCGATAAGAAATGCTAGTTCAGAAGGCATTCCCATCGTTTGATATAAATAACCGATCAAGTAACTACCTAATCCCATAAATCCTGCGGTACCTAAAGATGCTAATCCTGCATAACCCAATAACAACATAAACCCTAAAGCAACCATGAAACGAATCAATACAGGACTAATAAAATTAAGTAGTGAAGGTCTTATCAATCCTGTTGATCCAATCACTTGAAGTAAAATTAGAAAAAATCCTAAAACAAGAATTGGAAAAAATGGATGTTTTGCAATTCTCTTGAAATACAATTTAAAATGATTCCATGAATAACGCGTTTGTTTTAATAGTTTATTCATTATTACACCTTCTTCGCTATCTTCTTACCGAAAATACCAATAGGTTTGATAAGAATAATGATTAAGATAATAATATAAACAAATACTTTATAATATACACCTAAGTCTGAGTCACCAATTTTAATCATTGGTGAAATCATATAGGATATTAAACTCATAACTGGTATCATAACAGCTCCTACAATTGGACCAAAGAATGTTGAAAATCCACCTAAGATTGCTGCTAAAAATCCATTCACTTGCATTTCAGTCATTAGTGCTACTGTAACCGTTTGGGTTGTAGCGTATAAAATACCACCTAAAGACCCCAATGCTCCTGCAATACCCCAACTTAATGCTGTAATCATTTTAGTATTAACTCCCATCATTCCAGCAACTTTTTCATTTGATGCAGTTGAACGTACACCCAATCCCCATTTGGTATATTTAAGAGCAACAAAGACAATAGAAATTACTACAGTTGCAATCAATATTGAAAACAAGTGATTTTCTTGCATGATAATAAATTTATCTCCCACAGGAATCGTAATGTTTTTCGTAAAAAATCTTGGGATTGAAGGCATATTCAAATCCGCCTTAAAAAAGATGGTTGGAAGTAGCCCCATTAAAAACAATACCGATCCCATTGTAATCATTTGTTTGGTCAAAACGTTGGAGTATCGTGATTTCCTGATTAATATAGTATCAATAAAAACACCGATTGCAAACCCAACTACGATACCTGAGATGAATGCCACCATCATTAAAATAAATGGGCTAAAATCAGGATATTGTATCACCAAATACCTATTGTAAAAAACTGTAACCATGTATGCAGCAGATGTAGCAATCATCCCTTGCGCAAAATTAGTTGTAAATGATGTTCTGAATATCAAAACAATCGCTAAAGTTACTAACGCAAGTGGTGCAGCATCTGCAAATGCTAATATTAATCTGTTGACTAGTCCTATAAAATCCATTTAGTTACCCCACCTCACAATACTAGCAGCCCAGACATATCCAATGCCTGCGGCCAACAAACAAACATGATCGCCTGTTTTTAATAAGTTTCTTTCATTTGCTAAATGTAAACTCAATATTTGATCAATTTGTCCAATATGACCATAATCCTCTAAATAAATTGTTTGATCTTCCGTTAATCCAAGTTCACTTAGCATAGCCAAATGACCTGAACGTTTGATATGTAGAATTCCTAAGAAGTCGAGATCTTTTCTTGTCAAATCAGATTTTCTTAAAGACTCATCAATACAAGTCATCCAATTCGGCATTGACACTTCATTTAATCGTTCTTTCATTAATGTAGGGTCAAGTAATCTCAATGATTTTTGAGCCTCATCAACATTATCCTTTGTAATCGGTCGGCATGTACCACCAATTTCTACTCCAGCAGTTCTTGCTAATGTTCCGTCTCCTATAATATGAGAACCAAGTAATTGATTATAAGGATAATTTTTTTTCAAAATCAGTGCACCACCACCTGCTGATAGATTATACATCATTGACATATCTTTATCAGTAAAGTCAACCAAATCACCGTTTCGATAACCACCAACAATCATGATTGTATTAATTTCTGGATCAGCAATTAACATGTCTTTTGCAATTTTTAGTGCTGATACCGATGTACAACAGCGATTTTGCAAATCAATTCCCCAGGCATTATTTGCCCCGATTTTACCTTGCACATATAATGCTGAAGTGGTAAGTGGATACTCTTTATATTCTTCTGTAATGGATAATATGACATCAATATCCAGTGGATCCACTTTGGTGTTATTCAAGCAATCCATTGCTGCTAAATAACTCATTTCTTGTGATCCTTCGTCCTTATTTGCATACAGAACTTTTCTGATACCTAGTTTATTAATAACTGCATCCTCTGTCCATACACCTTTCGTTGCTTCTGCAATTTCTTTCGCAGTTCTAACTTGTTTTGGTAAGTAAATTCCTGTGCCCACAATTCCAATTTGAACGTCATTTTTCATCATATCACCACCTAAATAAAATTCGTAATTATAATCTCATTCCACCATTTACACTTAAGGTATGTCCTGTAATATAAGAAGATTCATCACTTGCTAAGAACAATGCAGCATCTGCTATTTCAGAAGGTTGTCCTAATCTTTTTAACATCGTTAAGTTTGCGAAACTAGTGAGTAAATCTTCAGGAATTGTTTTCATCATGTCTGTCATAATATAACCTGGAGCTATGGCATTACAGCGTACTGGAACACCTTTTCTTGCAAATTCTTTTGCCCAAGTTTTACTGAGTCCAATTACACCAGCTTTTGTTGCAGAATAGTTTGCTTGTCCGATATTACCATATTCTCCAACAACACTTGAAATATTAATAATTGATCCACCACCACTTGCTTCCATATGAGGACCAATGTGTCTAACCAAATTAAATACACCTGTTAAGTTAACAGCAATTACCATATCCCATTGCTCATCTGACATTTTTCTTGTCATAGCATCACGAGTAATTCCTGCATTGTTTACTAAAATATCAATTTTTCCATATTTATCTAGTACAAACTCATAAAACGTTTTACAATCTTCACTATTTGCCACATTTAATTTATAACCTAGAACATTTTCATGTTCATACGATAATTCTGTCATATCTGGTGCAATTACCAAAGCACCTTCATTGGCAAAGCGTAAAGCCATTTCCATACCTAACCCTTTTGCTCCACCTGTAACTACTGCTACTTTTCCTTCTAATCTCATTATTTTACCTCCACATTTTTCACTATAATTGCTGTACCCATACCGCCACCAATACATAATGAGGCAAGACCGTAAGTTACATTACGTTTTTTCATTTCATGAATTAAAGTTGTTGTAATTCTATTTCCACTTGCTCCAACAGGATGTCCTATGGCAATTGCGCCACCGTTCACATTTGTTTTACTCAAAATTTCTTCTTTGGTCATATTGTGTTCTTTTGTTAATTCTGCCAACACACCTAAACTTTGTGCTGCAAATGCTTCATTCAATTCAAGTAAATCCATTTCAGATAATTTTAATCCAGTTGTTTTTAATACGTTTCTGATTGCTGGGACTGGTCCCATACCCATATATAGCGGTTCTACTCCACCTTGTCCAACGCCAACGATTTCAACCAAAGGTGTTAGATGATATTTTGCAACTGCTTCTTCACTTGCTATCAACATAAAACTAGCACCATCATTAATACCAGAACTATTTCCTGCTGTTACACTACCGTCTTTTTTAAATGCTGGACGTAAAGTTCCTAATTTCTCTAACGAAGTTGCGCGGTTTGGATACTCATCTTTATCTACGACAATGTCTCCTTTTCTAGTTTTAATTACTACAGGAACGATTTCTTCTTTGAATCGATCACTATCTACTGCAGCAATTGCTTTCGTTTGTGAGTTGATTGCAAATTCATCTTGTTCTAAACGAGTTATGTTATAACGTTCAACTATATTTTCAGCAGTAATACCCATGTGTACTTTATCAAATGCATCTGTTAGTGCGTCATCAATCATGTGATCGCGTAACGTTAAATTACCCATTTTCATACCACTTCTGATTTCATGAGGTGAAATAAATGGTGCTCTGCTCATTGATTCAGTACCACCAGCAATGATTAAATTAGCCATTCCTGCTTGAATGCTTGCAAACGCATTCATGACACTTTTCATACCACTACCACATACCATGTTCAAACTATATGCTGGCATTTCAATTGGTAAATCTGCTCCAATTGATATTTGTCTACCAAGACCTTGACCAATTCCCGCTGGTAAAATATTACCAACAATTAATTCATCAATTGCATCTTTTGGTACCTTTGTTTCTTCTAAAATGTTTTTTACTACTACGGAACCTAATTCCGCTGGATGGACTGTACTAAGCCCTCCTAAGAATGAACCTACTGCTGTTCTTTTTGCAGAAACGATAAAAACTTTACTCATAATTTCCTCCTAAAATGAATTTTTCTATTTATTTATTTCCTTGCAATTTGCAAAGATATATTTTATACTTGGATTAGTTTGAAAGTTAGTTCACAATTTGAACGCCTCTTCATAAACTGAATGGTTGTTCATATTATAGCATAAAGCGTTTACATTGTCAATTTATTATAAATAGATTTTAAGGTAGAAACGGAGAGATAGGATGGAACAAGAAATAAAAATTCCCACAACACGTAATGGTAAAGCAACTTTCAATGCAATTGTAGAAAGTGCAATCGACTTGTTTTATAAACAAGGATATCACGATACAACCATTGGGAATATCACAACTCAAGCTGGAATTGGTGCAGGTACTTTTTACCTTTATTTTCCAAACAAATTGGCTTTATACAAGTATATCTTAATGGAACTTCAACATGATATCCGACGTAGAATTGCCGAAAAAGTAGCTTCTGTACATGGAAGATACGAAAAAGAAAAAGTCGGAATTGAAACGTTCATACAGTATGCGCTGGATTATCCTTACTCGTATAATATAATTTGGGAGTCATTGTACATTGATAAAAAATTATTTATCGATTATTATGACGGATTTGCGAAACGTTATGAAAGAGGACTGAAACAATCAATCATTGATGGTGAAATGTATGATGTTGATACGGAGCTAGTCTCTTATATTCTTATGGGTGTTGCGAACTTTGTTGGTTTAAAAGTTCTACTTAATCTAGGAAGAGATAACGATGATTTATCTAGCATTGTAGACAATGTAATGAAAATCATACGCACCGGTATTTTTAAATAAGTTGTGACAAATTAAAAAGGCTATTGACAATGTCAATAGCCTTTTACATTAACTTTTTACGATGTTATCTTTCAATAAAATATCTTTTTTGTATTGTTCTACTTCTTTTGGAGAAGCTAGTACAAAGTGTCCTGCTTCAATTTCGACAAACTCAGGCATTTCACCAGGTCCATATCCATGAGAACGTGGATCATAAGCAAATCTTTGACGAGTTTTTTCGTAATGTGGATCAGGTAGTGGAATAGCTGATAACAATGACTTAGTATATGGATGTAGCGGGTGAGCAAATAATTGATCACTTCCAGCTAACTCAACGATATGACCATAGTACATAACAGCAATTCGATCACTAAAATATTTTACAACTGATAAGTCATGAGCGATAAAGAGAATGGTTAAGCCAAGTTCTTCTTGTAAGTTCTTCAGTAAGTTAATAACTTGTGCTTGAATTGATACGTCAAGTGCACTGATAGGCTCATCTGCGATTAATAGTTGTGGTTCAACAATAAGTGCACGAGCGATACCGATACGTTGACGTTGTCCTCCTGAAAACTCATGTGGATAACGGAAAGCATGTTCAGGTAATAACCCTACAATTTTTAGAATATTGAATACTTTCTCGTCGATTAATTTTTTACTTTTTTCTCCATCAATAATCAATCCTTCTGCGATAATCTCACGTACAGTCATACGAGGATTCAATGAAGAAATTGGGTCTTGAAAGATCATTTGAATGTTTTTCATAGTACGAAGTGTATCGCCTTTTAAAGCATTGTCTGTCTTCAATAAATGAATTTGTTTCTTTTGCTCTGCGATTTCTTCGTTATATTTAGCTTTAACTTTTGCAAGTTCTTCTGTGTTTTTAGCAAACTTTTCAGGATTGCTTTTTACTTCAGCTTTTAAAGCAGCTAATTTCTCAGCTTTCGCTTTTTTCACTTCAGCAATTTTTGTTTTATCAGAAGAATCAATTTTAGCCAATGAAGCGTTTGCTTCATTTTTAATTTTTTCTTGTGCTAGTTTAGCTGGATCAAATTCAAGTGCCGCCATTCTAGCTTCTTCTTTTAATTCTGCAATTCTATCGAAGAATATTTGTGGCCCTCCACCAATACGTTTTCCATCGAAATAAACTTCACCATCTGTAGCGTCATATAATTTAATGATACTACGTCCAGTTGTTGTTTTACCACAACCAGATTCACCTACTAAACCAAATACTTCACCATCATAAATATCAAAACTAACGTCATCAACTGCTTTTACAACCATCTTATTTTTACCTCTACCAGACTTAAAGTGCTGTTTAAGGTGTTTAACTTCTAATAATTTCTTATTTTCCATTATTTCGCCTCACGATTAAATCTTTTGAGATTTCTGTTGATTCTTTCACTTAAGGAAGATGGCATTTCCACTTTTGGTGCAAATTCATGTAATAACCAAGTAGCAGCATAATGTGTGTCTGATAATTTAAAGAATGGTGGTTCTTCTTCGAAGTCTATTTGTAGTGCATATTTATTTCTTGGAGCAAAGGCATCACCAACTGGAGGGAAATGCATGTCTGGTGGTGTCCCCGGAATTGCAAATAGTTTTTCTTTGGAATCAATATCAGGCATAGCTGATAATAACGCCCAAGTATATGGATGTTTTGGTGTATAGAATATTTCATCTACTGTACCATATTCCACAATTTTACCTGCATAGATAACCGCAACACGGTCACTCATATTCGCAACAACACCAAGGTCATGCGTAATGAATATAACAGATAAATTACGTTCTTCTTTAATACGATTAATTAGTTCCAAAATTTGCGCTTGAATCGTAACATCTAACGCAGTAGTTGGTTCATCACAGATTAAGATTTCAGCATCATTTGCAAGAGCAATCGCAATTACGATTCTTTGACGCATCCCCCCTGAAAATTGGAAAGGATATTGATAATATCTTTTTTCTGGATCAGGAATTCCAACTTCTTCCATTAATTTCAATGAACGAGCTTTTGCTGCTTCTTTTGATAATCCAAGTTTCAAGTACAATGCTTCAGAAATTTGTTTACCAACTTTCATGATTGGGTTCAAACTTGACATCGGATCTTGGAAAATCATTGAGATTTTAGTTCCTCTTAAACGATGAAAATGCTCTTCATCAATTTGCATTAAATCAATCACGTCTTCATTTTTAGATTGTGACATGTCTCCATCAGCCATTTTGGCTTGTTTTACGCTTTTTACCCCACTGTTATAGTAGTAAATAGAACCACCTGCATGAATAGAGTTTCCAGCAAGAATACCAATAATAGCACGTGATGTTACACTTTTACCAGATCCTGACTCACCTACGATTGCTAGAGTTTCCCCTTTGTAAAGGTCAAAACTCACACCACGTACTGCTTTCAAAATCCCTTGTTGTGTTCTAAACGAAATTGCTAAATCTTGAACAGATAGTATTTTTTCTCTCTCCATGATTACTCAACCCCTCTCAATGATGGGTTAAACGCATCTCTAAGTCCATTACCAAACAAGTTAAATGATAACATTAATAATGAGATGAAAATAGCTGGGAATAACACCATATAGAAATCTGTTTTCATAACTTCTTGTCCGTTAGAAAGTAAACGTCCAACACTCGTTAATTTTGCATAGTTAATAATACCCAAGAATGAATATGTTGCTTCAGCAAAGATTACAGAAGGAATGTATAATACCAAACTTGTAATCAAAGTACCAACAGCACTTGGGAAGATGTGTCTAGCCATGATACGTGGGTCTCTCGCACCTAAAGTACGTGCTGCAAGTACGTATTCACGATTTTTATAACGATAGAATTGGGAACGCGTTAAGCCAGATATACCCAACCAACCTGTCATCGTAAAGGCTAAAATTACAATCCATGGACTATTTCCATAGCGTAATAACAATAATGTTAATATCGCTAAGAAAGGTAATCCACTCAAGATTTCACTTAGACGTTCAATAATTAAGTCTGTTAAACCACCGTAATATCCAGAAATTGCACCAATAACCAATCCAATTATAATATTAATTGATGATACACCAAATGCAATCGCAAGTGATAATCTAGCACCAGTCCAAATTTCTGTAAATAAGTCACGTCCTTGTGCATCTGTTCCAAACCAAAAATTCATATTATCCATACCATATACTTCGTCTAAGAATAAGAAGAAATTAAGTTTAACACGGTATGATCCATTCACAAGTCCATTATCATAAGTAATAATTGTAATTCCTTTTTCCGCTTCGATTTCCTTAATAAGCTCATATTCACTTTCAAGCAAAGATGTAAAAACATCATTGCTGTAGTAATAGTCAACATAAGCATAATAATCTACCAAAGCTTTTACTTGTCCAATCGCATTCGGATTATCACTATAAACTTCAATAACGATACCTTCAGGCAACTCTTCAAAACGCAATGGGAATCCTTCAAGTTCTTTTTGTCCATCAAAACCTAGCCATTCCAATCCAGCTGCTTTTGGTGGTAAATAATCCAAACGATTTGCCCATTTTTGAGCATTCTCACCGACAAGTGTATATTCTTTTAAATTTGGTCCAATTATTGCCATAAAGACAAGAGACATCAGAATAATAGCTGCTACTACAGAAGCTTTATTCTTTTTAAATCTAATAAAGGCATCTTTGTAATACCCTATTGATTTGGTTTTTATACTTTCGTCATATAAAATCGTCTCACTTTGAACCAACACAAATTTCTCTTTTTTCAAGTTATCGCTCATCGTTTTCCGCCTCCCATTCTAATTCTTGGGTCAATTAACCCATAAGAAAGGTCAACGATTAATACGGTAAATAGTCCTAATACTGTAAAGAACATTAAATACCCCATAATCATTGGGTAATCAAAATTTTGGAAAGCTTCTAAATATACAGAACCTACTCCAGGAACCCTGAATATACGCTCTATAATTAACGAACCAGCCATAATGTAGATAAATCCACCAATCAATCCAGGTGCAATTGGTACCATTGCATTTCGTAATCCATGTCGTAAGGTAGCTTGACCTCTAGTCAATCCTTTTGTACGACATAACAGCATAAATTCAGAAGTTAATACTTCTGTCAACTCTGCTCTTGTGATACGTGTTAACCCTGCAACTTGTCCAATAAGCAATACGGTTACTGGCATGATATATGATGTGATACCTCTCCAATAGTCAACTACAAAGTCAACAGTTGGTAAAACAAATGGCGTATCTAACCATTTCCAAACATATACAACATAATATTGTAACATTGTTCCCACAACGAAACTAGGTACACTGATAAAAATGATAACACCAGTTGATACGAAGTGGTCTGTTAATTTATTTTTCTTAAGTGCTGCTAAAATTCCAAGTCCTATCCCAATAGGAATACCTAACAGGTAAGGCGTGATGTTTAATTTCATCGAAACGGGGATTCTATCCATTAAAATCGCTGAAACATCTCGACTTTTCTTCAACGACATACCCAAGCTACCAGTTTCTACTATATTCTTAAACCATAACCAAAATTGTTCTAAAATGGGCTTCCCGTAACCTTCTCTTTCTTCAAGCAAGAGTCTAGTTTCTGGGTCAACACCAAGCACAGCTTGATGATAATTCGGCAACATTTTAATGAACACAAATACTAAGAATATAATAATGGTTGCAGTTACGAAGATCAAGGCAATACGTTGTAAGATATATCTTCTCATAAATAACTCCAATCTATTGACATAAACAACCCTAACAGAGATTTTCCGTTAGGATTGTTTGCCATTTTATAATGAATCTAAATTATTATAGTTAGTAATTGATTATTCTGCAGGAAGTAGATACATATATTGTAATCCACCCCAAGCCATCCATGCATGATATTCATTTGCTTCAAATACAACTCTTGAGCTGTAAACTGTAGCAGACACGGTAGTGAATAAAGGAATAGCGATCATTTGATCAAGTAATACACCTTCAAGTGCAGCAGTGATTGTATTGAAATCATCAACTTTACCTTCATAGTTTACGTCATTAACGTTATATAATTCACTATATGCATATGAATATAATTCAGTATATGTAGTAGTCAATTCATCACCAACGAATAGAGCAAGTAAATCAACCCATGCATCGTATTGTGAATCTTGAGTAGCTGTAGTTTCTGTTAAAGCTTCATAATCAGCAATCCAAGTAGCTAATGCAACTTTAGTAGCAGCTAAGTTAACAGTAACTTCTGTATTTGCAGTATCAAAACCAACTTCAAGCATATATGCCATATCACTGTTATAAACTTGACCTAACATACTAGGTGCATCAAAGTTAAGACCTTGCCATCCACCAAATGTCATTTCAAAGTCACCATTGTCCCAAGCTTGGCTAAGAGCTGAAGAACTTACAGCAGCTAATGCTAAATTGAATTTAGGTTTATTTGAACCTTGGTTAAAGATTGCTTCAACTGTAGATTTAACCCAGTTAGCAACTTTCCAGTTAGTTTCAACGTCATAGAATTTGTATTCTACAGTAACGATGTCACCAGCAACAATTAATCCATCAGTTATCGCTTGAGCATAAGCTTCATCGAATAATGCTTTTGCTTCAGTTGGGTTAAATCCATAAGTTTCAGGATATAAATCAGCTAAAACAGCTAGACCAGCTTCAGATGAACGATAAGCTACTGAACCATATTCTGTTGATAAGTAAACAGGTCCTAAGAATCCATAAGTAGGATGAGCAGGAGCTCTAACTTCAGAAGCAAATTCTTCACGGTCAATTGCCAAATAGAATGCACGTCTAAATTCTGGATAAACCAAAATTGGATTTAATTCATAAGCTTTATCTCCATTTGCATCTGCTTCTTTACTTCCAGCGATGTTAAATGCGAAACGGAAGAAAGTAGTTGCAGGAGTTAATTGTAAATAAGGACTATATTTGAATTCAGTGAAGTAATCTCCACTAACACCAACTACGTCTAAACGACCAGCTTTAAATTCATCTATAGCGATACTTTGATCTGCGATAACTTCGTAACGTACATGTTTAATTCTGTACATATCAGCCATATAATGATCATCATTACGTGTGAAGATAAATAATTGTCCATCTTCCCAAGTAGTTAAATTATAAACACCATAAGATACCAAAGGATTGTCGATTGTACCATAAGTAGTTTGAGTTCTACCATCATTCATTCCAGCTTCAAAATTAGCAGGATGAACAACACCAGTAATACCACTCATTAAGTTTCCTTTAACGTCCCAAGCAGTTTTACCTTCGTTTAATGTAATTTCGAAAACATATTGACT